>NZ_JBVJLD010000050.1:0-15718 GCF_055584905.1 Kitasatospora sp. NPDC088742 | reverse complement strand
GGTGGGGGGTGGGGCGCGCCGGGCGCCGCCGGGCGTCCTGACCACCCGCGGGGGGCTGTGGGTAAGGGGCTGGCGAGACGGGGCGGGGCCCCCCCCTGCGGGGGGGCCCACGGCCCTTTGCTCACGCCACCGTCACAGAGCCGGCAGCCAGCCCGTCTGGACGGTCTGCCCGGCGGTCTGACGACGGGTCACCAGCACACCGCGGCCCGGGGGCAGCGGCTGCGGCTTGACGGTGCCCAGCAGGGCGCCCTCGGACTTGTCGCCGGAGAGCAGCAGACCCTGGCCGCCGAGCTCCTTCATGCGCTGCATGACCGGCTCGAACAGCGAGCGGCCCGCACCGCCGGCGCTGCGCGCGATGATCACGCGCAGGCCGATGTCCCGGGCGAACGGGAGGAACTCGGCCAGCGGCGCCATCGGGTTGCCCGAGGAGGTGGCGACCAGCTCGTAGTCGTCCACGATCACGAACATGTCCTTGCCGGTGTACCAACTGCGGTTGCGCAGCTGCTCCGGGGTGATGTCCGGGCCGGGGAGGCGCCGCGAGCAGGCGCCGCGCAGCATCTCCACGATCGAGTTCATCGCCGGGGCGGCGGCCGCGTACTCCACCAGGTACTCCGGCGGGACGACGCCCAGCAGCGAGCGGCGGAAGTCGCCGACCACGATGCCGGCCTGGTCCGGGGTGTACCGCTCGGTGATCTGCTTGATCAGCATGCGCAGCACGGCCGACTTGCCGGACTCGCTCGCACCGAACACCAGGAAGAGCGGGTCGGTCTCGAAGTTGATGAACGCCGGGGCGAGTTCGACCTCGTCGACACCGAAGGCGATGCCCAGCTCGGGGTGCTCGAAGCCCTTGGGCAGCGCGTTCCCGTCGAGCACCGCGGGCAGCATCCGGACCTGCGGGGCACGCTGGCCGGTCCAGGCCGCGTCCACCTGGGCGACCAGGTCGGAGACCCCGTCCACCAGGTCCTCGATGGTGGTGCTGCCGTCCAGACGGGGCAGGCCCGACAGGAAGTGCAGCTTGTCCGCGGTCAGACCGCGGCCGGGCTGGCCGGCCGGGACGTTCTGCGCGACCTTGCGGTCGATCTCGGACTCCATCGCGTCACCGAGCCGCAGCTCGGTGCGGTTCTGCAGCAGGTCCTTGAGGGCCGGCCGGACCTCGGCGTAGCGGGCGGCGGTGAGGATCACGTGCACGCCGTAGCCGAGACCGCGCTGGGCGATGTCGGCGATGACCGGCTCCAGGACCTCGAACTCCTGCTTGAAGGTCAGCCAGCCGTCGATGATCAGGAAGACGTCGCCGAACTGCTCGTCCGGCAGCTGCCCGTTGGCCCGCTTGGAGCGGAAGGTGGCGATGGTGTCGATGCCGGTCGAGCGGAACAGCTCCTCGCGCCGGTTGAGCACCCCGTGCACCTCGCTGACGGTGCGTCGGACCTTCTCCACGTCCAGACGCCCGGCCACCCCGCCGACGTGCGGCAGGCCCTGCAGGGCCTGGAAGCCGCCACCGCCGAAGTCCAGCATGTAGAACTGCGTCTCGGCCGCGGTGTGGGTGACGGAGAAGCCCGCCACCATGGTGCGGATCAGGGTGGACTTGCCGGAGCGCGGACCACCGACCACCAGACCGTGGCCGGCCGCGCCGGAGTAGTCCTGGTAGAGCACGTCGCGGCGCTGGTCACGCGGCTTGTCGACGATGCCGACCGGCACCACCAGACGGCCGAGCGCACCGAACTCCGGCGAGGTGAGGCCGCGTTCGGCGGTCACCTGGAGCGGCGGCACCAGCTGGTCCACCGACGGCGGGGTCTCCAGCGGGGCCAGCCAGACCTGGTGGGCCGGCGGGCCCTGGGAGATCATCCGCTGCACGAAGACGTCGAGCATGGTGTCGAGCAGCGAGTCGTCGATCTCCTCGGCCACCTCGACCGGGACCTCCTCGACCACCGGCTCGACCACCTCGACCTCGGCGGCGGTGAACAGCACCGGCTGGGCGGTGACCACCCGGCCGCCGGTGGAGACCTGCTGGCCCGGCGGACGGTAGGGACCGGACACGTACGCGGCCCGGAACCGCTCCATCACGTCGGAGCCGAACTTCAGGTAGCCGACGCCCGGGATGGGCGGCAGGTGGTACGCGTCCGGCACGCCGATCGCGGCCCGCGACTCGGCGGCCGAGAAGGTGCGCAGACCCAGGCGGTAGGAGAGGAAGGTGTCCAGACCGCGGAGCTTGCCCTCCTCCAGTCGCTGGGAGGCGAGCAGCATGTGCATACCCAGCGAACGGCCGATCCGGCCGATCTGGATGAACAGGTCGATGAAGTCCGGCTTGGCGGTGAGGAGTTCGGAGAACTCATCGATGATCATCAACAGCGAGGGCAGCGGGTCGAGCGGGGCGCCGGCGGCGCGGGCCCGCTCGTACTCGTTGATGTTCGCGTAGTTGCCCGCCGAGCGCAGCAGCTCCTGACGGCGGTTCATCTCACCCTCGATCGCATCGCGCATGCGGTCGATCAGGGTGGCCTCGCCCTCCAGGTTGGTGATCACGGCGGCGGTGTGCGGCATCTCCGACATGCCGGCGAAGGTCGCACCACCCTTGAAGTCCGCGAGCACCAGGTTGAGCACCTCGGAGGAGTGCGTGACCGCGAGCGCCAGCACGATGGTGCGCAGCACCTCGGACTTGCCGGAGCCGGTCGCGCCGACGCACATGCCGTGCGGGCCCATGCCCGCCAGCGAGGCCTCCTTGAGGTCCAGCCAGACGTACTCGCCGTTCTGGCCGACGCCCAGCGGCACCTTGAGCTTCTCCGAGACCGGCTTCGGCCGCCAGTGCCGGGCCGGGTCGAAGGAGCCCGGGTCGCCGGTCTCCATCATCTCGGTGAAGTCCATCGAGACCAGCGACGGGTCGCCGTCGTCACCGCCGGCCGAGACCCGGAACGGCGCCAACTGCCGCGCCAGCGCCTCGGACTGCCAGGACGACAGGGTGTCCGGCTTGCCCGAGTACGAGGCCCCGGAGGCCGACTCCAGCAGCAGCCGGTCCTTGGTCAGGGTGACCACCAGGTGGCCGCTCGGCTCGTCCAGGTCACCCGGCACCACCTCGATGATGGTGACGTTCTCGACGCCCTCGACCCCGGCCAGCACCGAGTCGTGCGGGACGGAGGCACCGTCCATCACGATCACCAGGTGCGGCTGGTCTGCGGACGGCACGGAGTCCCGGGAGAAGCCCTTGCGGCCGTTCAGCTCGGTGGCCAGCAGCACCTCCAACTCGCCCAGCCCGGTGGCGATCAGACGGCGCGAACCGGCGCCGTCGGCCTCCTTGCGGTGCTGGGTGTGCGGCAGCCACTTGGCCCACTCCCACTCGTCCACCGCGCCGGGCGCGGCGGCCACCCCGATGACCAGGTCGTCGGGGGAGTGCAGGGTCGCCAGCTGGGCCAGCATCGCGCGCACGTTGCCGTACACGGTGTCCGGGTCGCCGCAGACCGTGATGTGGTAGAAGGCGCGCAGCGAGACCGCCAACGGCAGGTCCTGCAGGGTGCCGTGAGCGGTCAGGAAGTCCTTCATGGCGGCCGCCGAGAGCGGCTCCAGCTCGTCCAGCGGAGCGGTCTCGGGGGCCTTCAGCGGCGTGTTCAGCTGCTGCGGGCCCTGGCCCAGCCGGATCTGCGCGAAGTCCGGGTCGCTCGGACGCCGCTCCCAGAGCCGGCGGCCCTCGGCCACGATCGACCAGAGCTGGTCCGGCTCGGGGTGCAGGAACAGCTGCGCGCCGCGCTGCCGGTCGGCCGTGCGGCGGACCTGACGGCGCATCTGCTGCAGGTACTTCAGGTAGTCCCGGCGCTCGTCCGCCGTACCGGCGCTGCCGCCCTTGCGGGCCTTGACGACCTGCGCCACCGCCATCGCGGCGGTGGAGGCCACCATCAGTACGCCCATCATCTTCATCGGCCCCTGGCCGTTGAAGAGGAAGGCCGCCGAACCGCCCATGCCCAGCAGCGGCAGCAGGGACATCATCCAGTCCTCGCCACCGGCCCTCGGCAGCTCAGGCGGCGGCACCAGCTCCACCGGCTCGTCCGGTACCGGAGGCGGATACGCCCGCGCCGGACGCTTGACCGTAATCACACTCACTGGCATCAGCCCTCACGCACACGCAACTGGACACGTACGGGTCTTGAGGGCGCCCCGTGTGTGATGACGCCGCCCCCGCTCCGCCGATCGCAGGCGCCTCCGGGGTCGCGCGTCATCGCCCCCGTTCGCCTCGCGCAGGGGCCCACCCTACTGGGAGCACGTCAACCGTTCGAGCACGGGGCCGTAACTCACCTGCTCCGCCCCGGCCTGACGCTCCGTCCGGGGGCAGGCATCCCGGTCCGAACCATCTGACGGTAGGGTGTCGCCGCGCCAACTCTTGGTCGGGTCGTGCCAATTACCGGCCGGCGGGGGCGCCAAGCTGACAACGGACACAGCAACAGGGGGAAGCGCCGGTGAGCTCTAACGCCACTACCGGATTCTGCCGGGTCACCGTCGTGGCGCCGGACAGCCGGATCGACGTCGCACTGCCGGAGGACGTTCCGCTCGCGGACATCTACCCCGAGGTGCTGCGGCTCTCCGGGCAGACCCAGGTGGACGGTGCGCCCACCGGCTTCCACCTGGTCCGCCGCGACGGCACGGTGCTGGACAGCGGGCTGCCGCTGGCCGCCCAACAGGTGCGGGACGGGGACCTGCTGAGCCTGCGTCCGTTCGCGGAGTCGCTGCCGCCGGCCGTCTACGACGACGTGGCCGACGCCATCGCCAGCGCGGTCGGCGCCGACCACCGGTTCTGGAGCCCGGACCTGATGCGCTCCTTCGGCCTGATCGGGGCGGGCGTGCTGCTCACCCTGCTCGGCTTCGCGCTCTGGTTCGCCGACCTGAAGCACGACATGCACGGTCTGCCCGGCATCCTGGCCGGCGTCACCGCCGTGGTGCTGGTCGCCTTCGCCGGCGTCCGCGCCCGGATCTACCAGGACCACGACGCCGCCGTCGCGCTCGGCCTCGGCGCCCTGCCGCACACCCTGATCGCCGGCAGCGGCATCATCGCGGTGGCCACCGTCGGCGACGGCCCCGGCCGCCTCCAGCTGCTGGTCGGCTGCGTCGCCGTGCTGGTGGTCTCGGTCCTGCTGGTCGGCATGCTCCCGGAGAAGGACTCGGTCTTCGTGGCCGCCGCCTTCCTGGCCGCCTCCGGCACCCTGGCCTCCTTCGCCGCCGTCCTGCTCTCCGACACCCCCGCCACCGACATCGCCGCCGTCACCGGCGTCGCCGCGGTCGCGGCGGTCGGCTTCCTGCCCGCGCTCTCCGCCCGCTTCGCCCGCCTGCCCGTCGGCTTCAACGCCCCCGGCCAGACCCGCACCCGCGGCAGCTCCTACGCCGAGGAGGCCGCCGCCTCCGAGACCGTCCAGTACGAGCGGATCGCCCACCAGGCCCGGCGCGGCCACGAGGTGCTGGTCGGCCTGGTCGGCGGCTGCGCCGCCACCGTGATCGGCGCCTGCACCGTGCTCGGCTTCAGCGACCGGATGTGGGCCGAGCTGCTGGCCCTGGCCGTCGGCGTCTCGACCATGCTGCGGGCCCGCCTGTTCCGCTACACCGGCCAGGTCTTCGCCCTCACCATCGCTGGCCTGATCGGCCTGGCCCTGCTGGTCATCGGCCTCTCGCTGCACACCCCGCAGTTCATCCTGTCCGCCACCGCCTCCTCCTCGGTGGACCTGCGCACCATCTGGCTCTCCGCCTCCATCGCGGCCGGCGCCGCCATCCTCACCGGCATCGCCCTGGTCGTCCCGCGCCTGGGCGTCTCCCCCTTCTGGGGCCGCATCCTGGACATGGTCGACGGCCTGACGCTGGTCGCCCTGGTCCCGCTGGCCCTGGCCGTCCTCGACATCTACGGCCTGATCCGCGGCGCCACCAGTTAGTCGCCCGCTCGCCTCCGGGGCGCTTGACCCCGGCACCGGCGCGCCCCTTCGGCTCGGGGCGGGTGGGGAAGGGTCGAGAGCTTCCGCCCGCCGTCGCCCCTCACCCTGCGGTAAGGGGCGGCGGCGGGCGCTGGTACTCTTGGGCAGTCCGAGTTCAGTCAGATCCCTGTGCCGTCTACCAGGGTCACTCGGAAACCTTGAAGGAGATGCCGTGGCTCTCGCCGCTGACGTCAAGAAGCAGATCTTCGCCGAGTTCGGCCAGAAGGAGGGCGACACCGGCTCCCCCGAGGTCCAGGTCGCCATGCTGTCCCGCCGGATCTCGGACCTGACCGAGCACCTCAAGTTCCACAAGCACGACCACCACTCGCGTCGTGGCCTGCTGATCCTGGTCGGCCAGCGCCGCCGCCTTCTCCAGTACCTGGCCAAGAAGGACATCGAGCGCTTCCGTACCCTGGTGGACCGCCTCGGCATCCGCCGCGGTGCCGCCGGCGGCGCCCGCTAAGACCGCTGCTAGGGGCGGCTCCCCGACACCGGGGAGCCGCCCCTCGTTGCATACCCGAACGGCACCACCCACCCCGCCGCACCACACGCGCCCTAATGACGCGCTCGGTAGGGTGTGAATTTGTAAGGTGAGGGGCATGCCCGGTCATGGCGCCGACGTGAAGTCGGCCCGACCCAGGCAACAAACGCACTCACCGAGCGGGGAGAAGGGCCTCAAACGGAGGCCGCCCGCATCCGGAGGAGCGTCCAGACGCGACCGCCGACCAGGCCCGAGAGGCGCCGGTCCTCGGTAGTGGCCCCCGGGAGTCCCCAGCGAGGGAAGCCCCGGAGGCTTCGATCGAAGACCGGCCCGAACTGCCCAGGGCCGCCGGCAGACAGCAAGCGCTGGGACGCTCCTCCGGGAACGTACGAAAGAGGAGATCTTCCAGGTGGAAGAGAACGTGTTCTACGCCGAGGCCGTCATCGACAACGGCAGCTTCGGCACCCGTACCATCCGTTTCGAGACCGGCCGGCTGGCCCGTCAGGCCGCCGGTTCCGCCGTGGCCTACCTGGACGACGACACCATGGTGCTGTCGGCCACCAGCGCCTCCAAGCAGCCGAAGGAGCACTTCGACTTCTTCCCGCTGACGGTCGACGTCGAGGAGCGGATGTACGCCGCCGGCCGCATCCCCGGCTCGTTCTTCCGTCGTGAGGGCCGGCCCTCCGAGGACGCGGTCCTCACCTGCCGCCTGATCGACCGTCCGCTGCGCCCGTCCTTCGTCAAGGGCCTGCGCAACGAGATCCAGGTCGTCTGCACGATCATGGCGCTCAACCCGGACCACCTGTACGACGTGGTGGCCATCAACGCCGCCTCGGCCTCCACCCAGCTCGCGGGCCTGCCGTTCTCCGGCCCGATCGGTGGCGTCCGCGTTGCGCTGATCAAGGGTCAGTGGGTGGCCTTCCCGACCCACACCGAGCTCGAGGACGCCGTCTTCGACATGGTCGTGGCCGGCCGTGCGCTGCCGGACGGCGACGTCGCGATCATGATGGTCGAGGCCGAGGCCACCAAGCGGACCATCACCCTGGTGGGTGAGGGCGCCGAGGCTCCGACCGAGGAGGTCGTGGCCGCCGGTCTCGAGGCCGCCAAGCCGTTCATCAAGGTGCTCTGCGCCGCCCAGGCGAAGCTGGCCGCCCAGGCCGCCAAGCCGACCGGCGAGTTCCCGGTCTTCCTGGACTACCAGGACGACGTGCTGGCCGCCCTGACGGACGCCGTCAAGAGCGACCTCGCGAAGGCCCTCACCATCCCGGGCAAGACCGAGCGCAACAACGAGATCGACCGGATCAAGGGCATCGCGGCCGAGAAGCTGCTCCCGAAGTTCGAGGGTCGCGAGAAGGAGATCAGCGCCGCCTACAACGCGCTGACCAAGAAGATCGTCCGCGAGCGCGTCATCACCGACAAGGTGCGCATCGACGGCCGTGGCGTCACGGACATCCGTACGCTGGCCGCCGAGGTCGAGGCGATCCCGCGCGTGCACGGCTCGGCGCTGTTCGAGCGCGGCGAGACCCAGATCCTGGGTGTCACCACGCTGAACATGCTCCGGATGGAGCAGCAGCTCGACACGCTCTCCCCGGAGACGCGTCGCCGCTACATGCACAACTACAACTTCCCGCCGTACTCGGTCGGCGAGACCGGCCGCGTCGGTTCGCCGAAGCGCCGCGAGATCGGCCACGGCGCGCTGGCCGAGCGGGCGATCCTGCCCGTGCTGCCGACCCGCGAGGAGTTCCCCTACGCGATCCGCCAGGTCTCCGAGGCGCTGAGCTCCAACGGCTCCACCTCGATGGGCTCGGTCTGCGCCTCGACCATGTCGCTGCTGAACGCGGGTGTCCCGCTGAAGGCCGCCGTGGCCGGCATCGCGATGGGCCTGATCTCCCAGGAGATCGAGGGCGAGACCCACTACGTCACGCTGACCGACATCCTCGGTGCCGAGGACGCGTTCGGTGACATGGACTTCAAGGTCGCCGGTACCCGCAACTTCATCACTGCGCTGCAGCTGGACACCAAGCTCAACGGCATCCCGGCCTCGGTGCTGGCCGCCGCGCTGAAGCAGGCCAAGGACGCCCGCCTGCACATCCTCGACGTGATGAACGAGGCGATCGACGCCCCGGACGAGATGTCGCAGTACGCCCCGCGCATCATCACCATCAAGATCCCGGTGGACAAGATCGGTGAGGTCATCGGCCCCAAGGGCAAGATGATCAACCAGATCCAGGAGGACACCGGCGCCGAGATCACGATCGAGGACGACGGCACCATCTACATCGGTGCCAGCGACGGTCCGGCCGCCGAGGCCGCCCGCACCACGATCAACCAGATCGCCAACCCGACCATGCCGGAGGTCGGCGAGCGCTACCTGGGCACCGTGGTGAAGACCACGACCTTCGGTGCGTTCGTGTCGCTCATGCCGGGCAAGGACGGCCTGCTGCACATCTCGCAGATCCGCAAGCTCGCCGGTGGCAAGCGCGTGGAGAACGTCGAGGACGTGCTGGCCGTCGGCTCCAAGGTGCAGGTCGAGATCGCCGAGATCGACCCGCGCGGCAAGCTCTCGCTGATCCCGGTCGTCGAGGGCGAGGACGGCGAGGACGCCGCTCCCGCCGCCGAGTGACGCTCCGTTAGCTCCACCGCGGCCCGCGCGCTCCCCGGAGTGCGCGGGCCGCACCCTGTTCGTCGAATGTTCCTCGCACCACCTGGAAGGAAGCCCGTGGCCCAGGCCAGCGCGGCGCAGCAGCGCCCCGGCTCCACCCGGACCCTGCTCAAGGGCGTGGACGGCGCCGGCACCGTGCGCCGCACCGTCCTCCCCGGCGGTCTGCGGGTCGTCACCGAGACCCTCCCGACGGTCCGCTCCGCGACCTTCGGCATCTGGGTCGGCGTCGGCTCCCGGGACGAGACCCCGGCGCTGAACGGCGCCACCCACTACCTGGAGCACCTGCTCTTCAAGGGCACCGCCCGGCGCACCGCACTGGAGATCTCCGCCGCGCTCGACGCGGTCGGCGGCGAGATGAACGCGTTCACCGCCAAGGAGAACACCTGCTACTACGCGCGGGTGCTCGACACCGACCTGCCGCTGGCCATCGACGTGGTCTGCGACATGCTCACCGGCTCGCTGATCCGCCCCGAGGACGTGGAGGCCGAACGCGGCGTCATCCTCGAGGAGATGGCGATGGCCGAGGACGACCCGGGCGACGTGGTGCACGACCTGTTCGCCAAGGTGATCTACGGCGACACCCCGCTGGGCCGCCCGATCCTCGGCACCCAGGAGACGGTCACCAACCTGACCCGCGATCAGATCGCCGGCTTCTTCCACCGCCGCTACAAGCCTGAGCAGCTGGTGGTCGCCGCCGCCGGCAACCTCGACCACGCGACCGTGGTCCGACAGGTCCGCAAGGCCTTCGCGCCGGTGCTGGCCCGCTCGGCCGGCCACCCCTCCGAGGTCCGCAAGGGCGTCCGCGCGCTGCGCACGGCCGGCCGGGTCGAGGTGCTCAACCGCCCGACCGAGCAGGCCCACCTGGTGCTCGGGGTGCCCGGCGTTCCCCGGCACGACGAGCGCCGCTGGGCCCTCGGGGTGCTCAACGCCGCGCTCGGCGGCGGGATGAGCTCGCGGCTGTTCCAGGAGGTCCGGGAGAAGCGCGGGCTGGCCTACTCGGTCTACTCGTACTCCTCCTCCTACGCCGACAGCGGCCTGTTCGGCATCTACGCCGGCTGCCAGCCCAAGCGGGTCGAGCAGGTGCTGGAGATCTGCCGCGAGGAGCTGGCCAAGGTGGTCGCCGAGGGCATCACCGAGGAGGAGCTGCGCCGCGCGATCGGCCAGATCTCCGGCTCCACCGTGCTCGGCATGGAGGACACCGGCTCGCTGATGAACCGGATCGGCAAGGCCGAGATCAGCTACGGCCAGCACCTGTCGGTCAGCGAGATGCTGGAGCGGATCTCCTCCGTCACCCTGGAGGACGTCCACGCGGTGGCCCGGGACGTGCTCGGCGCGCACCGGCCCTCGCTCGCGCTGATCGGCCCGATCAACCAGAAGCGGGCCGACGCGCTCGCCACCCTGTTGGCCTGAGAGGACTCCTGACATGACGTCTGTCGCCGTCATCGGCGCCACCGGCCGGATCGGCTCGGAGGCGGTCAAGGCCGTCACCGCGGCCCCGGACCTGGAGCTGACCGCCGCGCTCGGCCGCTCCTCCTCGCTGGAGGAGCTCAAGGGCGCCGAGGTCGCGGTCGAACTCACCCACCCCGACGCGGTGATGGCCAACCTGGAGCACTGCGTCCGCAACGGCATCCACGTCGTCACCGGCACCACCGGCTGGACCGAGGAGCGGCTCGCCACCCTGCGCGGCTGGCTGGCCGAGGCCCCCGGGGTCGGCGTGCTGATCGCGCCGAACTTCTCCGTCGGCGCGGTGCTGTCGATGAAGTTCGCCCAGCAGGCCGCGAAGTACTTCGAGACCGTCGAGGTCGTGGAGCTGCACCACAACCACAAGGCGGACGCCCCCAGCGGCACCGCCGCCCGCACCGCCCAGCTGATCGCCGCCGCCCGGGAGGAGGCCGGCCTGCCCCGGCAGTCCGACCCGACCACCCACGGCCTGCCCGGCGCCCGCGGCGCCGACGTGGACGGCGTGCCGGTCCACTCGGTCCGGCTGCGCGGCCTGCTGGCCCACCAGGAGGTGCTGCTCGGCGACACCGGCGAGACCCTGACGATCCGTCACGACTCGCTGCACCACAGCTGCTTCATGCCGGGGATCCTGCTCGGCGTGCGCAAGGTGGCCGGGCGCCCGGGGCTGACCTTCGGCCTCGAACACTTCATGGAGCTCTGAGTACCGGATGACCTCGCGCACCGGCTTCTTCGCGCTCTCCGCGGCCCTGCTGCTGGTCTCGCTGATCTGCGTCGGCGAGGGCGTCCAGCTGATCGCCACCGGCAAGCCGCTCGGCATCGGCCTGGGCGTCTGCGCCTTCGTCATCCCGGCGATCGGCGTCTGGTTCCTGCGCGCGACCGTGCGGTTCGGCCGGGCCAGCGAGCGGCTGGCCGAGGAGCTGGAGGCCGAGGGGGGCCTCCCGGTGGACGAGCTGCGCCGCACCAGCGGCGGGCGGATCGACCGGGCCTCGGCCGACGAGGTGTTCGCCCGCCGCAAGGCGGAGGCGGAGGCGGCACCGGGGGACTGGCGGGTGTTCTTCCGCCTGGCCGTGGCGTACGCGGACGCGGGGGACACGCCGCGGGCCCGCAGGACCATGCAGCACGCCATCAAGCTGCACGGGAGCAACGAACCGATTGGGAGCAAGAGTTGAGCAGCGAAGTGAAGTTCCGCGACGACGTGACGGTGCAGCTGGTGCGCAGCGCCGCCGCCGACTCGGACGTCATCTGGTCCGCGCGGGTCTCCACCGCGGGTGAGCAGTCGCTGGAGGCGCTGTCCCAGGACCCGGAGAAGTCGGCCGGCCTGATCAACTTCCTGATGCGGGACCGCCACGGCACCCCCTTCGAGCACAACTCGATGACCTTCTTCATCAGCGCGCCGATCTTCGTCTTCCGCGAGTTCCACCGGCACCGCAGCGGCTGGTCGTACAACGAGGAGTCCGGCCGCTACCGCAACCTGGAGCCGGTCTTCTACGTGCCCGGCGCCGAGCGCAAGCTGGTCCAGCAGGGCCGCCCGGGCCGGTACGAGTTCGTCGACGGCACCCCGGAGCAGCAGGACGTGGTGACGGAGCAGATGGAGGCCGCCTACCGGGCCTCGTACACCGCCTACCAGGAGATGCTGGAGGCGGGCGTGGCCCGCGAGGTGGCCCGGGCCGTGCTGCCGGTCGGCCTGTTCTCCTCGATGTACGCCACCTGCAACGCCCGCTCGTTGATGCACTTCCTCTCGCTGCGGACCAAGAAGGAGAACGCCACCGTGCCCTCCTTCCCGCAGCGCGAGATCGAGATGGTCGCCGAGGGCATGGAGGCGGAGTGGGCGAAGCTCATGCCGCTCACCCATGCGGCCTTCGAGAAGCACGGCCGCGTGGCCCCCTGACCTGGGCCGACAGGCATAGGAGTGGCGTGTCCGGCATGTCTGGATTGCGGTGATTCTGAGGGCTCCCTAGGCTCAGGTCACGGATTCCGGTGCTGCTCGAACCCCCGAGCGGGTAGCACCGGAATCCCATGCCGGGAGCCGGAACGGGCGGCTGACGGGCCGTCAGTGCCACGCCACACCTGTCCGAACCCTGGACCGCTCCGGATACCCCCGGGGTGCCTACGAGTAGTTTTGGACCCATGGCTCCGACCTCCACCCCCCAGACGCCTTTCGGCCGGGTGCTGACCGCGATGGTCACCCCGTTCACCGCCGACGGCGCGCTCGACCTCGACGGCGCCCAGCGCCTCGCCACCCACCTGGTGGACTCCGGCAACGACGGTCTCGTGATCAACGGCACCACGGGCGAGTCCCCCACCACCAGCGACGCGGAGAAGGCCCAGCTGGTCCGCGCCGTCGTGGAGGCGGTCGGGGACCGTGCGCACGTCGTCGCCGGGGTCGGCACCAACGACACCCACCACAGCGCCGAGCTGGCCCGCCAGGCCGAGGCGGCCGGCGCCCACGGCCTGCTGGTGGTCACCCCGTACTACAGCAAGCCCCCGCAGGAAGGCCTGTACCGGCACACGGTCGCCATCGCCGACACCACCGGCCTCCCCGTGATGCTCTACGACATCCCCGGCAGGTCCGGCGTCGCGCTGAGCACCGAGACCCTGGTCCGGCTCGGCGAGCACCCCCGGATCGTCGCCAACAAGGACGCCAAGGGCGACCTCGGCGCGGCCTCCTGGGCGATCTCCCGCTCCGGCCTCGCCTGGTACTCCGGTGACGACATCCTCAACCTGCCACTGCTCTCGGTGGGGGCCGTCGGCATCGTCAGCGTGGTCGCCCACGTGGTGGCCGGCGAGCTGCGCACCATGATCGACGCCTTCCGCGACGGCGACGTGGCGAAGGCCACCGCGATTCACCAGAGCCTGCTGCCGGTGTTCAGCGGTATGTTCCGCACTCAGGGCGTGATCCTCACCAAGGCCGCGCTCACCCTGCAGGGCCACCCGGCCGGACCGCTCCGCCTGCCGCTGGTCTCCGCCACCGAGGAGGAGATCGCGCGGTTGAAGGAGGATCTCGCCGCCGGCGGGGTACACCTGTAACCGACAAGACGTGCGCGCCCCGGCTCGCCGGGCCTCCCGAGGCCTGCCGCTGGACCGGACCGAAGGCGCGATGCATCAGACCTGGTAAGTAGGAAACCATCGAAGCACGCACGCCACGTGTCAGCAGGGGAGGACCCCCGGGCATGTGGCGTGCGTCGTAAGGAGAGTCTTTTGAGCCACCCTCACCCCGACCTCGGCACGCCCCCGGCCCTCAAGCCCGGCGCCATCCGGATCACCCCGCTCGGCGGCCTCGGCGAGATCGGTCGCAACATGACCGTGCTGGAGCACGCGGGCCGGCTGCTCATCATCGACTGCGGCGTGCTCTTCCCCGAGGACGAGCAGCCCGGCGTCGACCTGATCCTGCCGGACTTCACCTCCATCCGGGACCGCCTCGACAAGATCGACGGCATCGTCCTGACGCACGGTCACGAGGACCACATCGGTGCCGTCCCGTTCCTCCTGCGGGAGAACCCGGACATCCCGCTGATCGGCTCCAAGCTGACCCTCGCCCTGATCGAGGCCAAGCTCGCCGAGCACCGGATCCGCCCGTACGTCCTGGAGGTCAAGGAGGGCGACCGCGAGCGGATCGGCCCCTTCGACTGCGAGTTCATCGCCGTCAACCACTCCATCCCGGACGCCCTGGCCGTCGCCGTCCGCACCCCGGCCGGCATGGTCGTCGCCACCGGCGACTTCAAGATGGACCAGCTCCCGCTGGACGGCCGCCTCACCGACCTCCCGGCCTTCGCCAAGCTGGCCGAGGAGGGCATGGACCTGCTGCTGGTGGACTCCACCAACGCCGAGGTCCCCGGCTTCATCCCGCACGAGCGCGACATCTCCGCGGCGCTGCGCAACGTCTTCGCCAACGCGGAGAAGCGCATCATCGTGGCCTCCTTCGCCAGCCACGTGCACCGCATCCAGCAGGTGCTGGACGCCGCGCACGAGCACAAGCGCAAGGTCGCCTTCGTCGGCCGCTCGATGGTCCGCAACATGGGCATCGCCCGTGACCTCGGCTACCTCAAGGTGCCGGGCAACATGATCGTCGACGTCAAGACCCTCGACGACCTGCCGGACAAGGACGTCGTCCTGGTCTGCACCGGCTCCCAGGGCGAGCCGATGGCCGCGCTGTCCCGGATGGCCAACCGCGACCACCAGATCCGGATCGTCGAGGGCGACACCGTGATCATGGCCTCCTCGCTGATCCCCGGCAACGAGACCGCGATCTACCGGGTCATCAACGGTCTGACCCGCTGGGGCGCCAACGTCGTCCACAAGGGCAACGCCAAGGTGCACGTCTCCGGCCACGCCTCGGCCGGCGAGCTCCTGTACTTCTTCAACATCTGCAGGCCGAAGAACCTGATGCCGGTCCACGGCGAGTGGCGTCACCTGCGGGCCTGCGCCGACCTCGGCATCAAGACCGGCGTCCCGAAGAACCGCACCGTCATCGCCGAGGACGGCGTGGTGGTCGACCTCGAGAACGGCGTCGCCAAGATCGTCGGCAAGGTCCAGGCCGGCTACGTGTACGTCGACGGTTCGTCGGTGGGCGACATCACCGAGGCCTCCCTGAAGGACCGCCGCATCCTCGGCGAGGAGGGCTTCATCTCGGTCTTCGTGGTGGTCGACTCCGCCAGCGGCAAGATCGTGAGCGGCCCGACCATCCAGGCCCGCGGCTCCGGCATCGACGACGGTGCCTTCGCCCCGGTGGTGGCCAAGCTCCAGGAGGGCCTGCAGAAGTCGGCCGGGGACGGTGTCATCGAGGTCCGGCAGGTGCAGCAGCTGGTCCGCCGCATCATCGGCAAGTGGGTGGCGGACAACTACCGCCGCCGTCCGATGATCGTTCCGGTCGTCGTAGAGGTCTAGTCCTCTCGGTTTGACTTGGGGCAACCCGGTGCGTAATGTTCTCCGGGTTGCCCCAAGTGGCCGGCGGAACTTCTCCGAATGAAATCGAGAAGGGAAATCGAGCCCGAGGAACTCTGGTAGAGTTCGGGAGCGCCGAAAGGCGGAAAGCGAAATCGGAAAGCGAAACTCCGGTAAAACGGAGCGGAAAGCATCTGATAAGCTTGAAACACGAAAGAACGAAGCGCCCGGAGGGCCCGCTGGAAGGCGGCCTGAAGGAAGTGACCGTTCCTTGAGAACTCAACAGCGTGCCAAAAGTCA
>NZ_JBVJLD010000049.1:0-70077 GCF_055584905.1 Kitasatospora sp. NPDC088742 | reverse complement strand
CGGACGCCGTCGCGACCGTCGCCGAGGCCCTCACCGCCATCGGCGCCCCGGGCGGGACCCTCGACGAGTTGGCGGAGTCGTTGCTCGACCACCCCTTCTGGGACGGTCCGAGCTGGCTCTTCGAGGAGACCTCGCCGCTCAGCGGCGCCGCCTCCCGCCCCAGCCGCGTCCTGCGCTGCTCCGACCCGCACAGCCCCCGCTCCACCCGGCTCGCCCTGACGCCCGATCAGGACGACCGGCTGGCCGAGGCCCTCGGCACCTACGCCTGACGGGCGGTCAGCGGCGGTAGCCGCGGGTGGGGTCGCGTTCCTCGGCGTCCTCGTAGGTGAGGAACCAGCCCTCGGGGTGGGTGGCGGCCAGCAGGACGTCGGTGCGCTCGGTGGCGTCCAGTTCCGGGTCGCCCTCGTCCGGGCCGTAGACGCCGAAGAGTTCGTCGGCGCAGCCGTCCCAGTCGTAGTCGTAGAGGTCGACCGGGAGGTCGCCCATCATGTCGGCCACCGCCTGCGGCTGGGCGCCGAGCAGTTCGCGGGAGTCCACCAGGGCCAGCCGCAGGGCCAGTTCCTCGGCCAGGTTGCGGGGCAGCGGCCACTCGCCGAGGGCGAGGTCCTCGGCGAGGTCGTCGAAGGCGCGGGCGAAGGCGCGGCGCCAGCTGCGGTGGAGCTGCCAGGTGCGCTGCGGCAGGCGGCCGAGCACCGCCCAGTCCGCCTCCTCCTCGTCGGTGACCGGGTCGTCCTCGTGCTCGTCCAGGTCGTCGTACGCGGCGTCGGCCAGCGTGATGAGCTGAGTGTGGATCAGACAGGCGGTGCGCGGGGTGAGGGTCCAGTCCCCGGTGCCGCCGCCCTCCTCCTCGTCCAGGTCGAGCGGGAAGAGCTCGGCGAAGTCCGGGGCGAAGTCGTCGGTGACGGCGATCTCCAGGGTGCCGCCGATCGCCTCGACGCCGGGGATCGCGGCCACCAGCCGGTCGGGGTGGAGCAGCGCGCCGAGCGCCGCGTTGGGGTCCTCGGAGACCTCCCGCAGGAGTGCCGCCCGCTGTCCCTCCGGATCGACCCCGGCGAAGTCCAGCTCCTCGACGGCGGCCCGCGCGGCGCGGCGCAGCTGGTCCCAGTCGGTGATCCGGATGCCGAGCACCACCGTTGCTTCGATCTCCTGCGCGCCGGAGTCAGCCGCCGCGCCCGGCCCCTGTGGATGATCGCTTCGCTCGCCCATGGGACCAGGTTTACAGGCTGTGCCCGAGCGAGTCCACCTGCTTGGCCGGTCCCCGGGTTGCAGGATGGCAACCATGAGCAACCTCGAAGAGTTCGGCGGCGGGCAGGGCCCGGGCGCCGACGTGCTGGTGGTCACGACCAACGACGTCCCGGGCTACCGGGTGGACCGGGTGATCGGGGAGGTCTTCGGCCTGACCGTGCGCAGCCGTCACATCGGGACGCAGATCGGCGCCTCCCTGAAGTCCATGCTGGGAGGGGAGTTGAAGGGGTTGACGAAGACCCTGGTCGAGTCCCGGAACCAGGCGATGGAGCGGCTGGTCGAGCAGACCAAGGCCCGCGGCGGGAACGCGGTGCTGATGATGCGCTTCGACGTCACCGAGGCGGCCGACCTCGGGACGGAGATCTGCGCGTACGGGACGGCCGTGGTGATCTCGCCGGTCCAGTAGCGCCGGGCGGCGGGCGGCCGGAGCCGCCCGCCGACGGTCCGTCAGTTCCGGCGGATGGCCAGCACCAGCCCGGCGACCAGGCCCGCGCGCTCGACCATGGAGTCGACCAGCAGGTACTCGTCGTCGGAGTGGGCCCCGCCGCCGACCGCGCCCAGCCCGTCGAGGGTCGGGACGCCGAGCGCCGCCGTGAAGTTGCCGTCGCTGCCGCCGCCGACCGAGCGGCCCTCGACGCCGGGGAGCAGTTCACGGGCCACCGCGAACAGCGAGGCGGAGGCGGATTCGGGCATCGGCGGCCGGCTGATCCCGCCCGAGACGGCGATCCGCGCGCCCTCGACCACCGGGGTCAGCGCCGCGAAGGCCGCCTCCACCCGTTCCTTCTCCTGCCGCGTCTCGACCCGGACGTCGACCAGGACGGTCGCTTCGGCCGGCACCACGTTCTCCGCGGTGCCCGCGGTGGCCACGGTCGGGGTGACGGTGGTGCCGAGTTCGGGGCGGCCCAGGGCGGCGATGGCGAGCACCTGGTGGGCGGCCTCGATCAGGGCGTTGACCCCGGCCTCGGGCTCCAGCCCGGCGTGCGAGGCCCGGCCGGTGACGGTGACGTGGAAGCCGCCGGTGCCCTTGCGGGCGGTCTTGAGCCCGCCGCCGTCGGCCGCGCCCTCGAAGACCAGCACCGCGCCGCAGGCCAGTGCCCGCTCCTCGATCAGCGCCCGCGAGCTGCGGGAGCCGACCTCCTCGTCCGCGGTCACCAGGATCTCCACACCTGACAGGTCGTCGAGCGTGGCCAGGCCGTGCACCGCTTGGACCAGTCCGCCGAGCATGTCGAAGACCCCGGGCCCGGTGACCCGTCCGTCCGCGACGGTGAACGGGCGGCGCTCCAGGGTGCCGAGCGGGAAGACGGTGTCGTGGTGACCGAGGATCAGCACCTTCGGCTCGCCGCCGCCGGACCAGTGGACGTGCGGCAGCCCGTCGCGCTCGACGATCTCGGCCGACCCGCCCAGGCGCTGCTCGATCATCTCGGCGACCACTCCGGCCGAGGCCTTGAGCGCCGTCGGGTCGTCCGAGGGGGATTCGGCCCGTATCAGCCTCCCCAGGTCATCCAGCATGGCTTCGACACTCGCGGGAACGGCCTTGCGCATCGTCATGCCCCGAGACTAGCCCCGGGAACAGCCCCACCCCCGTCGATGTTTCACCACCGTGACTGTTTACGGTGAAACAACGGTGGACGTCGACGTCGTGGTGATCGGGGCCGGGCAGGCCGGCCTGTCGGCCGCCTACCACCTGCGCCGACGCGGCTTCGCCCCGTACACCGGCTTCGTGGTGCTGGACGCGGACGAGGCCCCCGGCGGCGCCTGGGCCCACCGCTCCCCCTCGCTGCGGATGGCCACCGTGCACGGCTTCCACGACCTGCCCGACTTCGAGCTGCCCGAGCCCGACCCGGGGGCGCCGGCCCGCGAGGTGGTGCCCGGCTACTTCGCCGCGTACGAGGCCAGGCACGCGCTTCCGGTGGTCCGGCCGGTCCGGGTCTCCTCGGTCGAGTCGCTGCCGGACGGGCGGCTGCTGGTGAGCGGCGACGCCGGGCGGCAGTGGCGGGCCCGGGCGCTGGTGAACGCCACCGGCACCTGGACCAGGCCCTTCCTGCCGTTCTACCCGGGGCACTTCACGGGCCGTCAGCTGCACTACGCCGACTACCGCGGGCCCGAGGAGTTCGCCGGCCGGCGGGTGCTGGTGGTCGGCGGCGGGGCCTCGGCGATCCAGGTGCTCTCCGAGGTGGCCGCCGTGGGCGAGACGGTCTGGGTGACGCGGCGTGAGCCCGAGTACCGGGACGGTCCGTTCACCCCCGAGTCCGGCCGGGCCGCCGTCGCGCTGGTCGAGCAGCGGGTCCGGGAGGGTCTGCCGGTGCGCAGCGTGGTCAGCGTCACCGGCCTCGGCCCCTCGGTCGCGTACCGCCGGGCCGAGGAGCTGGGCGCCCTGCACCGGCGGCCGATGTTCGACCGCCTCACCGAGCACGGCGTGGCCTGGGGCGAGCACGAGGAGGCCTTCGACGCGATCGTCTGGGCCACCGGCTTCCGCGCCGAGACCGCCCACCTCGCCCCGCTCCACCTGCGCACCCCCGCCGGCGGCATCCGCCTCACCGGCACCCGCGCCACCGACGACCCCCGCGTCCACCTGCTCGGCTACGGCCCCTCCGCCTCCACCATCGGCGCCAACCGCGCCGGCCGCGCCGCCGCCCACGAGATCGCCACCCTCCTCGGCGACCCGCACGAGCGGGCGGCCGTCCCGTCCTGACCGGCGGTGCGCCTTGCCGGTGCCCGGCCCGCGTCCGACGATGCGGGCATGACGGAGGACCGGCACTACACCACCCGGCCGCTCACCCCCGCCACCTGGGACGACTTCGCGGCCCTGGTGGAGCGTCACCACGGCGTCTGGGGCGGCTGCTGGTGCATGGGCTTCCACCCCGAGGGCGTCCGCGGCGCCGCCTCCCCCGAGGACAACCGGGCGGCCAAGCTGGCCCAGGTGGAGCGCGGCAGCTGCCACCAGGTGCTGGTGTACGACGAAGCCGGCGAGTGCGTCGGCTGGTGCCAGTTCGGGCCCCCGGCCGAGCTGCCGAACATCAAGAACCCCGCCGCCTACGCCAGGCAGCTCGACCGGCTCCCCGACTGGCGGATCGGCTGCGTCTTCACCGCCACCGCCCACCGCGGCCACGGGGTCGCCCGCGCCGCCGTCGCGGCCGCCCTCGCCGCGATCACCGCCGCCGGCGGCGGCACGGTCGAGGCCTACCCCGAACAGACCGAGGCCCGCCCGCCCCAGCGCGGCGCCTACTTCCACACCGGCCCGGAGGAGCTCTACACCGCCTTCGGCTTCGCCCGGGACCGCCGGATCGCCAAGTGGCGCTGGGTCATGCGGGCGACCCTCCCGGGCCGGGGTCCGCGCCGTGGGCGCGCTTGACGGTACGTCAGCCGCCGAGGCAGACTTTGAACGCGTTCAAGAACCTCGGGGGGAGCATGAGCCAGCAAGTCGTCGTCGCGCCGGGAGCCGCACGGGTGGTGGCCGCGGTGGCCGCGCTCTGCGCGGTGCCGGTGGTCCTGTGGGGGTTCTCGGTCGCCCCCGTCGTGGGCTCGCCGCTGGCGGTCCTCGGCCTCCTCACCCTGGCCCCGCAACTGGCCTCCCACGCCTGGGGCTTCCGCTTCCTGAGCTGGGCGGCGGCCGCCGTGCTGACGGTCGCCTCGGTGCTCGGCCTGATGCTCGGCTGGTTCCTGCTCCTGCCCGCCGCCGTGCTGCTGCTGATCGCCGGCGCCTGCTCGAAGCCCGAGTCGCACGGCTGACCCGGGCCGGGGGCAACCCCTACCGGTCGAAGTCGACCGTGACCTTGTCGGAGACCGGGCGGGCCTGGCAGGTCAGGACGTAGCCGGCGGCGAGCTCCTTCTCCTCCAGGGCGAAGTTGCGGCGCATGGTGGTCTCGCCCTCGGTGACCAGGGCGCGGCAGGTGCCGCAGACGCCGCCCTTGCAGGCGAACGGGAGGTCGGGGCGGGAGCGCTGGGCGCCGTCCAGGATGGAGCGGTCGCGCGGGAGGGAGAGGGTGCCGGAGCGGCCGTCGAGGATGACGGTGACCTCGGCGGCGTCGGCGTCGACCGGCTCGTCCTCGGTGCGCTCGGTGAAGGGCTCGTCCTCGGCGTGGAAGAGCTCCTGGTGCACCCGCTCGGCCGGGACGCCCAGCTCGTGCAGCAGCTCCTTGGCGCCGATCACCATGCCGTACGGGCCGCAGAGCCACCAGTGGTCCACCTCGGGGGCGTCCACCAGGGCGGTCAGCAGGGCCCGGACCCGCTCCGGGTCGAGCCGGCCGCTGAGCAGCTCGGCGTCGCGGCTCTCCCGGGAGAGCACGTGGACCAGCTGGAGGCGGCCGAGGTGACGGTCCTTCAGGTCGGCCAGCTCGTCGGCGAACATCACCGTGTCGCTGCGCCGGTTCCCGTAGACCAGCACCACCTGCGAGACGCCGTCCGCCAGCACCGAGGCCGCGATCGAGAGCATCGGGGTGATCCCGGAGCCCGCCGCCAGCAGCACGTGGGTACCGGGCACCGAGAGGTCGGGGGTGAACAGGCCGACCGGCGGCAGCACCTCGACCTCGGTGCCGGCCGCCGCCTCCCGGACCAGCCAGCGGGAGAACAGCCCGCCCGGCACCTCGCGGACCGCGATCCGCAGCGCTCCCCCGGCCGGGGCGCAGATCGAGTACGAGCGCCGCTCGTCCACGCCGTCCACGATCCGACGGATCGTCAGGGTCTGGCCGGGGCGGAAGGCGTACTCCTCGGCGAGCTCCGGCGGCACCTCGAAGGTGACCGCGACGGCGTCCTCGCAGAGCTGCTCCAGCTCGGCGATCCGCAGGGAGTGGAAGGCCAGGCGGCGCGGGGCGGTGGTGGTCACGGGTCAGATCTCCTTGATCCGTTCGAAGGGCTCCCGGCAGTCGCGGCAGCGCCAGAGCGCCTTGCAGGAGGTGGAGCCGAAGCGGGACAGCTCCTCCGTCTCCCGGCTGCCGCACTGCGGGCACTCCACCGCGAGCCTGGTCCGGCCCAGGGTGAGCAGGCCCGGGGAGGAGGACGCGGCGACGGCGTGCGGCGGGGCGATCCCGGCGGCGGCCAGCTTGGCCCGGCCCGCCTCGGTGATCAGGTCGGTGGACCACGGCGGGTCGAGCCGCAGCCGTACGTCCACCTCCCGGTACCCGGCGGCCCGCAGCCGGCCGGCCACGTCGGCGGCCATCTCGGCCACCGCCGGGCAGCCGGAGTAGGTCGGGGTGAGCCAGGCGGTGACGGCCTCGCCGTGCTGCTCGACCCCGGCCAGCACGCCCAGGTCGGCCAGCGTGAGCATCGGCAACTCCGGGTCGGGCACCTCGGCGGCGACCTCCAGAGCAGGGCGCAAGGTGGTCACCACGTCGCCCCCGGGTGCGCCCGGGCCACCACCTGGAGCTCGGCCAGCATCAGCCCGAGCGCCTCGGTGTGCACGCCGTCCCGCCCGGCCCGGCCGCCGACCCGGGCCATCGGCGCGGCGTCGGGGAGCTCCAGACCGGCCTCGGCCAGCACCTCCGCGAGCGTGGCCAGCACCGGCTCGCGCAGCCCGGCGACGTCCACCCCGAGGTCCAGCTCCACCTGATGGGGCGTGAACAGCTCGTCCAGCAGCGGCCAGACCGCCGCCAGCCCGGCCCGCATCCGCTCGGCGGAGTACGCGGTGCCGTCGCCGAGCCGCAGCGTCCAGGCGGCGGCGTACTCGCGGTGATAGGCCAGCTCCTTGACGCCGCGGGCGGCGACCGCCGACAGCACCGGGTCGGCGTGGCCGGCCAGCCGCTCGAAGAGCGCCAGGCGGGCGGTGGAGAACAGCAGCAGCCGGGCCACGGTGTGCGCGAAGTCGCCGTTCGGGACCTCGACCAGGCGGACGTTGCGGAACTCGTGGTCCTCGCGCCAGTACGCCAGGTCGTCCTCGGTCCGCCCGGTGCCGTCCACCTGGCCGGCCCGGGTGAGCAGTTGGCGGGCCTGGCCGAGCAGGTCGAGGCCGAGGTTGGCCAGCGCCACCTCCTCCTCCAGCTCGGGCGCCCGGGTGCACCACTCGATCAGCCGCTGGGCCAGGACCAGCGCGTCGTCGCCGAGCATCAGGCAGAACGCGGCCAGCGCGGCCGGGTCCACCCCCGCCGGGACGGCGCGGTCCACCCCGAGCAGCGGGTCGGCGAAGCCGGTGCCGTACGCCCAGCGGGCCTCGCCCTCCGGGCCGGCCTCGGCCTCGGCGAGGCTCAGGTACACGTGGTCGTCGCTCATGCTGTTCCCCCGTCAGATGTGCGGGACATCCTCGGGGATGTCGTAGAAGGTCGGGTGACGGTAGACCTTGTCGCCGCTGGGGGCGAAGAACGGGTCCTGCTCGTCCGGGGTGGAGGCGGTGATCGCGCCGGAGGGCACCACCCAGAGGCTGACGCCTTCGTTCCGCCGGGTGTAGAGGTCGCGGGCGGCCAGCAGCGCCATCCGGTCGTCGGCGGCGTGCAGCGAGCCGACGTGCACGTGGTTCAGACCCCGCCGGGGGCGGACGAACACCTCGTACAGCGGCCAGTCGGCCTTGCTCATCGCTTCTCCTCGTCCTTCTGCCTCTGCTTGGCCGCGTGGGCCAGGGCGGCCTCGCGGACCCAGGCCCCGTCCTCGTAGGCGGCCCGGCGGCGCTCCACCCGCTGCGCGTTGCACGGGCCCTGACCCTTGATCACCTGCTTGAGCTCGGACCAGTCCGGCTCGCCGAAGTCCCAGCCGCCGCGCTCCTCGTTCCAGGCCAGCGCCGGGTCGGGGAGGGTGACGCCGAGGTGCTCCGCCTGGGGCACCGTCATGTCGACGAAGCGCTGGCGCAGTTCGTCGTTGGTGTGGCGCTTGATCCGCCACTCCATGGACTGCGCGGTGTTCGGCGAGTCGCCGTCCGGCGGGCCGAACATCATCAGCGACGGCCACCACCAGCGGTCCACCGCGTCCTGCACCATCGCGCGCTGGCCCTCGGTGCCGCGCATCATCGTCATCAGCAGCTCGTAGCCCTGCCGCTGGTGGAAGGACTCCTCCTTGCAGATCCGCACCATCGCCCGGGCGTACGGCCCGTAGCTGCACCGGCAGAGCGGCACCTGGTTGCAGATCGCCGCGCCGTCCACCAGCCAGCCGATCACGCCCACGTCGGCGAAGGTCAGCGTCGGGTAGTTGAAGATCGAGCTGTACTTCTGCCGCCCGCTGACCAGCTTCTCGGTCAGCTCGGCCCGGTCCACCCCGAGGGTCTCGGCCGCCGCGTACAGGTACATCCCGTGCCCGGCCTCGTCCTGAGCCTTGGCCAGCAGGATCGCCTTCCGGCGCAGCGAGGGGGCCCTGGTCAGCCAGTTCCCCTCTGGCTGCATGCCGATGATCTCGGAGTGCGCGTGCTGCGCGATCTGCCGCACCAGCGTCGCCCGGTACGCCTCCGGCATCCAGTCCCGAGGCTCCACCCGCTGGTCCGCAGCCACCACCGCCTCGAACCGCCCTGCCAGCGCCTCACCCGCATCGGCCACCGTCACCGCAACCCACCTCCCGACTGACCGTTCGGTCGGTACCAGTGTGCAGTCCACCCACCTCCCCTGACAAGGGCGGCACAGCCGCATCGCGTATTGCGTTTGCTTCGTTTATTGCGAATAATTCGACAGGGAGAGATTGGAGACAGCGAGATGCGCACAGCCGGAGGCAAGAAGCTCGAACCCGGAGTCGTCGACGCCGGCGAGGCCCAGCGCGCCCTGCGGCGGGTCAACGACTACCTGTCCCGCACCGCCGACAGCAACGAGGACATCCACGTCCACCTCGAAACCGGGGCCCAGGACGAGGCACTCGTCCTGCCCCGGGCCGTCGCCGAGATGTTCGCGTCCATGCTCGCGGCGCTCGCCAACGGGCAGGGCGTGCAGATCATGCCGGTGGACGCCGAGTTCACCACCCAGCAATCGGCGGACCTGCTGAACGTCTCCCGCCCCTTCCTCATCGGGCTCCTGGAGTCCGGCAAAATCCCCTTCCGGCTCGTCGGTCGGCATCGCCGCGTCCGGGTCGCCGACCTGCACGACTACCTGCGCGAGGACGACGCCCGGCGCAAGGACGCGGCTGACGAGCTCATGCGCCTGGACCAGGAACTGGGACTGCTCTGACATGGCCTTCGTCGTCATCTACGACGCCTGCGTGCTGTACCCGAACACCCTGCGGGACCTCCTGGTCCGTGTCGCGCTCAGCGGGCTGGTCCGCGCGCGATGGTCGGACGCGATCCTCGACGAGGTCGACCGAAACCTCGTCAAGAACCTCGGCATCGCGCCCGAGGTGCTGACGAGGCGTCGCGCCCTGATGAACCAGGCCGTGCGCGACTGCCTGGTGAGCGGATTCGACGATCTCGTCGAAGGACTCAAGCTCCCCGACCCCGATGACCGTCACGTACTCGCCGCCGCAATCAAGGCGACGCCCAGGTCATCGTGAGCAACAACCGGAAGGACTTCCCCACCGACTACCTCGCCAACTGGGGCGTCGAGCTCAAGAGCGCCGACCAGTTCGTGATGGACCTCATCGGTCTGGACGACCGCATCGTCTACTCGTGCGTCCAGGAGATCGCCAACTCGCGCCGCAACCCGGCCCAGACGTTCGACGACACCCTCGCTCAGCTGGAACGTTCGGGGTTGAACCGGTCGGTGACCACCCTCCGCCTCGGGCCGGAATCCACCGACTGACCGGCCCCACCAAGAAGACAGCCCCTAGCCTGAGGGGATGGAGCAGCTGGACGGGGTCGAGGTCGTCGCGTTCGTGGACGGGGCGGCGTTCGAGGGGTGGTTGGCGGAGCACCACGGGCGGGCGGACGGGGTGTGGGTGAAGGTGGCGAAGAAGGGGGCCGGGGCCGCGTCCGTGACGGAGCAGGAGCTGGTGGACGTCGGGCTGTGCTGGGGGTGGGTGTCGGGGCAGCGGCGGTCCTTGGACGGGCGGTGGTACCTCCAGCGGTACGTGCCGCGGCGGCCGCGCAGCCTCTGGTCGCAGGTGAACGTGGAGAAGGTCGCCGAGCTGACCGCCGCCGGGCGGATGCGCGAGCCGGGGCTGGCCGAGGTGCGGAGGGCACAGCAGGACGGTCGCTGGGCGGGTGCGTACGCCCCGGCCAGCAGCGCCGCCGTGCCGACCGAGCTGGCGGCGGCGCTGGCCGGGGATCCGGCGGCGGCGGCCGCGTTCGAGGCGCTGGACCGGACGGCCCGCTACCAGCTGATGCTGCCGCTGCTCCAGGCGCTCACCCCGAAGAGCCGGGCCTCCCGGCTGGAGCGGGCGCTGCGGCAGCTGCGCGCGGACTGACGGAGTGTCGGACCCGGCTGGCACGCTCTCCTCAGGCATGAACCACGACGGACGGGGGCGGCACATGGGTGGTCTGGGGTGGCTGACGGAGTGCGGCGTGGCGGGGTTCGAGCTCACCTTCGGGCACGGGCTGACGGCACCTCAGCTGCTGTCCCGGATGGGGGCCTACTCGGGGACGCTGGCGCTGCGCGACGAGGAGACCTTCTTCGAGGACTTCGAGGAGGAGCTCGACGAGTACGACGGCCACGTGGTGACCGCCGGCCGGTTCGGTGAGTGGGCCTGGGCCTGGGAGCACTACGGCTCGGACGGGTGGCGGGACGAGGCGCTGCTCGGCGCGGTGTCGGCCGGGACGGCCTGCCTGACGCTGTACTACGACGCCAAGGGGCGCGTGGGGTTCCGCCACGCCGAGGAGGGGCGGCTGGTGGCCTCCCTCGACAACACCGCCTGGGAGGCCGCCGACCTCCGGCGGTTCGAGGCCGAGCTGAGGGCCCTGGGGGTCGACCCCGCCCGGCCCGAGGAGGGGCCGGTCAGCAGTCTGCTGCTGGCGGTCCGGCTGGCCGAGGGCCTCGGCATCGGCTTCCCGCCCGGCGGTCCGGCCCTGTTCGAGGGCTGGAGCGCGCAGCTGCGCCGCTGAGCTGCCGGGAAAAGCAGTCGCAGACGGAGCACCACCCGTGCCAGGGTGCGCGGATGACCATCCCTCAGCGCCTGGCGCCCCTGCTCGCCCAGTTCGACTTCGCCCGCGAGCGCCTCACCGGCCGGATGGCCGGACCGACGTTCAACAGCGGGAACGGGCTGGACGTCGCGGCGGCACCGATGACCGACGAGGAGTACCTCTGGGAGCCGGTGCCGCGGTGCTGGTCGGTGCGGCGGCAGGCGGAGGGGCCGGGCGAGGCGGCCGGGTTCCTGATCGGGAAGGGTGAGTGGGGGCGGGACTCGGCGCCGTGGCCGCACCCGGAGCCGGCGCCGTTCACCACGCTGGCCTGGCGGCTGAGCCACCTCGCGGAGATGCTGCGCCTGCGCTCCGACCACACCGACGGCACCCGTTCGCTGGACCGCGACGACCTGCCGGTGCCCGGCACCGCGGCGGAGGCGGTGGCCGACTTCGAGGCTGCCGCGACGGCCTGGCGGAACACCCTGCTGGCGGCGGACGAGGCCGCGCTGGACACCGTCGGGTACTGCACCTTCCCCTACGGCGGGGACGCCGAGGAGCCGTTCGTCGAGATCGTCTGGTGGGTGAACCAGGAGCTGCTGCACCACGGCGCCGAGATCGCGCTGCTGCGCGACCTGTACCGGTACACCGCGCACTGACGCACTGATGCACTGACGCGCCCTGCGGGCCCGCCTCGTCGGCGAGGAGCAGGAGCATGGCGGAGCGGGGCGCGGGGGGACGGTGGGGCGAGCGCGCTGACGCACCCCTCGGGGCCCGCCTCGTGGGAAAGACGGGCCCTGAGGGACGGTCAGCCGCGCAGGCGCGGCAGGGGTACGGCGAGCAGGGCGGCCAGCAGGGCGATCCTGGGGGCCAGCAGGTCGGTGCGGATGTGTTCGTGGCGGGCGTGCGGGCCGGCGCCGACCGCGCCGAGGCCGTCCAGGGTGGGCAGGCCCCGGGCGCCCGCCGCGTTGGTGTCGCCCGCGCCGCCGGCCGGGGCGCCGTCGAGCTGCTGGCCGAGGGCCGCGGCCAGCGAGCGGACGTGCCGCAGCAGCGGGTCACCGGCGCGCACCGGCCAGGTCGGACGGCTGGAGACCACCTCGGCCCGGACCTTGGCGCCGGGCCGCAGCGGGGTGAGCCGGGCCAGGGTGTCCAGGGTGCGGCTCTGCGCCTCGGGGGTGGAGAAGCGCAGGCCCAGCTCGGCCTCGGCCCGCCCGGCGACCACGTTGGCCCGGGTGCCGCCGAGGATCCGGCCGGCGTTGAGCTCGGCGTCGGGGTGGCAGATCAGGCCCCGGACGGCGACCAGTTGGTCCACCAGCTCGTCCACGGCCGAGACGCCGAGGGCCGCGTCGTTGCCGGCGTGCGACTCCTTGCCGGTGACGGTCAGCCGCACCCGGCTGCTGCCCCGGCGGGCTGTCTTCAGCCGGCCGTCGGGGTGCGGCGGCTCCAGGCCCAGGACGGCGGCGGCGCCGCTGAGCTGACGCTCCACCAGGCGGCGCCCGTCCGGGCTGCCGAGCTCCTCGTCGGAGACCACCACCAGCCGGACCGGCCGGTGCGGGCGCTGCCCGAGATCGGCCAGCAGGGCCAACGCGCCCTCCACCAGGGCGAGTCCGCCCTTCATGTCCAGCACGCCGGGGCCGGTCAGCACCCCGTCCTGCTCCTCCACCGGCCAGTCGGCCAGGGTCCCGGCCGGCCAGACGGTGTCGTGGTGACCGACGATCAGCACCGGGGCGAGGTCCTCGCGCCGCCCGGCCCAGTCCAGCACCAGGTGGTCGCCGGCCTCGTTGGGGACCCGTCGCACGGTGGCGCCGGTGGCGGCGTACCCGGCGGCCAGCTCCTCGGCCAGCTGGTTGAGCCGGACGGTGTCCCTGGTCGGCGACTCCATCCGGGCCAGCTCGGCGATCCGGCGGCGGACCGGCCCGGCCAGGGTGCCGGCCCGGGAGCGGAGGGCGGCAGGCAGGCCGGGCAGCGCACCGGTGTCGGCGCCATCGGCGGCCCGGGTCTCGGTGGTACGGCTCTCCGCGGAGCGGCCTTCGGCGGTACGAACCTCGGCGGTACGGTCCTCCGCCGCACCGTCCTCGGCGGGGCGGTCGAGCTCCAGTGCGGGCGAATGGCCGGCGGCGGCGGACTGCGGGGTCATCGCTCGCCCCCACGGCCGCTGCCGGTACTCGACGGCCGGCACGGCGCCGGACGCTGCGTCAGACGTGGTGCCGGACGCGGCCCCCGGCGTGGTGAACGGCCTGGTGGGGTGGCGGCCCCGGCGCGCCGGGGGCTTTCGGGGCTGGGCAGGTGGAGCGACCTCGGGCTGGGCAACACTGCGTCCTCCTCGCTCGGTCCGGTGACCCCGGCTCGGCCCGGGGCCCGTGGGACGGCGGCTCCCGCGTGCCGGTGCGGACGGGCACCGGCACGGGGGAAGTCGCGAGGCGAGCCTAGAAGATTCGTTCGTTTCCCTGCGAGTGGCCCGGCGCTCCCCGCACCGGCGGCAGGCCGGAGCCAGCCGCCTTCCGGGGCGCTCCCGGCCCGGATCGGCCGGGGCCGCGCTCCCCTCCACTCTGGACCCGGGCACCGGCGTACGCGCCGCGAACCGCGCCGTCCAGAGCCCGATCCACGCCTGATGGGTGACGGAAGGTCAGCCTTTGGCACCAGTGCCGTCTTCTGTGACTGCCGCGCACGTAGGGTGGGTTTCGTCCCGATTTGACCACCCGTCATCCGAGTCCGACCAAGGGGCCGACAATGTCAGAAGCAGTCCGGGTACATGACGTGGAGATGAACAGCCGGTTCGAGGCCACCGTGGCCGGGGAGCTGGCCGGATTCGCCGAGTACATCCGCAACGACCACCTGGTGGTCTACCCGCACACCGTGGTGGACCCGGGGTTCGAGGGCCAGGGCATCGGCGGGCTGCTGGCCAGGGCCGCGCTCGACGACGCGCGGCGGCGCGGGCTGCCGGTGCTGGCCACCTGCCCCTTCATCAAGGCCTGGATGCTCAAGCACCCCGAGTACGCCGACCTGGCCTACGAGAACCAGAGCCGGGTGAGCGACTGATGGCCCCCGCGAAGGAGTACCGAGCCGAGGGGGTCTCCGTCAGTTTCGACCCGGGACTCTGTCGCCACGCGGCCGAGTGCGTGGGCGGACTCCCCGAGGTCTTCGACACCGGCCGCCGCCCCTGGATCACCCCGGGCGCGGCGGCCCCCGAGGTGGTGGCCGCGGTCGTCCTGCGCTGCCCGACCGGCGCCCTCACCTACCTGCTCACCCCCGGCGGTGCCGAGGCCCCGGACCGCCCGACCACCGTGACCCGGACCGAGGACGGCCGCCTGCTGCTCCGCGGCGAGCTGCGGATCGGGGAGCGGACGGCGACCAGGGCCATGCTGTGCGGCTGCGGCCGCACCGCCGAGCCGCCGTACTGCGACCGGGCCGGGAGGTGCGGCGAGACGAAGTAGGACTGACAGATATTGAAATCTGTCATCGCCCATGCCATAGTTGGTGTCAGTTGCCCCCGCCATCCCTTGGAGCACCTGATGACCACCACCTCCCGCACCCGCCTCGGCGCCACCGGCCCGGAGACCTCCGCCCTCGGCCTCGGCCTGATGGGCATGTCCGACCTCTACGGGCCGGCCGACGAGGCCGAGTCGATCGCCACCGTCCACGCCGCCCTGGACGCGGGCGTCACCCTGATGGACACCGGCGACTTCTACGGCATGGGCCACAACGAGCTACTGCTGCACGACGCCCTGCGCGGCCGCGACCGCGAGTCGGTCCAGATCAGCGTCAAGTTCGGCGCCCAGCGCGGCCCGGACCGCAGCTGGCTCGGCTACGACGCCAGCCCGGCCGCCACCAAGACCGCGCTCGCCTACACCCTGCGCCGCCTGCGCACCGACTACATCGACGTCTACCGCCCGGCCCGGCTGGACCCGAGCGTGCCGGTCGAGGAGACCGTCGGCGCCATCGCCGAGCTGGTGAAGGCCGGCTACGTCCGGCACATCGGCCTCTCCGAGGTCGGCGCCGACACCCTGCGCCGGGCCGCCGCCGTCCACCCGATCAGCGACCTGCAGATCGAGTACTCGCTGCTCTCCCGGGGCATCGAGGCCGAAATCCTGCCCACCGCCCGTGAGTTGGGCATCGGCGTGACCGCCTACGGCGTGCTCTCCCGCGGCCTGCTCAGCGGTCACTGGACCGGGCAGCGGGAGATCGCCGCCACCGACTTCCGCGGTTTCAGCCCGCGCTTCCAGGGCGAGAACCTCGCCCACAACCTCGGTCTGGTCGAGCAGCTGCGGGCCATCGCCGAGGCCAAGGGCGCCACCGTGGCGCAGGTCGCCATCGCCTGGGTCGCCTCCCGGGGCGCGGACGTCGTGCCGCTGGTCGGCGCCCGCCGCCGGGACCGCCTGGCCGAGGCGCTCGGTGCCCGCGAGGTCGGGCTGACCTCGGCCGACCTGACGGCGATCGAGGCGGCCGTCCCGGCCGGTTCCGCCGCCGGGGACAGGTACGCTGCGGCACAGATGGCCCACCTCGACAGCGAGCACTGAACCGCTGGGTGACCCCGGGCCACCACCCCCGAGCAGAGGAAGACCGTGACCAGCGACAGCGCCCTGACCTCCGAGCAGATCCTCAGCGCCGCCGAGGACGTGCTGCGGCGGTACGGGCCCGCCAAGGCCACGGTGGTGGACATCGCCCGGGCGCTCGGCGTCAGCCACGGCAGCGTCTACCGGCACTTCCCGAGCAAGGCCGCGCTGCGCGAGGCCGTCACCCAGCGCTGGCTGGACCAGGCCCACCACGACCTGGCCGCGATCACCGCCGACCAGGGCCCGGCCGCCGAGCGGCTGCACCGCTGGCTGGCCACGCTCTTCGCGGCCAAGCGGCGAAAGGCCACGGACGACCCGGAGCTGTTCGCGACCTACCTCACCCTGGTCGGCGAGCTCTCCAGCACGGTCGAGGAGCACGTCGACACCCTGGCCGCGCAGATCGCGGTGATCCTGGCGGACGGCGTCCGCACCGGCGAGTTCCGTCCGACCGACACCGACGCCACCGCCCGGGCGGTCTTCCAGGCCACCGCCCACTTCCACGACCCGGTGTTCGCGGGCGAGTGGTCAGACCCGCGCTGCGAGGCCGACTTCGAGTCGGTCTGGGCCCTGCTGCTCTCCGGCCTGGCGGCCTGACGACCCGCTCCGGCCGGCTGCCTGAGCGGCCGTCAGCGCGGATATTCGCTCGCCGCGGAGTGCCCCCGGCCGGGACGATGGTGGCTCCTGACCACCGCGTCCCGAAGGAGAGCCGACCGATGTCCGTACCCCTGGAGTGCCTGCAGGCCCTGGCCCTCGGCGACGCCTTCGGCGACCGCTGGTTCCAGGTGCCGACGGACGAGGCGGCCGCCGAGCTGATCTCCCGTCAGGTGCGCCCGGCGCCCTGGCACTGGACCGACGACACCGCGATGGCCGTGGTGCTGTACCGGCACCTCACCGAGTACGGCGAGGTGGTGCCGGACACGCTGGCGGCCGCTTTCGCCGCCGAGTACACCGCGTACCCGGGTCGGAAGTACGGCGCGTCCATGCACCAGGTGCTCCGGAGCATCGAGGACGGGGCCGACTGGCGGAGCGTCACCTCGGGGATGTTCGAGGGCCAGGGTTCCTGGGGGAACGGCACCGCGATGCGGGTCGCCCCGCTGGGTGCCTGGTTCGCCGAGGACCTGGCGGTCGCGGCCGAGCAGGCCCGGCTCTCCGCGCTGGTCACCCACTTCCACCCGGAGGCGGTGGCCGGGGCGGTCGCCGTCGCGGTGGCGACGGCGCTGGCGGTGCGCAGCCGGGGCGGCGCCGCGCCCGAGCCGGCCGACTTCCTCACCGAGGTGGCCGGCCACCTGCCGGAGAGCGACGTGCGCTCCGGTCTGCTGGTCGCGGCCCGCCTCCCGGAGGGGACCTCGGTGCGGCACGCCTCCGTGGTGCTGGGCTCGGGCCGACAGATGTCCGCGCCCGACACGGTCCCGTTCACCCTCTGGTCGGCGGCCCGGTGGCCGGACGACCTGCCGGAGGCGATCTGGCAGACCCTGGAGGGCTGGGGCGACATGGACACCACCTGCGCCATCACCGCCGGGATGGTGGCCGGGCGCACCGGCCTGGGGCAGGTGCCCGAGCAGTGGTGGGCCGCCCGCGAGGCGCTGCCGCACGGGCTCTGACGGTCCGTGAACGACACCGCGCCCCGGCGCCGGATCACTCCGGTGCCGGGGCGCGGTGCTGCCCCCGTCCCCCGCTCGGACCGGTCGGTCTCAGTCGCGGGAGTTGCCGAACAGGATGCGGTAGGCGACCAGGAGCACGAAGGAGCCCGCTATCGCGGCGATCCAGGTGGCCGGGTCGTAGAAGCTGGTGGCGACCGGCCGGTCCAGCACCGCACTGGAGAGCCAGCCGCCCACGAAGGAGCCGGCGATGCCGATCAACGTGGTGACGACGATCCCGCCCGGGTCGCGCCCGGGCAGGATGAACTTGGCGATGGCCCCGGCCACCAGGCCGAGAATGATCCAACTGATGATGCCCATGCTGTGGTCCTGCCCTTCCCCGTCACCGCCCATGCGCGGCGGTCCGTGGAGGAGGACGCGCCAACCGCCGAACGGGTTCCCGGGTTGATCCACCGTCACGGACGCGCGCACCTGACGACGTCCCGCGGAGGTGACCTCCGGCGCTCTCAACAGGCGGGACGTGCTTGACTCCGCCGCCGACCACCGCCAGGATCACTGCATGGACACCGGCACCACCCTGGTCTGCCGCCTGCACGTCGATCTGCGACGCCAGGCGAGCGACATGTGTGCCTGCTGACGCGTACGGTCTCCGTCGCGTCACCCTTCACCGCCCTGTGAGGTCCCCAGGGCCCGTGCCACCTCCGTCGGCACCGCACTCCTGCACCCCCGCACGCACACAGCTTCAGCTTCACGGTCGGCCACCGCATGGACCGGCCGCATTCGGCTACCCGAGGACCGTCATGACCGTCGAGCTCGATCCCGTCCCCCAAGTCACCGCCAAAGCCCTCTCCCTCACCGAACTGCGCACCATCGTCAGCGAGTTGGCCGAGCGTCAGGCCGGCTGGCTGCCCCGGGTGCGGCTCTCCGCCGAGGAGCGCTGGTACGAGCGGCTGGCGCTCACCGAGGACCACGAGGTCTGGCTGATCAGCTGGCTGCCCGGCCAGTCCACCGGCTTCCACGGCCACGGCGGCTCGCGCGGGGCGTTCACCGTGGCGCTCGGCGAGCTGGCCGAGCTCTCCCTGGTCGGCCCCGAGCACGAGCTCCAGGTACGGAACTTGAGCGCCGGAACGGTGCGCTCCTTCGGCCCGGACTTCCTGCACGACGTGCGCAACACCGGCAACGGCCCGGCCGTCACCATCCACGCCTACTCGCCCCCGCTGAGCGAGATGGCCCGCTACGAGCTCCGGGCCGGCGGCCTGGTGCAGACCGCGTACGAGCGCAAGGAGGAGTGGGCGTGAGCGAGTTGCCTCCCGGCCACGGGATCGACGGGATCGACGGGCTGCTGGAGCGCAGCCGGGCGGGCGTGCACCGCCCGGGCCCGGCCGAGGCGCTGGCGGCCCAGCGGCGCGGCGCGCTGCTGGTGGACATCCGCCCGCAGGCTCAGCGGGCCCGGGAGGGCGAGATCCCGGGTGTGCTGCTGATCGAGCGGAACGTGCTGGAGTGGCGGCTCGACCCGGGCGGCAGCCACCGCATCCCGGAGGCCACCGGGCCGGAGCTGGAGGTGATCGTGCTCTGCTCGGAGGGGTACACCTCGAGCCTGGCGGCGGCCGCGCTGCGCGAGATCGGGCTGCCTCGGGCCACCGATCTGGACGGCGGCTTCCAGGCCTGGGCCGCCGCCGGGCTGCCCACCGCCCCGGGCGGCGCCCCCTCGCTGGACGAGGCCCGGCTGCTCGCCGAGGACTCCACCCGACCTGACGAAGTATCACCCGACCGGTCCCCTTCGACCTGACGGGACACCATCTGACCAGCCATGCTCTGTCAGACCGTGGGTTTACCCTCCGGACGGGCAGGGCAAGGGTCAGTGTCCTCATGATCGACAGACAATCGGCGCCCGCGGACCGGGCGCCACGACTAGGAACTGCAACCCCGTGATCAGATTCGACGGCGCGGCCAAGCGCCACTCCGACGGCACCGTTGCCGTCGAGGGCCTGGACCTGGAGGTGCCCGCCGGCCGGATCACCGTGCTGGTCGGCCCGTCCGGCTGCGGCAAGACGACCATCCTGCGGATGGTCAACCGGATGGTCGAGCCCACCGGCGGCCGGGTGCTGCTGGACGGCGCCGACGTGGCCGGGCTGGACGCGGCCAGGCTGCGCCGGGGCATCGGCTACGTGATCCAGCAGGCGGGGCTCTTCCCGCACCGCCGGGTGATCGACAACGTCGCCACCGTCCCCTACCTGCTCGGCTGGGACAAGAAGCGGGCCCGGGCCCGGGCGGCCGAGCTGCTGGAGCTGGTCGGCCTGCCGCCGGAGACCGCGAGACGTTACCCGCACCAGCTCTCCGGCGGGCAGCAGCAGCGCGTGGGCGTGGCCCGGGCGCTGGCGGCTGACCCGCCGGTGCTGCTGATGGACGAGCCGTTCAGCGCGGTCGACCCGGTGGTCCGGGCCGGCCTCCAGGAGGAACTGCTGCGCCTGCAGGACGAGTTGCACAAGACCGTGCTGTTCGTCACGCACGACATCGAGGAGGCCGTCCGGCTGGGCGACGAGGTGGTGGTGCTGCGCGAGCACGGCCGAATAGCCCAACTCGCCGACCCGCACACCCTGTTGACCGCTCCGGCGGACGAGGGCGTGGCCGCCTTCCTGGGCCGGGACCGGGGCCTGCGCGGCCTGGGCCTGCGCCCGGCCGGCGCGGTGGCCGCCGTGCCGCTCGCCGAGCGCTCCGGCGCGGACGGCTGGCTGCTCGAACTGGACGCCGCCGGAAGACCGTCGCAGTGGCGGCACCCGGAGTACGCCGCCCACTCCGCGTTCGGCTTCCACCCCGCCACCGACACCCTGCGCAGCGCGCTGGACGCCGCCGTCCTCTCCCCCGCCGGGCTGGCCGTGGTGCTGGACGCCGAGGGCCGCGCCACCGGCACCGCCGACCGGGCCGCCGTGCTGGCCGCGCTCGGCCCGACGGTCGAGCAGGCGCCCGCCGCCACGACCACGAGCACGGCCACCGGAGCGGGGGCCGACCGTGCCCGATGACGAACCGCTGGTCCGCTGGGGCTGGCTCGCCGACCACCTCGGCTACCTGGCCCAACTGACGCTGGACCACGCCCTGCTGGCGCTGCCTCCGGTGCTCATCGGCCTGCTGATCGCGGTCCCGCTCGGCCTGTTCTGCGCCCGCCACCCGAGGATCTACCAGCCCGTCGCGGTGGCGCTGAACGCGGTGTACGCGCTGCCCGCCCTGGCGGTCTTCGTGATCCTGGTGGCGTACACCGGGCCGGCCGCCACCGCTGCGGTGACGATCCCGCTCACCTGTTACGTGGTGGCCCTGATGCTGCCCACCACGGTCGAGGGGCTGCGGGCCACCCCGGACTCCGTCCGGCAGGCCGCCACGGCGATGGGCTACGGCCCGTGGCGGCGGCTGGCCGCCGTCGAACTCCCGGCCTCCATCCCCTACTTGGTGGCGGGGCTGCGGGTCGCCGCGGTCTCCTCCATCTCGATGGCGGCGATCGGCGCGCTGATCGGCCGGGGTGCGTTGGGCTACCTGTTCATCGACGGGTTCCAACGGACCTTCACCACCCCGATCCTGGCCGGGATCGTGCTGGTGGTGCTGCTCGCGCTGCTGGTGGACGGGCTGCTGCTGCTGGCCCGCCGGGTGCTCGCGCCCTGGGCCACCACGCCGGAAGGCGGGCTCCGGTGAACTGGATCGACTGGCTGCGCGCGTTCTTCGACGACCCGGCCCAGCAGAGCGGGCCCGACGCGATCACCCACCGGCTCGCCGAGCACCTCGCGTTCACCGCCGAATCGCTGGGCTGGGCCGTCCTGCTGGCCGTCCCGCTCGGGCTGCTGCTCGGCTACCTGGGCCGGGGCGCCGTCCTGGTGACCGTCCTGGCCGGCACCGCCCGCGCCCTGCCCACCCTCGGGCTGGTCACCCTGGTCGTCCTGCTGGCCGGGGTCGGCAAGGCCTCCACCATCATCCCGCTGGTGATCCTGGCGATCCCGCCGCTGCTGGTCGGCGCGGTCGAGGGCGTCCGGGGCACCGACCCCCAACTGCGTGACGCCGCCCGGGGGATCGGCCTGACCCACCCTCAGGTGCTGCGCCAGGTCTGCATCCCCGCCGCCCTGCCCAGCCTGTTGGCCGGGCTGCGCACCGCCACCATCCAGGTGATCGCCACCGCCACGGTGGCCGCGTACGTCGGGATGGGCGGCCTCGGCCGCTACGTCATCGACGGGCTTGCCCTGCGCAAGTACTACGTGGTGGCCGGCGGCGCGGCGCTGGTGGTGGCGCTGGCACTGGCCGCCCAGCTGCTCTTCGCCCTGCTCATCCGGTACTCACTGCCACCCGGCAGCCGCCCCGCCCGCGGGCCGGCCGGCTGACCCCGGGCCCCTCGACTGCACCACAGGCACCTCAACCCCAACTCACCTGCCGTGAAGGAAACTCCATGACCACCCGTCTGCTCCGTACCGTCACGGCCACCGCGCTCCTGCTGGGCGCGGCGGCCTGCGGCTCCTCCGGCGGCAGCGACCCGCTGGCCTCCTCGACCCCGAGCGCCGGGGGTTCCTCCGCGGCCTCCGGCAAGACCGTCGTGGTCGGCTCGGCCAACTTCCCGGAGAACGTGCTGCTCGCCTCCATCTACTCGCAGGCCCTCAAGGCCAAGGGCGTGAAGGTCGAGGAGAAGTTCAACGTCGGCAGCCGCGAGATCCTCTACGGCCAGCTGAAGAGCGGCGGCCTGACCGTGCTGCCCGAGTACAACGGCGCGCTGCTCGGCTACCTCGACCCGAAGAGCACGGCCCTGACCGGCGGCACCGAGGCGGTCAACGCCGCCCTGCACACCACCCTGCCGGCCGAGCTGACCGTGCTCGACTCCTCCGCCGCCCAGGACAACGACTCGCTGACGGTCAGCCAGGAGACCGCCGACAAGCTCGGCCTCAAGTCCATCGCGGACCTGGCCGGCAAGTCGGCCGACCTCGTGATCGGCGGCCCGCCGGAGTTCAAGAGCCGCCGCGAGCAGCAGTTCAAGGACGCCTACGGGCTGACCTTCAAGGAGTGGAAGCCGACCGGCGAGACCACCGCGAACGCCATCAAGGACGGCAGCGTCCAGGTCGGCAACGTCTTCACCACCGACCCGAAGATCCTCACCCTCAAGCTCGTCCCGCTGGCCGACCCCAAGTCGGTGTTCTCCACCCAGAACGTGCTGCCCCTGGTGAACAAGGCGGGCGTGGACGCCACCTCGACGGCCACGCTCAACGCCGTCTCCGCCAAGCTCGACACCCCCGGCCTCACCGCGCTGATGAAGCGCGTGGCGGTCGACAAGGAGGACCCGTCGGCGGTGGCCAAGGACTGGCTGAAGGCCAATGGCCTGGTCTGACCTGGCCTGAGCCGACCTGACCTGACCTGACCTGAGCACGCGTCAGGCCCGCACCCCGATCGGGGGTGCGGGCCTTCGCGTCGTCGGCTCCCGGCTCAGTACCAGTGGTGGTTCTGCCAGAACGCCCAGGCGGCGTTCGGGCTGCCGTAGCGGTCGTTCATGTACTTCAGGGCCCACTTGATCTGGGTGGCCGGGTTGGTCTTCCAGTCGGCGCCGACCGAGGCCATCTTGGAGCCCGGCAGGGCCTGGGCCAGGCCGTAGGCGCCGGAGGAGGCGTTGGTCGCCTTGAAGTTCCAGCCGCTCTCGTGGCTGACGATGCTGCTGAACGCGGCGAACTGGCCGGCCGGGACGAGGTCGCGGGCCAGCTCCTTGACCGCCGCCGGGGAGGTGGCGCGGGTGGCCGCGGAGAGGTCGGAGCGCTGCTCGGAACGGGAGGCGGCGGCCTCTTGCTGCTCCTGCTGCTCTTCCTGCTGCTTCGGCTGCTCCTGCTGGAGCTGCGCAGCCTGCGGGGCCTGCACGGCCTGCTGGACCTCCTGGGCCTGGTCCGCCGCCGGGACGTGCGTGACCTCCACCGTCGCGGCGGCGGCCTTCTCCTCCGGGAGCGCCACGGCCACCACGGAGGCGGCGCAGGCGGCCGCCAGACCGGCGGAGGCCACCACGAGGGTGGTGCGACGGCGCATGACGGCAAGGAGGGAACTACGCATGGAGAGGACTACCTCAATCGTGTGGACCGGCTCGGGGCGCCTCGCTGCCCGGTCGGCCGATCGCCGTTCCCCGGGGCAGCCGCACCACCGGCCGTGAGCGTCCCGGTCTGCACCGGACGCCGGACGGTACGCTCCCCCGGACCGGCCCGGACCCCGAGGGGTGGCCGGTGCGAATGGCGGGAGCGCCTTGCGACTCCACCAGTCTTAACGCGGTCCCTACCTGCCTTCAAGAGCGCCGGCTACGACGCACCGTCGTAGCAGCGCCTGCACCTTCGACCGCAAACCGTCTCCCCGCTCACCGAAACCGCCTTCCAGCACCCCTCCCGCCTTCGATTCCACTGTGGCCCGCCTCACGCCCTCCGCTACGCTCCGTACCCGACCCAGTACACGTACCCCCGTTCGAATGCCCTAGGATCACGGCTCATGGACGACGGGGCGACAGGCCAGCAGCCGCAGCAGATACCGGGGCCGGGCGCACCGACCCCCGCCTTCGGCCCGCCGGTCGCCGGCAACGGCTGGACCCGTCCGGAGGCCAACGAGCCCGACTGGTCCGCGCTCGCCGACCAGCACGAGCAACGCCGACGCCGCCACAGGCAGCTCCGCAACGGCGGCGCCGTCGCCGGGGCCGTCCTCCTGGTCGGCGCCATCACCACCACGGCGGTCCTCCTCGGCCGGGGCACCGAGCCGGCGGGCCCTCCGCCCACCGCCCAGGTCAACCTCACCGCCACGGCGACCCCGAGCGCCGAGGAGCTCCCCACCCCCTCGGCCTCCGCCGTGCCGCCCTCCGCCTCTCCCTCCATCTCCGCGTCCCCGTCCGCGTCGGCGTCCGCGTCCGCGTCCGCCAAACCCTCCCCCTCCCACAAGGGCAGCCCCACCCCGAGTGCCCCCGCCTCCTCGGTCGCGCCCCCGGCACCCCCGGCCCCGCCGAGCAGCACCGCCCCGCCGGACCCCCTGACGGTCATCTCCTCGGCCACCACCGACACCGCCCCGCTCGACCCCAACTCCCTCTTCCCCGCCGGCACCCTCACCGTCGGCGGCAGGACCTGGACCCGCCTCACCACCGCCGCCACCACCCCCTGCTGGAAGGCCACCACTGGCGGCCTCGGCGACATGATCACCCCTCAGGGCTGCCAGACCGTCCTGCGCGCCACCTACAGCTCCGGCAACAGCGCCGTGACCATCGGCGTCGCCGTCTTCGCCGAACGCGCCAACGCCGACGCCGCCACCGCCGTCCACAAGGGCCAGGTCCAGGGCCTCGTCCCGGCCGGCGCCATCTCCTACTGCACCTCCGAAGGCTGCGCCAACACCCATGCCGCCGTGGGCCGTTACACCTACTACACCGTCTCCGGCACCGTGAAGCCCGGCGGCACCACCGCCGACCCCACCGCCACCGCCGCCGCCCCCGACTTCGCCGCGCACGCCCGCGCCCGCCTGCTCGCCCGAGGCACCCGCTAGCGGCACCGGAGGTGCCGTCACATCGGCGCCTTGACCGGCACGACACCCCCGAAGTCGCTCAGGACCGCGATGTTGCGGCCCTTCTTCATGGAGGGAGCGGCGGTGAAGCTCTGCTCGAAACGGATCACCCGGCCCTTGGCGTCGACCCAGATGTCGTACGTCATCTGCTTGCTCTTCATGGCGAGCAGGGTCTTGTACGTCTCCTGGTCGACGGTGCCGACCTGTTCGGTCGTCAGGCGGCCCGAGAGGTGGTGCGCCGACACGCCGGCCTGCTGCTCGATGCCCTTGCGCGCGCTCGGCCCGCCCTGCAGGAGGAGCCGGGCGAACAGCGCGTAGTCGCTGCTCGTGGTGGAGCCGCCGGTCGCCGTCCGCTGCCACGTGCGGTCGCCGCCTTCGGTGAGGTCGCGGGAGTAGGTCGTGTCCCCCACGCGGACGACCTCCATGTCGACGGCCCGGTCGTGCGGGACCGCGTCACCGGAGCGGACTCGCAGCGTTCCCCTGTCGCGGGAGTTGAAGTTCAGCCGGCCGGTCATCGTCTGCGTGACCTGGGTGTCCGCCATGGCCGATATCTCCACCTGGGCCGAGTACGGGGCGGTGCCGGCCGCCTTGAGCACCTCGGCCACGTCGAACGCCTCGGTGGCGGACGGCGAGGGCGCCGCCTGGGCCGGAGCAGGGGTGTCGGCGGGGGCGGCCGAGGTTCGTTCGGGAGTGGCGCAGCCGCTGAGCAGAGCGGCAGCGGCGACCAGCAGTGCGGCGGCGCCGAGACCGGCACGTCGTTCCATGAGCAAGGTGTTTCCCCCCGGGAAGCGGAGTCGGATGACGTGTGATCATCACCCGGCCCCCGATCCACTGTCCAAGTGACGGGTGGTCAGTCCGGGTCGGTGAGGCCGTCGCGCCAGCCGAGGCCGGGGGCGGGGCCGTCGAGGAGGCGGGTGAGGAGGGCGTCGAGGTCGACGTGGCGGGGTTCGGTGCCGGGTGGGACGAGGCGGTCGGTGTGGGCGAGGAAGGTGGTGACGGCGGGGGTCGGGGCGAGGAGGACGACGGCGCCGGTGTCGCCGTCGAGGGAGAGGCAGGTGCTCCGGTGGTCCTGGTCGGTGCCGGGGAAGACGGAGACGTCGCCGGTGCCGGCCCAGCCGTGCAGGCCGGTGGCGAGCAGCTCGCGGGCGAAGGTCCAGCGGACGGGCATGCCCTGGCCGAGGTGGAAGTCCAGGTGGACCGCGTACGGGTCGGCCGCCGAGTAGCGCAGGCAGGCGGTGACGGGCACGCGCACGCCGGGCCCGGCGACCAGGGCGAGGACGAGCGGCATGACGCAGCCGCCGGTGCTGGTGCGCTGGGCGGGGACGCGGGGTGCGCTGCGGTGGGTCATCGCCGTACCGCCCTCAAGTGCCCGGGGGCGCCCCCTGCGGCCTGCGGTCCCGGGCCGACCCCGAGGACGGGCGGGTCCGTGCCGGGTGGGGTCGGCGGGCGGATGCGGAAGGCGGGCGGGGCGGTCAGCGACTGCCACTCGCGGTCGAGTTCGCCCGGCACCGCCCGCCCCGCCCGCCGCCACCGACCGACCAGCTCGGCGAAGATCGGGCACTCCACCGGCAGAATCGTTTCTTCAAGGCTGGCGCCCACGCCCCGGTCAACACTCACAACCGGAACAACGATCTCCTCCTACCTCAGGACACTCACTCGATCGTGGCCTCCTGACAGACCGTCACACAGCCGGTCCCACGGCCCGCCGCCACGGACGGCAGAGCAGGGCGAAGGAGGCCAGCCCCGCCCCCGCGCAGCCGAGCACCACCGCGCCCAGCAGCGCCATCGACGGCCGCCCGCCCAGGCTGCTGAGCGGAGCGACCAGCGCGCCGCAGCTGAAGGTCCCGACGCCGAGCAGCGCCGAGGCCGAACCCGCCGCGTGCGGCGCCATGGTGAGCGCCTGGGCCGAGGAGTTGGGGAGCACGATGCCCATCCCGGCCATCAGCAGGAAGAGCGCGGGCCAGACGGCGGGGAGGCCCAGGTGCCAGACGGAGGTGAAGAGGATCAGCGCCGTCCCGGCCAGGGCCGCGGCCGAGAGGCCGACCAGCATCAGGGTGTCCATCCGCAGGCGCTGCACCAGCACCCGTCCGTTCAACTGCCCGGAGCCCACCACCGCGAGCGAGTTGACGGCGAAGACCAGGCTGTAGGTCTGCGGGGAGATCTGGTACTCGGTCTGCAGCACCACGGAGGAGCCGCCGACGTACGCGAAGAGCGCGCCGAAGCTGAAGGTGCTGGTCAGCACGTAGCCGACGAAGGGGGCGTCCTTGAGCAGGGTGCCGATCGCCCGGAAGGTGGTACTGAGGCCGCCGCCGTGCCGGCGCTCGGGCGGCAGCGACTCACGGAGCAGGAACATCGCGCCGAGGGTGAGCAGCGCGCCGAAGGCCACCAGGGCGAGGAAGGAGCCGCGCCAGTCGGTGACGCGCAGCAGTTGGGCGCCGACCGCGGGGGCGAAGATCGGGGCCAGTCCGCTGATCAGGCCGAGCGACGCCATGAAGCGGATCATCGCCACGCCCTCGTACCGGTCGCGGGCGATGGCCCGGGCGATCACCAGTCCGGCCGCGCCGGCCAGGCCCTGGAGGAAGCGGCCGGTGACCAGCAGGGCGACCGACTGGGCCAGGGCGCAGACCACGGTGGCCAGGGTGTAGAGCGCCATCCCGGCCAGCAGTGGGCGGCGGCGGCCGAGCCGGTCGCTCAGCGGGCCGAACAGCAGCTGGCCCAGGGCCAGGCCGAACAGCGAGGCGGTCAGGGTGAGTTGGACCGACGGGGCGGTGGAGTCCAGGTCGACGACCAGGGACGGGATGGCGGGAAGGTAGAGGTCGGTGGTGAGCGGGCCGAGGGCGCACAGGCTGCCGAGCACGACGATGGTCGCCTTGCCGGGCGCCGCCGTGGGTATGGCGTCGCTGGTCGTGGTCCCGGGTATGGAACCGGTGCCGGTGGTCAATGGGGCTCCTCGCGAGTGGTGGGGTGTCACCTGTCCTATCGCACCCGAACCCATCGCCGGTACCCGCCCCCCGTGACTGCCCCAGGTCGGCACCCCCGGGTGGTCCCCCGCCCCCGACCGCCGTCACTCGGTGGTGGTGCCGGCCTTGCGGGCGGCGATCACCGCGGCGTCGTCCTGCCAGCCGTAGAGCTGATCGCCGATCAGGGCGACGTTGTAGAGCCCGCAGCGCAGGTCGGCCCGGGCCACCGCCTCGTCCGGGAACCAGGAGGCGGTCAGCTTGACCGGGCCGTCCGGCCGTCCCTTCTGACACTCCGTCGGCGCCGACCCGCCCGGCACGGTGGCCCGGATCAGCCGGTCGGCGCCGGTGGTGGACATCAGGTACGAGACCTGGGTCGCCCCGTCCGGCAGCCAGCGCGGCACCGAGGCGCGGTCCTCCTTGGCGGCGGCCCCGGTGTCGTACGCGGCCTGCTGCCGGTGCCGGCTCTCGGCCCAGTCCCGCGCCACCGGCACCGCGACCACGGCCCCGGCGGTCACCACCGCACCCGCCGCCACGACCACTGCCGTCACCTTGCCCGCGACACCCATGCCACCGCTCCTCACGCCCGTCCGACTGCTTCCTCGCCCTCCATCCTGTCCGCCCACCTCCGCCGGACGGTCAGCACGAGGTACCGCTCCCACCTCCACCCCGAGACGTACGTGCCCCCGCCAACCCCTGAGGGTCGGCGGGGGCACGTACGGGACCGAGGTCCCTCAGCCGCGCGGGCCGGAGCGGGCACCACCGGATTCCGACGGGTTCCGACGGGGCGTCAGCGGTAGGCGGCCTCGCCGGTGATGGTTTCGCCGAGCACCAGGGTGTGGATCTCGGAGGTGCCCTCGTAGGTGAGCACCGACTCGAGGTTGTTGGCGTGCCGGAGCACCGGGTACTCCACCGTGATGCCGTTGGCGCCCAGGATCGTGCGGGCCGAGCGGGCCACCTCGATCGCGGTGCGGACGTTGTTGAGCTTGCCGAAGCTGATGTGCGCGGGGCGGCACTGCCCGGCGTCCTTCAGCCGCCCGATCCGGTGGGCCACCAGGTAGGACTTCTCCACCTCGAGCATCATCTCGACCAGCTTCTGCTGCGTCAGCTGGAAGGCGGCGATGGGCCGGTCGAACTGGATCCGGGTCTTGGCGTACTCCAGTGCGGTGGTGTAGCAGTCCCGGGCCGCGCCGACGGTGCCCCAGAGGATGCCGTACCGCGCCTCGCCCAGCGAGGAGAGCGGGCCGCGCAGGCCGGTCACGCCGGGCAGCACCGCGTCGGCCGGGAGGACCACCTCGTCGAAGACCAGCTCGCTGGTGACGGAGGCACGCAGCGAGAGCTTGCCGTGCACGTCGTTGGCGGTGAAGCCGGGGGTGCCGCGCTCCACCAGGAAGCCGCGCACGCCCTCCTCGGTCTGCGCCCAGACCACGGCGACGTCCGAGATGGAGCCGTTGGTGATCCACATCTTGCTGCCGTCGAGCACCCAGTCGGTGCCCTTGCGGCGGGCCCGGGTACGCATGTTGGCCGGGTCGGAGCCGAAGTCCGGCTCGGTCAGGCCGAAGCAGCCGATCGCCCGGCCGGCCGCCATCTCCGGCAGCCAGCGCTGCTTCTGCTCCTCCGAGCCGAAGGCGTGGATCGAGCGCATGGCCAGCGAACCCTGGACCGAGACGAAGCTGCGCAGACCGGAGTCGGCCGCCTCCAGCTCCATGCAGGCGACGCCGTACTCGACGGCCGTCGAACCGGTGCAGCCGTAGCCCTCCAGGTGCATGCCGAGCACCCCGAGCTTCCCCAGCTCCGGCGCCAACTCCTTGGCGGGGAAAACCCCTTGGTCGAACCACGCGCCGACGTACGGGCGGATGCGGTCGTCGGCGAACTTCCGCACGGTGTCGCGGATCAGCCGCTCCTCGTCGGTCAGCAGCTCGCCGACCGCGAGCAGGTCGGCCGGATCGAGGGGGGTGCCTGCCATGGTGTCTCCTCGCGTACGCGTCAGGGCGTCTGGGTGCGCACGCAGTATCGCGTAACACCGGCGCAACAGGGAGCTGGCAGGGTGCGAGACACTGACCACACCCGGAAGGCCGTACCGTGCACATCTCCGCCCTGACCGGCACCGACCTCGCCGACCACGCCGAGGCCCTGGGCAGGCTGCTCGCCGACGCCGTCGCGGGCGGCGCCTCGGTCGGCTTCGAGGCCGGGCTCACCGGGGATGGGGCGGCCGACTGGTGGCGCGGGCTGGCGGGTCCGCTGACGGAGGGTCATCTCCTGCTCTGGGGAGCCTTCGACGGCGGCCGTCCGGTGGGCACCGTCCAGCTCCGGCTGACCTCCTACCCCAACGGCCGGCACCGGGCGGAGCTGGCCAAGCTCCTGGTGCACCGTGACGTCCGGGGCCAGGGGCTCGGGCGGCGGCTGCTGGCCCACGCCGAGGCGGAGGCCAGCGCGCGGGGCCTGACCCTGCTGCTGCTCGACACCGAGACCGACAGCGCCGCCGAACACCTCTACCGCTCGGCCGGCTGGACCGCCCTCGGCACCGTCCCCGGCCACGCCACCAACCCGGCCGGGGTGCTGCGCCCGACCACCTTCTACTTCAAGACGCTTGCCGCGTGAGGGAGTCGGAGAGCGGACGGCCGGTGCGGACCGCGGCCACGGTGTAGCCGAAGGCGTGCAGCGGGGCGTGCGCCACGGCGAGCAGGGCCCGGACGCTGATCAGCGCCCGTGCCTCGGTCGCGGCCCGGACGAAGACGACCACCCCGATGCCGTCCGGCGCGGGCCGCACCCGCAGCCGCTCCACCCCGTGCTCGGGCACGGCGTGGGCCCGGAGCAGCTCGTCCACCAGGTGTGCCTCGCCCTCGGTGCCCGCGCCGCCGCTGCGGCGGAGCAGGACGACCGTGACCATGCGCATGAGATTCTCCCGGGGAGCCGGCGGCAGCTTCCCTCCGAGCCTGCCGGTACCGGGCCCCGGCCGGAAGCCTCGTCGGCTGGCAGCAAGTGCTCCGTCACCTTGCGGCCAGCACTGGCGGACCTCGCCTCTCCCTGTCAGGCCGCTCCGCCGAGGGGGCCGAACGGGTTGTCGATGACGTACCGCCAGAAACCGTCCGGGCCACGGCGCGCCACGTCGGTGGCGGTGCCCTCGATGTGGACGGGGGCACCGTCGGGGCCCATGCCGACGATGACCCAGTCCACGATCAGCAGGGCGAGCTCCCCGGCCACGTAGCAGTGCCGGACCTGGACCTCGATCGGCACGCCCAGCGACTGGAACCCGGCTGCGGCGGCCCGCAGTTCGACACCGGTGACCGGATGGCCGGGGCGCGGCACGAAGACGGCGCCGGGTTCGTAGACGGCGGCCAGCGCCTGCGGGTCACCGGAGTTGAAGGCGGCCGCGAAGGCTGCGGGATGCCGCTCCGGGTCGGTGGTCAGGATGGTGGGGATAGGGTCGTTCTCATGCGCGAGATCCATGGTGGTGTTCACAGCGGCAGTCAAGCCACCTCCGGTGTGGCTCACCAAACGGAAACCCACGGCGAGAGTTGGGACACCGAGCTGGTGCCCTCCCCCACCGGCCGGACGCTGCGGCCGGAGAGCGACTGCCCGGTGGAGCTGGCCCTGGCGGCGGTCTCCGGCCGCTGGACCACCCTGGTGCTGCGCGAACTCCTGCAGGCCGAGCACTCCTTCGGCACCCTGCGGGCGCGACTCCCGGAGATCAGCCCCAAGGTGCTCACCGAGCGGCTGCACGAGCTCGGCGAGCGCGGCCTGGTCGACCGGCAGCGGCTGCCCGGCTTCCCCGTGCGCACCCGCTACGCCCTCACCGGCACCGGCCGCGCCCTGCGTCCGCTGCTGATCGAGCTCTACCGCACGGGAGAGGCGCTCCGGGCCGGGGCCACCGGGAACGCCTGAGACTGCCCGAGGTCGGCCAACCGCCGTTCGCAGCCGCGCCGTTGGAGGACCGAGAGGCCCGCGACTCCGGCGCCGAGGGCCAGCCAGCCGAGTGGGCCGGTGGTCAGCACCGCGCCGGTGAGCAGGAGCGGGCCGAGCGACTTCTGGACGGAGTGGGCCATGCCGGCCACGCCGAGGTAGGAGGCGCGGGAGCCCTCGGGGGCGAGCGAGACGGCGAGTTCCCAGGAGCTGACGGAGCGCATGAGTTCGGCGGCGGTGACCAGCAGGGCCGCGATCAGCAGGACGGCCGAGGCGGTCCAGGCGCCGCCGCCGGTGCCGAAACCGACGAGCGCGCAGCCGAGCAGCATCGCCAGGCCGTTGAGGGTGACGGCGGCGGCAGCGCGGTGCGGGCCCTCGGCCCGGGCGGAGATGCGGAGTTGGAGCACCACCACCAGCACGGTGTTGATCACCAGGAAGGCGGGGACGAGGGCGTGCGGGGCGGTGGTGTGAGTGATCAGCCAGAGCGGCAGGCCGACGTTGAGCACCGAGTCGTCCAGGCTCATCGGGATGTCGAGCAGCACGAAGCGCAGGTAGCCGCGGTCGCGCCAGGGGCTGCGGCCCTTGTCCGAACCGGCAGCTGACGGGGCGTCGGGCTTCGAGGCGGTGGCGACGCCCGGCTCGCGGGTGCGCAGGACCAGGACGGCGGTGACGGCGTAGGAGAGCGCGTTGAGCACCACCAGGGCCTGGTAGGCGGTGACCGTCCCGACGGCCAGGCCGATCGCCGCCACCCCGGCGCCGATCGCGTAGCCGGCGTTGGCGGCGGTGCGGGTGAGCGCCTGGTAGGTGGCGCGGTGAGCGCCCGCCGTCCGGGTGGCGAAGAGCATTTCGAGGGTCTTCGCGCCGCGTTCGGCCAGGCAGGTCAGGGCCATCACGGCGAGCAGCGCGGCGAAGTCGTGGCAGACCAGCAGCAGGCCCATGGTGCCGATCCGCAGCAGGTGACACCACATCAGCAAGCTCCGGGTCGGGTACCGCTCGGCGAGCTGCCCGGCGATCGGGGAGCCCGCGATGCCCGCCACCGCCGCGACCCCGATCAGCAGCCCGACCTGCCCGGCCTCCAGGTGCGAGACGAAGGTGAAGTACAGCACCGAAGCCGCCGCCCACACCCCCGTCCCGAGCCGGTCCAGGAACTGCGCGAGCAACATGATCCGCCCGTCCCGCCCACCCGGCGGCCGGCGCAGCTGCGCCACCAGTCCCCCGCCGCTTCGTCCTTCACCCATGGCCCTGCCCCCGTCGTTCGGTCGGTACGGGGAGCAGCCTGACCCAATTTAATCTCGACGTCAAGATACTTGATATCGACAGAACTGTGAGGCGGCGGTACGCGTGCACCGCCGGCGGGAGTCGGTCAGTTTCGGAGAAGCGTGGGGAGCGGGTCCCTTCCTAGGATTGGTGACAGCCCAGTCGGGGACCGAGAAACCCAGGAGCACGCCATGACCGCCACCGCCCGCACGACCACCACCGCTGCCGCCGCGAAGTCCTTCGACGGGTTCTCCGAGGAGGAGCGGGCGGCGATGCGGGAGCACTCCAAGGACCTCAAGGCCGCCGCCCGCCGGGGTGGCAAGGCCACCAAGGCGGACGGCGAGGCCGACGTGCTGACGAAGATCGCCGAGATGGAGGGGGCGGACCGGGAGCTGGCCGAGCGGGTGCACGCGATCGTCGCGGCCAACGCTCCCGGGCTGGCGCCGAAGACCTGGTACGGGATGCCGGCCTACGCCCGGGACGGCAAGGTGGTCTGCTTCTTCCAGAGCGCCCAGAAGTTCAAGACCCGCTACGCCACCCTCGGGTTCAGCGACCAGGCCTTCCTGGACGAGGGTGAGATGTGGGCGGTCACCTACGCCCTCACCACCATGAGCCCCGCCGTCGAGGCCCGGATCGCCGAGCTCGTCCGCCGGGCCGCGAACGCCGGGTGACGTCCCGTCAGGGCGGTCAGCCCTCCCAGATCCCGGTGGCGGCGGTGGCCCGGGCGTACGCGGCGAAGTCGCGCGGCTCCCGGTCGAGGGCCCGCTGCACGCCGTCGGCGAGGGTGGCGAAGCGGTTGTCGGCGATCCAGCCGTAGAGCATGTCCAGCAGTCCGACGAAGTCCGCCGGCAGGCCCTTCCCGAGGGCGTACTCCTCGAACTCCCCGGCGGTGACCGCCCGGTGGACCAGCGGGCGGCCGGTGGCCCGGCCGATCTCCTCGGCCACCTGGGCCAGGCTCAGCAGCCGGGGCCCGGAGAGCTCGTAGGCCTCCCCCGCGTGGCCGTCCTCGGTGAGCGCCGCCACCGCCACGTCGGCGATGTCGTCCGCGTCCACGAAGGGCTCCAGCCCGTCCCCGGTGGACATCACCAACGCCCCGTCCAGCACCTGCTCCAGCCAGAAGGCCTCCTCGTCGAAGTTCTGCGCGAACCAGGACGGCTTGAGCAGGGTCCACTCCGCGCCGGACTCCCGGACCGCGCGCTCGCAGGGCAGCTTCTCCTCCCCCTCCGCCACCACCCAGTCCCGGTGCGAGAGCAGCACCAGGCGCTCCACCCCGCTCGCTGCGGCCAGCTTCGCGAAGTCCGTCATCGATGCCCCGGCATCCGGGAGTTGGGAGTCGACCAGATAGGCCGCCCGGACACCCTCGAGCGCGGGCTCCCAGGTGGAGCGGTCGCTCCAGTCGAAGCGGGTGGTGCCGCGCCGCGAAGCGGCACGGACCTCGTGCCCGCGCTGCCGCAGGCGGGAGACCACGCGGCGGCCGGTCTTGCCGGTGCCGCCGATGACCAGGAAGTCGTTCTTCGTCGTCGTCATGCGTTCAGTACACCGGCGCGGTACCGGCCCGGAGAATGGTCCACACGCTCACCTGGATGTCCGAGCGTCCACGGCCCGTCCCGCAACCGCACCGGCTCCGCCCGAGTCCTCATCAGGGGCGACGGAAGGACGGCAGCGGTGCGGCTGAAGGTGCTGGGATTGATCGGGGTGACCGTCGTGGTCGGGCTGGCCGTGACGGTCGCCGTGCCCGGGGTGGTGGGGGACGCGCTGCGCGACGCGCTCTACACCGTCGCCTGGTACCTGGCCCTGTTGCTGGCCGCGCCCCGCACCCGGCCCGCCGTCGCGGCCTCCGCGGCCGCCGGGATCAGCTGGGCGGTGGAGCTCTTCCAGCTCACCGGGATACCGGCCGCCCACCCCGGCTGGCGGCTACTGCTCGGCACCGGGTTCAACGCCGCGGACCTGCTCTGGTACACCCTCGGCGCCGCCGGGTGCCTGGCCGTACACCGTGCGGCTCAGATCAGCACCGCCACCTTGCCCCGGACCAGCCCCTCCTCCAGGTAGCGGACCGCGTCCGGGACCTCCGCCAGGGTGAAGGTCCGGTCCAGCACCACCCGCAGCTGACCGGTGGTCAGCAGCTCGCGCAGGTGGACCAGGTCGTCCTGGCGGGCGCGCATCAGCAGGCTTCGCAGCCGCTGCCGGACGAAGGGCGCCAGCAACGCGGCCCTCAACTGCCGCGTCACACTGCCGAAGAGGCGCCCGCCGCCCTCTCCGCCGGCCAGCACCAGGGTGCCGCGCGGGGTGAGCACCCGGCGCAGCCGGGCCAGCGGGTGGTCACCGGCCAGGTCGAGGATCAGGTCGTAGGAGCCCGCCGGACCGTCGGTACAGTCCTGGCGGGTGTGGTCGAGGACGGTGTCGGCGCCGAGCCCGCGCACCAGCTCGGCCTTGGCCGGGCCGCAGACGGCGGTGACCTCCGCTCCGGCCAGCTTGGCGAGTTGGACGGCGTAGCTGCCGACGCCGCCGGAGGCGCCGATCACCAGCACCCGCTGCCCGGCGGCGATCCGCCCGACGTCGCGCAGGCCCTGGAGGGCGGTCACGGCGGAGACCGGGACGGCGGCCGCCTCGGCCGGCGGCAGCTCCGGCGGACGGAGCGTCAGCCGGTCCGCGCGGGCCCGGGCGTACTCGGCGAAGGCTCCGGCGCACTCGCCGAAGACCTCGTCGCCGACCCGCAGTCCGTGCACCCCGGGGCCGAGCTCCGCCACCACCCCGGCGCAGTCCAGACCGAGCACCGCCCGCCGGGGCCGCCGTATGCCGGTGAACAGCCGTACCAGGTACGGGAGTCCGGCCATCAGGTGCCAGACGCCCCGGTCCATCCCGGCCGCCGTGACCTTGACCAGGACCTCGCCGGAGCGGGGCACCGGCCGCTCCAGCTCCCGGAGTTCGAAGACCTCGGCGCTGCCGTACCGGTGGCGGACGATCGCTCTCACTCGGACTCCTCGGGTTCGGACGGGTACTGGAAGACCTCGGTCAGCGGGATGCCGAAGACCTCGGCGATCTGGAAGGCCAGCTCCAAGGAGGGCGAGTAGCGGCCCTGTTCGATGGCGATCACGGTCTGCCTGGTCACCCCGATGCGGCGGGCCAGCTCGGCCTGGGTCATCTCGCCGTGGGTGAAGCGCAGGGTACGGATGGCGTTCACCACCCGGGTGGGCTTCACCACTGGGGCAGCCCCCGGCGGTAGGCGGCGATCTTCGCCATCGCGCCGAGCACGGCGGAGAGCACGAAGGCCAGGTAAACGGCGTTGGCGATCCAGAACGGCGCCGCCTCGGCCAGCGCCAGCAGCAGCGCGGCAATCGCGCCGATCGCCACGAAGGACTGGCCGACGTGCTCGCCGAACCGGTGGATCTGCCGGTCCCTCAGGTCCTTGGCCGCACCGTCCTCCACCCGGACCAGCCCGGCCGCCACGCTGAGCACCACGGAGACCGCGACCGCCAGCCCGATGCTCCACAACAGCGGTGCGGCATAAGGCCGTTCGGCCAGCGCCCGGCCGTCCTGCGGCACCAGCAGCGCCACCAGATAGCCGCCGTACCCGAGCACGGCGACCAGCCCGGCGATCCACGCCCGGCGTTCTTCCACTGCCATCCCCACCACCCCCGATGTCAAGAAAAGCTGACATGATGGAAGGTAAAGCAGACCTGACATCGCGTCAAGAATGTTTGACAGAACCCGTGACCGGACCGCGGGCCCGCCGGTTGTCCCGGGCATGCGTACCGTGACCCGGCTCATCACCGCCCTCGCCACCCTGCTCGTCATCGCCGCCCCCGCCTCTGCGGTCCCGTCCGCCGACGGGCACAGCATCCCGGTCGGCGCGATCAGCGACCTCGGCAGCGTGCTGACCCTCGCCGACGTCGGCTACGACTTCGCCACCCTGCTGGGGCAGTAGGAAATACCCGGGGGGTCCGGGGAGCTGGCAGGTACAGGAGGTGCATGAGGCCATGCAGGAGTACCGGATCGAGCACGACTCGATGGGCGAGGTGCGGGTGCCCGCGTCCGCCAAGTGGCAGGCGCAGACCCAGCGCGCGGTGGAGAACTTCCCGGTGTCGGGCCAGCGGCTGGAGCGGGCGCACATCGCGGCGCTGGCCCGGATCAAGGCGGCCGCGGCCAAGGTCAACGGCGAGCTGGGGGTGCTGGAGCCGGAGACGGCGGCGGCCGTCGCGGCGGCGGCCGAGGAGGTGGCCGACGGGGCGTGGGACGAGCAGTTCCCGGTGGACGTCTTCCAGACCGGCTCGGGCACCTCGTCCAACATGAACACCAACGAGGTGATCGCCACCCTGGCCACCGAGCGCCTGGGCCGCCCGGTCCACCCCAACGACCACGTCAACGCGAGCCAGTCCTCCAACGACGTCTTCCCCTCCTCCATCCACATCGCCGCCACCGCCGCCGTCACCGCGGACCTGATCCCGGCCCTGGAGCACCTGGCGCAGGCCCTGGAACGCAAGGCCGAGTCCTTCGCCGAGGTGGTGAAGTCCGGGCGCACCCATCTGATGGACGCCACGCCCGTCACCCTCGGCCAGGAGTTCGGCGGCTACGCGGCCCAGGTCCGGTACGGGGTCGAGCGGCTGCGCGCCACTCTCCCCCGGGTGGCCGAACTCCCGCTCGGCGGCACGGCGGTGGGCACCGGCATCAACACCCCGCCCGGCTTCTCCGCCGCCGTGATCGCCGAGGTGGCCCGGGCCACCGGGCTGCCGCTGACCGAGGCCCGCGACCACTTCGAGGCGCAGGGAGCCAGGGACGGGCTGGTCGAGCTGAGCGGCCAGCTGCGCACCGTGGCGGTCGGCTTCACCAAGATCGCCAACGACCTGCGCTGGATGGGCTCCGGCCCTCGCACCGGCCTCGGCGAGCTCAACCTGCCGGACCTCCAGCCCGGTTCCTCGATCATGCCGGGCAAGGTGAACCCGGTGCTGCCCGAGGTGGTGCTGATGGTGGCCGCCCAGGTGATCGGCAACGACACCACCGTCACGGTGGCCGGCGCGAGCGGGAACTTCGAGCTGAACGTGATGCTCCCGGTGATCGCCCGCAACGTGCTGGAGTCCGTCCGACTGCTCGCCAACAGCGCCCGCCTGCTGGCCGACCGGACGGTGGACGGCCTCACGGCCAACGTGGAGCGGGCCCGCGAGTACGCCGAGTCCTCCCCCTCCGTGGTCACCCCGCTCAACCGCTACATCGGCTACGAGGAGGCCGCCAAGGTCGCCAAGCAGGCGGTGGCCGAGCGCAAGACGATCCGTCAGGTGGTGCTGGAGCGCGGCTACCTGGAGGCCGGGAAGCTCACCGAGACCCAGCTCGACGAGGCCCTGGACGTCCTGCGGATGACCCACCCGTAGCCGCCGGCCGCCGCAGCGGACAGCATCCGGGGCACGGCCGCGCTCGGCCGTGCCCCGGTACAGATACGGCTGTTCAGCCTCCGCTCGCCATCCCTCGGCGGGTCATCAGCCCCGCCGCCATCGACACCGCCGCCATGCCCAGGCAGACCATCAGGCCGCCGGTGATGACGTTGGTCAGGATGGTGCGCCGGACGGCGTCGGTGCCGGCCGCCGCCCACGGGGCGATGACCGTCCAGGCACCGATCATGGTCGCGGCCCAGGCCCGGGCGTGGGTGCGCTCGTACCCGGAGCCGTAGCCCGCCATCAGCGCGGCGAACGCCAGCCCGAGGACCAGATTGCTGACCGTCAGGCCGGAGAAGCCGGAGAACCCGACCACCCAGGGGGAGATCGCGAGGAACAGACCGGCTCCCACGGCCAGGGCCTCGACGGCCTGGGCACGGGGAGTGGAGACGATCCGCTCGTAATGGTCACGCATCTCCAAGATGTCCGGATGCTGCTCCATGCTCATCGGAAGCTGGGTCGACACCGGGACCACCTCCTTAGCTCGCGACTTGACAGGCGCCTGCTCACTACCCGTTCTGTGACGGAATTAACGGTTTTGCCCGAAATTCATCCGAGGAACTCCACGACCGCCTCCGCCTCGGCCGCCCAGAGCCCGTCCGGCAGTGCCTCGAAGGGCTCCACCGCCGGCCGCCCGTCCTTGCCCCGCGCCCAGGTCCCGACCACCCGGCCGTCCACCACCAGGGCCGGCTTCACCACCCCGCCACCCGCGTTCACCCGCTTGGCGAAGCGCTGATCCAGCATCAGCGAGCGGTCCCGGTAGCCGAGCAGGTAGTTGTCGTAGGCCCCGAGCAGCCGCACCAGCGGCTCCCCGGCCCTGGGCACCGCGCCCGTCGCGTACAGCCCCTCGGCCACCTCCGGCAGCCCGGCGAAGGCCCGCCGGCCGAGCGCCTGCGGCAGCCCCGACCAGGCCGCGAAGTCCGCCACCGAGACCGGCCCGAAGGCCGCGACGTACCGCGCCGCCAGCTCGGCGGCCGCCTGCTCCGGATCCGCCTCCTCCACCGTCAGCGCGACGTACCCCGGCTCGCGCGGGGCCACCTCGGCGCCCCGGCAGAGCAGCCCGCGCCCGGCCAGGTACGCCGTCAGGTGCGCGGGTGCCTGACCGGCGGGCTCCACGCCGACGCCGCGCCCGTTCAGCCGCGCCACCAGCTCCGCCCGGCCCAGCGGTTCGGTCAGCACCTCGGGCAGCGCCCGCTCCGCCCGGGCCAGCAGCTCCTCCGCCAGCCCCAGCTCCCGGCGGCGCCGGGCTCCGGCGGCGATGTTCCGCTCCCCGAACAGCGCCAGCAGGGACGGCAGTTGAGCCTTCGGCACCAGGTGTAGGGTGCCGCGCATCAGCCAGCTCGCCGCCACCTCGCCCGCCGCGTACGCCCGCTCCACCGCCGCCCGCTCGGCCAGCCCGCGGGCCCGGAGCCCGAGGCGGGCGGCGGCAGCGTCCTGCGCCTGGACGCCCGGGGCGCGACCGGCGATTCCGGACACCGTTCCCCCGTCGCCGAACTGACTGTGCATCCGCCACCGGAGGAGTTCGCCGTCACCGTTCACCCCACCATTCTGCGCGTCGCGCACCCTGTGATCGGCATCTGGCGAAATCGTGTTCGACCACGGAGTTCGGCGCCAGTACGATCATGCAGACTTGACCATTCGTATGCACTGCCCGGGGGACCGTTGAACATCCGTCGTTCGCTCGCCACCGCCGTTCTCGTGGCCACCGCCGCGTCTCCGCTCGCCACCGCCGCCACTCCGGCCTTCGCCGAGACCGCCCCGGCGGGGCTGGAGAAGGTCGACGCGGCGGGCGCCGCGGTGGACCAGGAGAACATCGCGGCCATCAAGGCCCTGCTCGTCTACCCCAACGACTACCTGATCACCGCCCCGAGCGAGTACCTGCGCGAGCGCGTCGCCGAGGTCCTGGCGGGCACCCCGGAGGACCGCGCCCGCTTCCTCGCCAAGGACGTGGCGGGCATTCGCATGGACGACGCGCGGATCGCGATCGCACGGATCAGCGAGGGCGCCCGCACCACCTCCCCCGTCCTGGAGAAGGCCGCCGAAGCGGCGTTCAAGTCGAACGACCTCGAGACCTTCCGCGCCTTCCTGAAGACCGGTCAGTTCGCCGCCCGGGCCGAGGACGAGAACCGCGCCAAGCTCCAGAAGCTCGTCGACGACCCGAAGACCGGCAAGGGTGTCCGCGAGGGAGCCAAGAAGGCCCTCGCCGGCACCGGCGCGGACGTCGAGAAGTTCCTCAAGGACGGGCTGGCGAAGCTCCAGCTGGAGGACGACCGGGTCGAGGTCCTCTCGATCATGCACCTCGGCGGACCGGCCGTCCGCCAGGCCGGCAGCAAGGCGCTCGACGGCTCCGCCGAGGACGTCCGCCAGTTCCTGAAGACCGGTCAGTTCGTCGCCCGGGCCGAGGACGAGAACCGCGCCAAGCTCCAGAAGCTCATCGACGACCCGGCCACCGGCCGGGGTGTCCGCGAGGGAGCCAAGAAGGCCCTCGCCGGGACCGGCGCGGACGTCCAGAAGTTCATCGAGGACGGGCTGGCCAAGGCCGCGGAGGACGACGACCGGGTCCTGCTCACCCGGATCATGTCCCAGGGCGGCCCGGCCGTCCGGGCTGCCGCGGGCAAGGCCCTGGACGGGACCATCGAGGACGTCCGGGAGTTCCTGAAGACCGGTCAGTACGTCGCCCGCGCCGAGGACGAGAACCGGGCCGAGCTCCGGCGCCTCCTGGAGGACCCGAAGACCGGTCCGCGCGTCCGGGCGGCCGCCGCCAAGGCACTCGCCGGATCCGCCGAGGACGTGGCGCGCTTCCTCAAGACCGAGCTGGCACCGCTGCGCGAGGCCGACGAGCAGGCCGCAAAGCCCACCACCGGCACCACCGTGACGCCGGCCACCGACACCACCCGCCCGTCGACCACCACGCCGACCGTCACCACCCCGGTCGCCGTGACGGACGGTCAGCCCGTCGCGGGCGGCAAGCTCGCCTACACCGGCACCGACGCCCCCCTCGGCCAGATCGGCGCCGCAGGCGCGGCCGCCGTCGCCCTCGGCGCCGGCGCACTCATCGCCACCCGCCGCCGCACCACCCAGGACTGACGACCCCACCACTACGGCCCGACCCCGCCACCCGGGGCCGGGCCGTAGTGCGCATACGCCTCATCGGCTCCCACCTGGGACGTTGAAACCCGGCCCGATTCACAGGGGGGGCTTGGCGCATGTACGATCGGCAGGCCCGCCGCTGTGATGTCGCGCTGGGGCTCGCTCGTTCCGTTTCACCGGGGGACCTTTTGAACATCCGTCGTTCGCTCGCCGCTGCCGTTCTGCTGGCGACCGCCGCCGCACCCGTCGCCACCGCCGCACCGGCGTTCGCCGAGACCACCCCGGCCGGGCAGGAGCAGGCCGACCGGGCCGGCACCAAGCTCGACGAGGACAACATCGCGGCCATCAAGGCCCTGCTCGTCTACCCCAACGACTACCTGCTCACCAAGCCGAGCAGCCACCTGCGCGAGCGCGTCGCCGAGGCCCTCGCCGGCACCCCGGAAGACCGCGCCCGCTTCCTCGCCAAGGACATCGAGGGCCTGCGGGCAATGGACGCGCGGGTCGCGATCTTCCAGACCCTCGACGCCCCGGGCCCGATCCTCCGCAAGGCGGCCGAGGCCGCGCTCAGGTCGGACGACCTCGAGCAGTACCGCGCCTTCCTGGACTCCGGGCAGTACGCGGCCCGCACCGAGGACGAGAACCGCGCGAAGCTCCAGAAGATCATCGACGACCCGAAGACCGGCTGGGGCGTGCGCGAGAAGGCGCAGGAGGCGCTCGCCGGCACCGCCGCCGACGTCGCGAAGGCCCTCAACGGGGGGCTGACCGGGGCTGCCGAGCACGACGACCGGGTCCTGCTCACCCAGATCATGGCCCACGGTGGCCCGGCCGTGCAGGCTGCCGCGAACAAGGCCATGAGCGGCACCGTCGAGGACGTCCGCCGGTTCCTGAACGAGGGTCAGTACACCGCCCGCGCCGAGGACGAGAACCGGGCCGAGCTCCGCCGCATACTCGAGGACCCGGCCACCGGTCCGGGCGTCCGGGCGGGAGCCGCCAAGGCGCTCGCCGGGTCCGCCGCGGACGTGGAGGACTTCCTCAAGAACAAGCTGCAGAGGCTCCGCGAGACCGACGAGCGGGTCCGCCTCACCCGGCTCATCTCGGCGGGCGGCCCCGAGGTCAAGCGGGCCGGCCGGATCGCGTTCGACGGCGACGCCGAGGCCGTCCGGGCCTTCCTGAACGAGGGCCAGTACACGGCCCGCGCCAAGGACGAGGCCGACGCCAAGGCCGCCGCCGAAAAGGCTGCTGCTGAGAAGACAGCCGCCGAGAAGGAGGCCGCGGCCAAGGACAGCACCGTGACCCCCGTCTCCGACACCACCCGCACCACCTCGCCGACCGGCACGACCGGCGCCGTCACCACCCCGGTCGCCGTGACGGACGGTCAGCCCGTCGCCGGCGGACGCCTCGCCTACACCGGCACCGACGCCCCGCTCGGCCAGATCGGCGCCGCGGGCGCGGCCGCCGTCGCCCTCGGCGCAGGCGCACTCATCGCCACCCGCCGCCGCACCCAGGCCTGACGGACCGACAGCACGGCCCGGTCCCGGGAGGGGCCGGGCCGTACTGCGTTCGCGCGGGCTGAGGCGGAACCCGTGCGGGGGCGGCTCGTTGGGTGGGGTGTGGACGTCTCTCCGTTCGTGTCCGGGCCTCGCGGGCTGCCGCTGGTCGGGTGTCTGCTGCCGTTCGGGCGGGATCCGTTGGGGTTCCTGGAGCGGCTGCACCGGGAGCACGGGGACGCGGTGAACTGGCGGCTCGGCCCACTGCGGATCCTCTCCCTGGCCGATCCGGCGGAGATCGCCGAGGTGCTGGGTTCGGAGCTGGACCACGGGGTGCTGGACATCGGCTGGATGTTCCGACAGCTGGTCGGGGACAGCGTGATCCGCAGCGAGGGTGCGGCGTGGCGGCGCAAGCGGGCGCTGGTGCAGCCGGCCGTGCGGCCGCGGCAGGTACGGGCGTTCGCGCCCGCGATGGCGGAGTGCGCGGCGGAGCACCTGGCGGGGTGGGCGGACGGCCAACGGGTGGACGTGCTGCGGGAGATGACGCTGCTGACGCAGCGGATCGCGGTGCGGACGCTGTTCGGGTCGGAGCTGGGGGCGCGGGCGGGGGCGTTGGCCGGGGCGATGACGGAGGCGGCCCACGAGATCGGGGTGGAGCTGCGCGGGCCCGGGGTGCTGCTGCCGGGGTGGGTGCCGACTCCGGCGCGGCGGCGGATGCGGCGGGCGGTCGGGGTGATCGACGCCGAACTGGGGGCGCTGGTGCGGGCCCGGGCCACTTCGGTGGACACCGCGGACGACCTGGTCGGGCGGCTGCTGGCGGCCCGGGACCCGGAGGGGCGGGCGCTGACGGCGCGTGAGGTGCGGGACGAGGCGGTCACGCTCTGGGCCGGGGGTCACGAGACGACGGCGACGGCGCTGACCTGGGCCTGGTGCCTGCTGGCCGGTGCGCCGTCGGCGCGGGCGGAGTTGGACCGCGAGCTGACGGAGGTGCTGGGCGGGCGGGCACCGGAGTACGCGGACCACGAGCGGCTGCCGTGGACCCGACGGGTCGTCAGCGAGACGCTCCGGCTCCACCCGCCGGTATGGCTGGTACCGCCCCGGGTCGCGGTGCCGGGCACCACCGTGGGCGGGCGGCCGGTGCCGGTCGGGACGGCGATCTGGTGCAGCCCGTGGGTGACCCAGCGGGACGGCCGCTGGTTCCCCGACCCGCTCGCCTTCCGCCCGGAACGCTGGGGCACCCCGGCAGCCGACGAACGTGCCCACTTCCCCTTCGGCGCCGGCCGCCGGGCCTGCCTCGGCGCCCGCTTCGCCCAGGTGGAGCTGGTCCTGCTCCTGGCCACCGTCGCCCAGCGCTTCCACCTCGCCGTCGAGGGCGACCCCCCTCCCCCACTCCCCAGCCTGGTCGCCCACCCCGCCACCCCGGTCCTCGCCACCCTCCACCACCGCTGACCGGCCTGCGGCCCGCAGCGCGCGGCGCGACGGACGGGAGGCAGCCGGGCGCAGACGAGCCGGTCGGCCGCCCGGACACCCGTCCCCGAGCCCGCCTCGCGCTGCGGAGCCGACGTCGCGCACCCGAGCCGGGCGGTGGACGAGCCGCTGGCCACCCGGACGCCGCATGAAGGTCTCCGAGCCCGCCGCAGGCGAACCCCCGCCCCCGCCCCGGTGCCCGCCGCAGGCGGCCTCCCCACCCCCGACCCCGCCGAAGGCGGTCCCCCGCCCCCGCCGGAGGCGTGATCCGTGTCTCACCGCGGCGCGGCGGCGTTGCCTATGCAACTTGTTGCATAGGAGGATGCCGTCATGGCACTGGAGCACGCGATCCTCGTCTCTCTGCTGGAGCAACCCGGCTCCGGGTACGAGCTGGCCCGACGGTTCGACCGTTCGATCGGGCGGTTCTGGACCGCGACGCACCAGCAGATCTACCGGGTGCTGCGCCGGATGGAGGCGGACGGCTGGATCACCGCCCAGGAGGTGCCGCAGGACGGCCGCCCGGACAAGAAGGTGTACGCCGTGGCCGCCGACGGCCGGTCCGTCCTCGGGGACTGGCTGCGCGAGCCGGTCGAGGCGGAGACGGTCCGGCACGAGCTGGCGGTGAAGATCCGGGCCGCCGCCTTCGACGACCCCGCCGCCCTGATCTCCGAGGTGGAGCGTCACCGCACCGCCCACGCCGCCCTGCTGGAGCGCTACCTGTCCGGCGAACAGCGTGACTTCCCCGCCGAGGCCACGGCGGAGCAGAGCCCTCAGCAGCAGCTCCAGCACGTGGTGCTGCGCGGCGGCATCGAGTTCGAGCGGATGACCCTCGCCTGGCTGGACGACGTCCTGGCCACCCTGAACCGCCTTGCCAACTGACCCTCACCCCACAGGACTTCACATGCTGTTCAACCCGAGCACGTACGACCCGAAGCAGTTCGACGACACCACCCGCCGGCTGCTGCGCGCCACCGTGGACTGGTTCGAGTCGCGCGGCAAGAAGGCGTTGATCGACACCTACATCGACCGCGCCTGGTACGGGGACTTCCTGGAGTTCGCCGCCAAGGAGGGCCTGTTCGCGGAGTTCCTGACGCCGAGCAGCGCGGACGCGGACAAGCGCTGGGACACCGCGCGGATCGCCGAGCTGAACGAGATCCTGGGCTTCTACGGCCTGGGCTACTGGTACACCTGGCAGGTCACCATCCTCGGCCTCGGGCCGGTCTGGCAGAGCGAGAACGAGGCCGTCCGGGCGCGCGCCGCGAAGCTGCTGACGGAGGGTCACGTGATGGCCTTCGGGCTGTCCGAGCGCAGCCACGGTGCGGACATCTACTCCACCGACATGATCCTCACCCCGACCGAGGACGGCGGCTTCACCGCCACCGGCCCGAAGTACTACATCGGCAACGGCAACGTGGCCGGCCTGGTCTCGGTCTTCGGCCGCCGCTCGGACATCGAAGGCCCCGAGGGCTACGTCTTCTTCGCCGTCGACAGCCGCCACCCCTCCTACCACCTCGTCAAGAACGTGGTGAACGCGCAGATGTACGTCTCCGAGTTCCGCCTGGAGGAGTACCCCGTCCGGGCCGAGGACGTGCTGCACACCGGCAAGGCCGCCTTCGACGCCGCGCTGAACACCGTGAACGTCGGCAAGTTCAACCTCTGCACCGCCTCGGTCGGCATCTGCGAGCACGCGATGTACGAGGCCGTCACGCACGCCCACAACCGGGTGCTCTACGGCCGCAAGGTGACCGACTTCCCGCACGTGCGCCGGGAGTTGGCCGACGCCTTCCTGCGCCTCAACGCGATGAAGCTGTTCAGCGCCCGCGCGGTGGACTACTTCCGCACCGCCTCCCCCGAGGACCGTCGCTACCTGCTCTTCAACCCGATGACCAAGATGAAGGTCACCACCGAGGGCGAGAAGGTCATCGACCTGATGTGGGACGTCATCGCGGCCAAGGGCTTCGAGGCGGACACCTACTTCGACAAGGCCGCCAAGGACATCCGGGGCCTGCCGAAGCTGGAGGGCACGGTCCACGTCAACCTGGCGCTGATCCTCAAGTTCATGGCCAACTACCTGTTCGCGCCCACCGATTACGCCCCGGTGCCGAGCCGGCTGGACGCGGCCGACGACGAGTTCCTGTTCCGCCAGGGCCCGGCCCGCGGCCTGGGCGCGATCCGCTTCCACGACTGGCGGACCGCTTACGACGCGCACGCCCACCTGCCGAACGTCGCCCGCTTCCGCGAGCAGGCCGACGGCCTGTGCGCGCTGCTGCTGCAGCACGCGCCGACCGCCGAGCAGGCACAGGACCTGGACTTCCTGCTGGAGATCGGCCAGCTGTTCGCGCTGGTGGTCTACGGTCACCTGGTGCTGGAGCAGGCCGAGTTGACCGGTACCGAGGCGGACGTGCTGGACGGGATCTTCGACTTCCTGGTCCGGGACTTCTCCGCGCACGCCACCGAGCTGCACGGCAAGACCTCCACCAGCGAGGAGCAGGCCGCCTGGGCGCTCACCCAGGTACGCCGTCCGGTGGCGGACGCCGAGCGCGACGCCGCCGTCTGGGCCCGGGTCGAGGCGCTCTCCGGCGCGTACGAGATGCAGCCGTAGCAACGGCTCCAACAGCGGGTGCGGGCCCCGGCTTTCACGCCCCGGGGCCCGCACCTCTCACCTGTCCTCCACGGCCTCAGGGGCCGTCGGTGTCGCTCAGAAGGTCAGCTTCCAGCTGTTGATGTAGCCGGTGTCCTGCGCGGCCACGTCCTGGACCTTGAGCTTCCAGACGCCGTTGGCGACCTCGCTGGAGGCGTTCACGGTGTAGGTGGTGACCACGTCGTCGGCCGAGTCGCTGGAGCTGGAGCTCTTCAGCCGGTAGGTGGAGCCGTCCGGGGCGACCAGGTCGATCACCAGGTCACCGCGGTAGGTGTGCTTGATGTCCACGCCGACCTGGAGGGCGGCCGGGGCGTTGCCGGTGACGCCGCTGACGGTGACCGAGGAGGTGACCGCCGCGCCGTTGTCGGGGATCTGCACGTCGGCGGTGTTCTCGAAGACCGTGCCGGGCAGCGGCGGGGCCTCGGTGCCCAGGGCCCAGACGGCGTACGCGATGGAGTCGCTGCCGCGGTCCAGCGAGGTGTCGCTGATGTTCGCGCTGGTGTCGCAGGAGGCGTGGTAGCAGGCGTCGAAGGCCCGGCCCGAGGTGCCGCCCCACTTGCTGGCCTGGGCGGCGGTCTTGATCTCGTCGCCGCCGGTGTAGAGACCGCCGACCTTGATGCCGGCGCTCTTGAACGGGGCGTGGTCGGAGCGGCCGTCGCCGTTGGTCTCGATCTCGGTCGGCACGTTGACGCTCGCGAAGTAGTTCTTCAGCACGCCCTCGAGCTTGGAGTCGTCGTCGTAGACGAAGTAGCCCGGGTTCGGCGAGCCGATCATGTCGAAGTTCATGTAGGCGTCGATCTTCGCCCGCTCGGCGCTGGGCAGGTTGTTGACGTAGTACTTGGAGCCGATCATGCCCAGCTCCTCCGCCCCCCACCAGCCGAACCGCAGGTGCTTGGTCGGCTGGAGCCCGGCCCGGGAGACGGCCAGCGCGGTCTCCAGGATGCCGGCCGAGCCGGAGCCGTTGTCGTTGATGCCGGGGCCGGCGGTCACCGAGTCCAGGTGCGCACCGGTGAACACCACGTGGTTGGTGTCGCCGCCGGGCCAGTCGGCTATCAGGTTGTAGCCGGTGGCGCCGCTGCTGGTGAAGGTCTGCACGGTGGTGGTGAATCCGGCCGCGTCCAGCTTGGCCTTCACGTAGTCGAGCGAGGCCTTGTAGCCGGCCCGGCCGTGGGCGCGGTTGCCGCCGTTGGCGTTGGCGATGGACTGGAACTGGGCCAGGTGCGCCTTGACGTTCGCCACCGGGATGTCCGGCGCGGCCGCGACGGCGACCGGGGCCGCCGGGGCCTGGACGGGCGCCGCGGCGGCCTGCGCCAGTGCGGCGGGCGCCACGATTCCGGCGGCCAGGGTGACGGCGGCGGCGGTAGCGAGGGCGGAGCGGTGCAGGCGGGATCGCCGCGGGGCACGCTGCTCGGCAGGCTGAGACAAAGGGAGCTCCAGATTCTGGTGGGGCAGAACGGAACGTACGGGAGCCGCCGGGACCGTGTCCGGCCGGCGAGCGCTTGCTGACGTGCCCATGATGATTGAGTGAAGGGCAAGAGCGCGTCAAGAGGTGCAACCACCGTTCCCGACAAGCGTTCTGACGGCGCGGGGACCGTCCGCCCACGGACAGCACGAGATGACACGGTGCGGCAACACGGGTGACACGGGACGGACCGGGACCGCTGCCTCATGCGATCGGGACCGCCGGGGCGCGAGGCTGGACGGACACCGACCGACGCGGAGGTCTCCCGTGCCCGAAAACACCCCTCCCCCGACCGCCGACCTGACCAAGTTCCTCGACCCGCTGCGCATCCCCGAGGTGCTCCGCCCGGGCCCCGACGGGGAACTGACCGTCCGCCAGCTGCCGGCCGAGGTCCGGCTGCACTCCCAGCTGCCGCCCACCCCGCTCTGGACCTACGAGGGCACCTTCCCCGGCCCGACCATCGAGGTGCGGCGCGGCGAGCGGCTCCGGGTGGACTGGCAGAACCGGGTCACCACCCCGTACCCGGCCCTGGTCGGCCACCTGCCCGAGATCACCATGCCGCCGACCGAGAACGAGCCCGGCATCGATCCGGCGCTGCTCAACCCCGACGGCCCGAAGCTGCCGCCCTGGCTGGTGGTCCACCTGCACGGTGCCGTCACCGACGGCGTCAACGACGGCTGGACCGACAACGCGGTGCACACCGGCCGCTCCCAGCTCTCCGAGTACCCGAACGACCAGGCCTCGATGACGCTCTGGTACCACGACCACGCGATGGGCGTCACCCGGCTGAACGTGCTGGCCGGCCTGGTCGGGATGTACCTGGTGCGGGACCAGGAGGAGGAGCAACTGAACCTCCCCTCAGGGGAGTTCGAGGTTCCGCTGGTGCTCTGCGACCGCAACCTCGCGACCACCCCCGAGGGCGCGCTGACCGGGCAGCTGCTGCACAAGACCGTCGGCCCGCTGCCGTACTGCGGGCGGTACACCCTGGTCAACGGCGTGATCTGGCCGCACCACGCGGTGCAGCCGCGCTGGTACCGCTTCCGGGTGCTGAACGCCGCCAACTCCCGCCCCTACCGGCTGCACCTGGTGGACCAGGACAACCAGCGGGTGCCCGGGGTGGTCTGGCAGATCGGCAGCGACGCCGGCCTGTTCGGCACCCCCGTCCCGGTCGGCGGCACCGGCCTGAGCCTGGCCCCGGCCGAACGGGCCGACCTGCTGGTCGACTTCACCGCCCTGGGCGGCCGCACCCTACGGCTGGTCAACTCCGCCCCGACCCCCGCCGAGGGCGCGAAGATCGGCGAGAACGACCCGGTCGGCGTGCCCGACCCGGCGAACCGGCTGCCCGACCCGGAGGTGATGGAGTTCCGGATCGCCGAACGGGCCGACCGCCCCGAGCCGTTCGCGCTGCCCGCGGTGCTCTCGCCGAGCTTCCGGCGGCTCAGCCACGACGACATCCCGCACGACCACGGGCACCGGATGCTGATGATCCACCAGACCCCGCAGAACATGTTCGAGTTCTGGGAGATGGCGGAGGTGCCCGCGGCCGAGGTGCCGCCGCCCGGCACCGTCGAGGACGGGCTGGTCCAGCTGCGGCAGGACGGGCAGCCGGAGCGCACCTACCGGCGGGTCTCCCGGGAGTTCAACGACCGGCTGAACTGGCGGGTCATGGAGGACGCCTGGGAGCAGTGGACCATCGTCAACCTGGCGCCGCTGGCGCTGCACCCGGTGCACATCCACCTGATCCAGTTCCAGATCCTCACCCGGGCCGCCTGCGACACCACCACCATGGACCGGGCGGCCGGCGGCACCCCGGTCGGCAAGCCGGTCACCTGGGGCACCCCCTCGGTGATCGAGGCCGCCGAGCAGGGCTGGAAGGACACCGTCACCGTCTCCCCCGGCGAACTCGTCCGGGTGGCCGGGCAGTTCACCGGTGCCACCGGGAAGTTCATGTACCACTGCCACATCCTCGACCACGAGGACGACGGCATGATGCGCCCCTTCACCGTCTCCCCGATGGCCGTGATGGCGCTCGACCCGAGCATGGGCCCGATGGAAGGCCACCACCACTGAGCACGGCGAAGGCCCGGCCGGGGACCGCCCGGCCGGGCCTGGTGCGTGTGGTTGGCAGTGGGTCTGCGAGCTCCCGCTCAGCGCCCTTTCGGTTGGTCGTCCGGCTTGGGCTCGTCGTCCGGCTCGGGCTGGCCGTCCGGCTCGCGCTCGTCGTCCCGCTTGGGGTCCCGGGGTGCCTTGGGCTGGACCGGGCGCCGCGGAATGCCCGGTTGGGACGTGATCCGCAGCGGCTCGTAGGTGCCGGGCGCAGGGCGCGGTCCCGGTATCGGCCGGGTTTTCACGATGGTCATGGGATCGCCTCCGGTGGTGCGGCCCGCAGGGAGCGGGTCCTCGTCCACCTTCCGCCCGGAGCGGTCCCGGCCGCATGAGCTGCTGGTCCCCGCCCGGTCCCGGACCGGTCAGCCGTGGACCCGGGGGAAGACCGCGCGGACCCGGGCGCCGCCGGAGTCGTTCACGGCGGTGAAGGTGCCGCCCAGCTCCTCGGCGCGCTCGGCCATCGACCGCAGGCCGACCCCGGCGATCGAGTGGTGGGCCGGGAAGCCCGCGCCGTCGTCCGTCGCCTCGACGGTGACCTCCTCCGGCCCGACCCTCAGGCTGAGCCGGACCGCGGAGGCACCGGAGTGGCGGACCACGTTGTTGAGCGCCTCGCCACTGATCCGGTAGACCGCCACCTCCACGGCGGCCGGCAGCGGCGGCAGCGGGTCGGGGTCCAGCTCCAGGGTGACCCGCAGGGCCCGGTGGCCCAGCCCGTCGGCCAGGCCGCGCAGCGCCCCGGCCAGGCCCGACCCGTCGAGCGCGGCGGGCGCCAACCCGTCGGTGATCCGGCGCAGTTCGGTGATGGCACAGCCGATCCCGGCCGAGGCGGTGGTGAGCGAACCCGCCACCGCCGAGCCGGGCGGCAGCCCGGTCTGCGCCGCGTCCACCTGGAGCCGCAGGCCGGAGAGCGCAGGGCCGAGCCCGTCGTGCAGGTCGTGCCGCAGCCGGCGCCGCTCCTCCTCCCGGGCCAGCACGATCCGTTTGCGGCTGTCCTGGAGGTCCTCGTAGAGGCCGATCGCGGCGATCGAGGGGGAGGCCTGGTCGGCGAGCAGCCGGAGCACCTCGCGGTCCTGCCGGTCCAGCTCGCGCTGCCCCGAGCGCGGAGAGACCGTCAACCGCCCGATCACCACGCCCTCGTAGCTCAGCGGGAAGCTCTCGGCTGACGGGCCCGGGTCCCCCAGTCCGGCCAGCTCCCTGGGCCCGCTCCTGGTCTCCACCTGGACCCGGGCCCCGGGCAGGCCGAGCGCCTCCACCACCGTCCGGCAGAGCAGCGGCGGGGCCTGGGCCGGGCTGACGGTGTGGCTCATCCGCTCGGCCAGTCCGCGCGCCAGCTGGTAGGGCTGGGCCCGCTCGCCGTAGTAGTACCGGTCGACCAGCCGGGTCATGAAGTGGGCCGCGGGCTGGAGCAGCGCGCCGAGCGCGCCCACGCTGACCAGCAGCATCCAGCGGGCACCGGCCGAGCCGCCGGGCAGCAGCAGTTGGGCCAGCACGGCGGCGGCGGTGACCACCACGAAGAGCAGCGTGCCGAAGGCGTACCCGACCAGGTAGCGGCGGGTGGCCCGGTCCAGCGCCATCGAGTGGTCCCGCCGGAAGGCGGCGGCCGGCACCAGGGCCCAGGCCACCACACCGGCCAGGAAGGTCGCGTAGATGAGCCATTCGGCCTGGTAGCCGATGTAGTACGGGACGGTGACCAGCACGTTCCACAGCAGGTAGGCGGCGATCAGCTCGCGCTGGAAGGGGTGCGGCCCGGGCGAGCGGTACCAGCGGACGGCCGCGACGAGCAGCGTCAGGCAGGTGGCGGCCAGCAGCACGTGGTACGAGACCCCGAGGCTGAACCACGAGTCGAGCCAGGTGTTCAGGGAGCTCTGCCGGTAGGGGTTGGGCCGCCCGTAGAGCGGGTCGTTCAGACAGACGTTGACCCACCCGATCGGCAGGGCCAGCAGCAGCACGCCCGGCAGCGCCCACCTCGCCCGGGTGGGCAGGCGCATGCCGGGCAGCCAGAGCGGCAGGGCGATCAGCAGCGCCATGAAACAGACCTGCGAGGCGTACGCCACCGAGGTCGACGCCCACACGAAGGCCGGCCCGGCCTCGGTGAGCCCGGCGAGCAGTTCGGCGGCCGCCCCGGCCGGGATCAGCAGCCCGGACAGCAGGAGCAGGACGCCGAGGCCGACCGCGTTGCGGTTCAGCACCAGCGTCACGCCGCAGAGCGCGAGGGTGAGCCCGAAGGCGACCCAGCCGCCGTCGTAGAAGTACTGCTGCTCGAAGCCGCGCCCGGGGTGGGCGATGGCCAGACCGGCCCAGAGCAGGGCCGCCAGAAGGGCGAGCCCGGACACCGCGAGGGCCCGGGCGGTGCTGGTGCTCTGAGGTTGGCTCATCGACTGTGCTCCTCGCCCGTGACCCCTTGGGGTGCCCATGGTCGTCCGGTCGTTGTCCCGGACGCACGGGCCGCTGGTCCCGTCCTGGCCCCGCCCCCATCCCTGTCGGTTGGGCCCGACGGTGCGTCAGTCGTCGCCCAGGCCCATGTCCCTGGCCCGGGCCACCGCCTCGGCCCGGGTGGCCACGTGGAGCTTCTCGAAGATGTGGGTGACGTGGTTGCGGACGGTCTTCTCGGCCACCACCAGCTCGCGGGCGATCCGGCGGTTGTCCAGGCCCTTGGCGACCAGGTTGAGCACCTCGGCCTCGCGGGCGGTCAGGGTCGGGAAGAGCTGCCCGGCCTCGCGCAGCTTGGTGCCGGCCAGCAGGGCGGTGATCCGGGCGGCGATGTCGGAGCCGAAGACCGCCCCGCCGGCCGCCACCGTGCGCACCGCGTGCAGCACCTCGTCCCGCCCGGCGCCCTTGACCAGGTAGCCCCGGGCCCCGGCCTGGAGGGCGGCCAGCAGGCTGCCGTCGTCGTCGGCCATGGTCAGCATCAGCACCGGCGCGGTCGGGGTCTGCGCGGCCAGCAGGCGGGCGGCCTCCAGGCCGGAGCCGTCCGGCAGCGAGAGGTCGAGCACCACCACGTCGGGCAGCAGGTCGGCGACCGCCCCGGGGACGGCGGCCACGGTCTCGGCCTCGCCCACCACCTCGATGCCCTCGGCACTCTGCAGCGCGGCCTTCAACCCCTCCCGGAAGAGGGGGTGGTCATCGACGATCAGTACACGCACGGCACCGGTGTCCCTCTGCTGCTCATCCACCCGGCCGACACTACCAGTGCCTCATATATGACTTAGCGTGACATGCTGGCGGTGCGACGCGGCTTGACGGCGGGTCAGCCCATCACCAGGACAGGCTTCACCACCTCGCCGGCCCGTGCTGCGGCGGCCGCCGCCTCGATCTCGGCGAACGGGAAGGTCCGCACCAGCCGGTCGACCGGCAGCCGGCCGGCCCGGAACAGCTCCACCAGAGCGGGCAGGAATCGCCCGGGCAGGCTCGCGCCCTGGTTGACGCCGACGATCGTGGGCGTGCGGTCCAGCAGGGCGGGCACGTCCAGCGCCAGCTCGCTGCCGCGCGGCGGGGCGCCGACCACGGCGCAGGTGCCGCCGACCGCCAGCGCCCCGACGGCCTGGCCGAGCGCGGCGAGCTGCCCGCTGGTCTCCAGGGTGTACTCGGCGCCCCGGCCGCCGGTCAGCTCCCGGACGGCCGCCACCGGATCGACGGCGGTGGCGTCCAGTACCGCCGTGGCGCCCAGCTCCCGGGCCAGCTCCAGCCGGTCCGGCCGGACGTCCACCGCGACCAGCCCGGTGGCCGGGGTGAGCCGGGCCGCCAGCAGGGCGGCCAGGCCGACCGCCCCGGCGCCGAACACCACCAGGGTCGAACCGGGCTCCGGGCGCAGCACGTTGAACACCGCCCCGGCCCCGGTCTGCACCCCGCAGCCGAACGGGGCCAGCAGCTCCGGCGGCAGTCCGCCGAGCACCGGGACGGCGTTCCGCTCGGTCACCAGCGCGTGGGTGGCGAAGGAGGACTGGCCGAAGAAGTGCCCGCGCAGGGGCGAGCCGTCGGCCGCCCGCAGGGTCGGGCTGCCGTCGAGCCGGGCCCCGCCGGACAGGTTCAGCCGGGGCCAGTGCTCACAGCGGATCGGGCGGGAGGCGCGGCAGTCGGGGCACTGCCCGCAAGAGGCGAAGGTCAGCACCACCTGCTGGCCGGGCCGCAGCCCGGTGACCGCGCGGCCGACCCGCCGCACGGTGCCGGTGCCCTCGTGGCCGAGCACGCCCGGCAGCGGGCCCGGGGTGTGCCCGGCCCGCACGCTCAGGTCGGTGTGGCAGATCCCGGCGGCGGCCACCTCGACCAGCACCTCGTCCGGCCGGGGTTCGTCCAGCAGCACGGGTTCGAGCCGGAAGGGCTCCCCGGGGCCGCGGACCACCGCGGCGGTGGCGCTGATCATCGGTCAACTCCAGTCGCTGTCGGGGTGGTAGAGCCGGGCGGCGGTCAGCCGCTCGTACGGCAGGCCGCGCGGCAGGTCGATCAGCTCCAGCTGGAGACCCCAGGGGGCGCGGAAGTAGACCCAGCGGTCGCCGTCGATCGGGCCGCCCTCGGCGACCGTCTCCGGCTCGCCGAGCACCTCCACACCGTGCGCGCGCAGGTACGCGGCGGCGGCGTCCACGTCGGCCACCGCGATGGCCAGGTGGTGGCCGCCCCAGTCGCTGTTGCGCGGGAACTCGCGGCGCTGGCCCGGCGCCTCGTACTGGAAGAGTTCGAGGTTGCTCACCGGGCCCAGCCGCAGCATCGCGATGTGGGCCACCGCCCTTGGGTGAACGCCGAGTTGACGCTCCATCCAGTCCCCGTCAGGGTCCCGGACCGGGCCGGTGCGGTAGACCAGCTCGGCGCCGAGCAGCCCGGTGAAGAACTCCACCGCCTGGTCCAGGTCGGGGACGGTGTACGCGACGTGGTGGACGGCGCGGGCGCCGGGGAGCGCGGTCACGGCCGGACGGCCCGGCGCAGGCGCGGGTGGCGCCGGGGGCGGCGGGCCGCGCCCAGCGCCAGGCAGAGCAGCTCGGCACCGAGCGGGCCGGCCACCAGGGTGAGGTCCTGGCCGGCCGGGACGAGCAGCAGGTCGCCGGTGTCGGCCAGGTGGTGGGCCTCGCCGGGCTGCTGGTCGGCCAGGACCGGGCCGCGCAGGACGTACCAGGCGGTCTCGGTCTCCCGGCGGCCGGGCCGCAGGTGGGTGGCGCCGGGGCTGAGCCGCAGGTGCTCGAAGGACTCGCAGTCGGCCCGGACCAGGTCGCGGCGGGCCAGGGTGGAGACCCGGACACGCTCGCTGCCGGGGCCGACCACGGTCATCGCGGAGGCGGAGGCGGTGGTGACGATCATCGGGGTTCATCTCCCGAGAGGGTGGGGACGGCGAGCACGGCGTGGAAGTACTCCAGGCCCAACTCCCCGGCGGTGAGGGTGAGTTCGCCGCCCAGAGGCAGGGTGACGGCGGTGCCCTCGGCGAGCGGCACCTCGGTCTCCCCGGTGGCGGCCTCGCCGCCGCCGGCGGTGACGTAGAGGGTGTGCTCCACCTCGTCCGAGGTCAGCTGGACGCTGTCGCCCGGGTCGAGCCAGGAGAGCCCGACGCCGCGCAGCGGTCCGGTGAGCACCCGGCCGGGGTCGACGGCGCGGCCCCGGTGGAGGGCGGTGATCGCGGTGCTGGTCATCTCTGACGCTCCTTGCTCGTTCTCTCTGCTTCGACGATGTCCCGCCCGCTGTCCCGGGCGGCAGGGCGCGGGGTCCCGTTCCGGCCCTGCCGTGGCCCCGGGCGGCCGGCCCAGGTCAGCCCCCGTGGACCAGCAAGTCGGGCTTGCGGGAGGGGAGTTCGCCGCTCACGGCGGCCGGGGTGACGGTCAGGCAGAGCAGCTCGGCGCCGAGCGGGCCGCCGTGCAGGTGGACCCTGCCTCCCTCGGGGGCGAGCAGCAGGTCGCCCTCGGTCAGGGTGCGCAGCGGCTGCTCGGGGCAGTCCAGCAGCGCGACCGGGCCGCGCAGCACGTACCAGGCGGCCTCGGTGGAGCCCCGGCCGGTGAGGTCGTAGCAGGCGCCGGGGCTGAGCCGGACGTGGTCGACGGCCTCGGTCTCGCTGTGCAGCATGCCCCGGCGGGCCAGGCAGCGGGTGCGGACCCGCTGGGTGCCGGGGCCCAGATGCACGGCGGCGTGCGCCGTGTCGCTGACGATCATTCGGATGCGCCTCCGGTGGCGGGCGGTGTCACGAGGAGCACCGCGTGGACGTACTCCAGCCCGTCGTGCCCGGCGGTGAACGCCGCCGAGGTGCCGAGCGGGAGGGTGACGGAGCGTCCGGGCTCCATCGGGACCCGGACGTCCCCGGCGGCGGCCCGGCCGCGGCCGGCCGTCACGAAGACGGTGTGCTCGACGCCGTCGGCCACGAGCGAGGCCCGGGCGCCCGGCGCGAGCCGGACCACCTCCAGGCGGACCAGCGGCCCGGTGAGCACCACGCCGGGGTCGATCGGGCCGACCCGGCGCAGGTTGGTGACCACCGCGTGCCGCATGATCGGCGTGCGGGGGCGGGGCAGCTGGGCGAGGTCCTGCTCGGGAGAGCGGTCGGGGCGGGGTGCGGGTCGGGGTGCGGGCATTTCGATCACCAGCCAGTCCAGCGCTTCGGCCCCGGTGTTGCGCAGGCCGTGCGTGGTGCCGAGCCCGGTGAGGATGACGTCACCGGCCCCGACGGGGTGGGGGTGGCCGTCGAGCGTGACTTCGCCGCGGCCGGTGAGGAGGACGTAGACCTCCTCGGTCCTGGTGTGCAGGTGCTCCCCGCTGACCCCGCCCGGCGGCAGGCTGGCCCACTCGACGGCCTCCCAGCCGCCGTGCAGGCCGGGCCGGCGGGCCAGGCAGGTCCAGTGGGTGAGCCCGTGGGTGCCGTGCACACCGTGCACGTCGGCCGGCCCCCGGGTGTCGGCCACGATCACCGCGCTGCGCATGCCAGCTCCTCCAACTCGGCGGCGGCCGAGGCGATCTCGGCGGCCGTGACGTCGTCGGCGAAGCAGCCGGCGCCGATGCCGACCGGGAGCGGGAAGCGCTGCCGCCCGTCGCGGTGCCGGACGGTGTCGGCCAGCGCGTCGGCCAGCGTCCCGGCGTCCAACAGCCGGTGCCAGAGCGGCAGTCGGAGCTTGCGCATGACCGCCAGCACCCGGTCCCGTTCGGCCGGCTCGACCAGTCCCCTCCGCTGGGCGAGCACGGTGGTGAGCGCCATGTCGAGGCAGACCGCCTCGCCGTGCAGCAGCTCGGGCAGCGCGCGCATCTCGACGGTCGGGCTGAACGAGTGCCCGTAGTCCATCGAGCGCTCCAGGCGGTGCTCCCAGAGGTTGGGCTGGAGCTCCTGGAGCATCCCGTGCACCGCCCGCACCAGCACCTCGCCGCCGGGGGTCGGACCCTGGAAGCGCTGCTCGATCAGCTGCTCGCCGGTGCGGTCCAGCAGCTCGAAGAGCCGCTTGTCCTTGATCAGCGCGACCTTGAGGACCTCGGCCAGCCCGTTGCTCAGGTGGCGCTCGTCCAGGGTGGCCAGGAAGGCCGGGTCGAGCAGGGTGACGGCGGCCGGGTGGTAGGTGCCGAGCCGGTTCTTGTGCGGGCCGAAGTTGACCCCGGTCTTGGCGCCGACCCCGGCGTCCACCAGCCCGATCAGGGTGGTGGGCACCCGGACGAACGGGGTGGAGCGCCGGTACAGGCTGCAGGCCAGGCCGACCACGTCCATCAGCACGCCGCCGCCCATCGCGATCACCGGCTCGTTCCGCCGGGAGACCCCGAAGCGGTCCATCTGCTCGGCCACCCGGAAGACCGAGTCCATGGTCTTGACCTGCTCGTGGGCCGGCAGCACGCAGAGCGCCGCCTCCAGGCCCCGGGCGGCGAAGTAGCCGCGGATCCGGTCCCCGTAGAGCCGGTGCACGGTCTCCTCCACCACCACCAGGCGGCGCCCGGCGGGCGCCCCGGCGTGGGCCAGCGCGGGGTTGGCCGGGCCGAGGATCTGCGGGGTGAAGGCCACCTGGTAGGTGACGGGAAGCGCGGTGCTGACCGTCCAGGCGCTGATCGGCTCGCCGGTGGTGAACAGGCCGTGCGCGGGGGTGTTGGTCTTGGCGGCCACGGGAGGGCCTCCCTCGTTCCGTTCTTGGTTCGGAGCTCCAAGTTCCCCGGCCCGGCGTCCCGGACGCACGGGCGCAGCGCCACCTTCCGGTCCCGGCACCGGGCCCTCCCGGTCCCGGCGCGCGGCCCCCGTTGTCCCGGTCCGGGCCCGGGACCGCGGACGTACCGTGGGAGCGAGGAGGCGGGACCGTGCACTTCACCGACCGCGGGGACGCCGGGCGCCGGCTGGCAGCCGTGCTGGGGCCGCGCCCGGGCGTGGTGGTGGCCGGGCTGCCGCGCGGCGGGGTGCCGGTGGCCGCCGAGGTGGCGGCCGCGCTGGGGGCTCCGCTGGACGTCTGCGTGGTGCGCAAGCTCGGGGTCCCGTGGCAGCCGGAGCTGGCCATGGGCGCGGTCGGCGAGGACGGCGCCCTGGTGCTGGACCAGGAGGTGCTCCGCGGCACCCGGGTGACGGAGGATCAACTCGCCGCCGTGGAACGGGCCGAGCGCGCCGAGCTGGCCCGCCGGGCCGCCCGCTACCGGGGCGGCCGCCCGCCGCTGCCGCTCACCGGGCGCACCGTGGTCGTGGTGGACGACGGCCTGGCCACCGGCTCCACCGCCCGGGCGGCCTGCCGGACGCTCCGTCAGCGCGGCGCCGCCCGGCTGGTGTTGGCCGTCCCGGTGGCCCCGGCCGGCTGGCGGGCCGGGCTGGCCGGCGAGGCCGACGAGCTGGTCTGCGTGCACGAGCCGGACCGCTTCTTCGCCGTGGGCGCGTTCTACGCGGACTTCGGCCAGACCTCGGACCGGGAGGTGCTGGAGATCCTGGCGAGTGGAGCCTAACCGGCCCCGACTGGGCAATCTGTCCAGCCGTACCGGCGCACCCCTGCCCATCTTGTACACACTGCGCAGCCCGGGGCCGACCTGTTGCCCAACCGACCGGACGGGAGCAAGCTCAGCGCACCGCATGCCTCGACGTGGAGGAACCACCCATGACCACCAACGCCGTTGAACTGACCCCCGAGGAGCTGGAGGCCGGGCTCGACGCGGAGCAGCTGCGCCGCCTGGTGGGCCTGGTCGAGCACGACGCCGCCGGTGACCCCTTCCCGGTGACCGCCCAGGACGCGGTCGTCTTCGTGGTGGGCAACGCCACCCAGACGGCGCAGTTCTACCAGGCCGTGTTCGGCATGGAGCTGGTCGCCTACTCCGGTCCCGAGACCGGCCGCCGCGACCGCAAGGCCTTCGTGCTGCGCTCCGGTTCCTGCCGCTTCGTCATCAAGGGCGGCGTCGCCCCGGACAGCCCGCTGCTGGACCACCACCGCCGCCACGGCGACGGCGTGGTCGACCTCGCCCTCGAGGTGCCGGACGTGGACAAGTGCATCGCGCACGCCCGCGCGACGGGCGCCACCGTGCTGGAGGAGCCGAACGACGTCTCGGACGAGAACGGCACCGTGCGCCGCGCGGCCATCGCCACCTACGGCGAGACCCGGCACACCCTGATCGACCGCTCCCGCTACAAGGGCCCGTACCTGCCCGGCTTCGTCGCCGCGCAGACCCGGGTGCAGCGCCCGGAGGGCCACCCCAAGCGCCTGTTCCAGGCCCTGGACCACGCGGTGGGCAACGTCGAGCTCGGCAAGATGGACGAGTGGGTGGCGTTCTACAACCGGGTCATGGGCTTCGAGAACATGGCCGAGTTCGTCGGCGACGACATCGCCACCGAGTACTCGGCGCTGATGAGCAAGGTGGTCGCCAGCGGCAACCACCGGGTGAAGTTCCCGCTGAACGAGCCGGCCATCGCCAAGAAGAAGTCCCAGATCGACGAGTACCTGGAGTTCTACGGCGGCCCGGGCTGCCAGCACCTGGCGCTGGCCACCAACGACATCCTGACCACGGTGGACATCCTGCGCGCCAACGGCGTGGAGTTCCTCTCCACCCCGGACTCGTACTACGACGACCCGGAGCTGCGCGAGCGCATCGGCAAGGTCCGCGTCCCGGTCGAGGAGCTCAAGAAGCGCGGCATTCTGGTCGACCGTGACGAGGACGGATACCTGCTGCAGATCTTCACCAAGCCGCAGGGCGACCGGCCGACGGTGTTCTTCGAGTTCATCGAGCGGCACGGTTCGCTGGGCTTCGGGAAGGGCAACTTCAAGGCGCTCTTCGAGTCCCTGGAGCGCGAGCAGGACATCCGCGGGAACCTCTGAGACCGGCCCAGGAGGAGCAGGACGATGGCGCACTACCGGCAGCTCGGCAGCATCCCGCCGAAGCGGCACACCCAGCACCGTACCCCCGAAGGGGCGCTCTACTACGAGGAGTTGATGGGTGAGGAGGGGTTCTCCTCGGACTCCTCGCTGCTGTACCACAAGGGCATCCCGTCCGCGATCACGGACGCCGCCCCGTGGGAGCTGCCGGACCAGTCGACCACGCCCAACCTGCCCCTGCTGCCCCGGCACCTGAAGCTCCACGAGCTCTTCCCGGGCGAGGAGTGGAAGGACGTCGACGCCGTCGCCGGGCGCCGTCTGGTGCTCGGCAACGGCGACGTGCGGCTGTCCTACGTGGCGGCCGGCGCGCCGAGCGAGCTGTACCGCAACGGGCTCGGCGACGAGTGCGTCTACGTCGAGTCCGGCACCGGCGTGCTGGAGACGGTGTTCGGCTCGCTGGAGGTCGGGGAGGGGGACTACGTCATCATCCCCCGTGCCACCACGCACCGTTGGGTCCCCACCGGGGACGCCCCGCTGCGCGCCTACTGCATCGAGGCGAACAGCCACATCACCCCGCCCAAGCGCTACCTCTCGCGCTTCGGCCAGTTGCTGGAGCACGCGCCGTACTGCGAGCGCGACCTGCGCGGCCCGGCCGGCCCGCTGCTGGCCGAGCACGACGGCCCGGTGGACGTGCTGGTCAAGCACCGCGGCCCGCAGGGCGTGGTGGGCACCCGGTACACCGTGCCGCACCACCCCTTCGACGTGGTCGGCTGGGACGGCTGCCTCTACCCGTACGCGCTGAACATCCGGGACTACGAGCCGATCACCGGCCGGATCCACCAGCCGCCGCCGTCCCACCAGGTCTTCGAGGGCAACAACTTCGTGATCTGCAACTTCGTGCCGCGCAAGGTGGACTACCACCCGCTCTCCATCCCGGTGCCGTACTACCACGCCAACGTGGACAGCGACGAGGTCATGTTCTACTGCGGCGGCAACTACGAGGCCCGCAAGGGCTCGGGGATCGGACAGGGCTCGATCTCGCTGCACCCCGGCGGCCACACCCACGGCCCGCAGCCGGGCGCCTACGAGCGCTCGATCGGCGCGGAGTTCTTCGACGAGCTGGCGGTGATGGTGGACACCTTCCGCCCGCTGGAGCTCGGCGAGGGCGGCACCGCGACGGACGACGGCAAGTACGCCTGGAGCTGGTCGGGCGGCCGCAAGTGACGCCTCCCGTGCCGCCGCTGTTCCGAGGACTCTTCGACGACGCGTCGGTCTTCCCGCCGGGAGACCTGCCGCTGGGCGAGGCGGTGCCCGCACACCACGGGCACCGCCTGGCCTGGTACGCGCCGGCGGTCGGCCCGTTCCTCTGCGGCGCCGGACGGGCGGGCGAACTGGCCGCGCTGCGGCCGGAGTTCCCCGTCGCGCTGGTCCTGGCACCGGGCACCGGGCGGTTCACCCCGGTGGCCGGGCTGGACGTGACCGGGGTCGAGGTGGCCGCCGCCGAGCTGCCCGCCGGGCTGCCCCCGGAGGTCGTCGCCGCGCTCGAACTCCCGCCGGGCGAGCTGCTGTTGAAGCAGCTGGACCAGCTGGCGGGCACCCGGCACCGGGCCAAGTTCCGCACCGGGGGGCTGGCCGCCGGGGCCTTCCCGACCGAGGCCGAGCTGGCCGCCTTCCTGACCGGCTGCGCCGAGCGGGGCATCCCGTACAAGCTCACCGCCGGGCTGCACAACGCCGTCCGGCACACCGACCCGGAGACCGGCTTCGAGCACCACGGCTTCCTCAACGTGCTGCTCGCCGCCGCCGATCCGGACCGCGCCGCCGACTACCTCGCCGAGCGGTCGGGGGGCCGCCTCGCCGACGCCGCACGGCAGTTGACGGACCAGCAGATCACCACCGCCCGCCGATCGTTCACCGCCTTCGGCACCTGCTCCATCGCCGAGCCGCTCGCCGACCTGGCCGAGCTCGGCCTGCTCACCCGGGAGAAGTCTTGACCAGCTGGCTCGCCTCCGCGCAGGACTCGCCGTTCGGCCTGCACAACCTGCCCTACGGCGTCTTCTCGACCGCCGACGAGCCCGGCCGCCGCCGGATCGGGGTCCGCGTCGGCGACTCGGTGCTGGACGCCGGCGCCGCCGCCCGGGCCGCCGGGGAGCCCTCGGTGCTGCTGGACGCCGACACCCTCAACCCGCTGCTGGCGGCCGGGCGCCCGGTCTGGACCTCGGTGCGGTCCGCGCTCACCCGCTGGCTCTCCGAGGAGACCCACCGCGAGGCGCTCTCCCCGCACCTGCACCCGGCGGACGAGGTCACCCTGCACCTGCCGTTCGAGGTGGCCGACTACGTCGACTTCTACGCCTCCGAGCACCACGCCACCAACCTGGGCAAGATCTTCCGCCCCGGCACCGAGCCGCTCACCCCCAACTGGAAGCACCTGCCGATCGGTTACCACGGCCGGGCCGGCTCCGTGGTGGTCTCCGGCACCGAGGTGGTCCGCCCGCACGGGCAGCGCAAGGCCCCCACCGACGAGGTCCCGTCGTTCGGCCCGAGCCGCCGCCTGGACATCGAGGCCGAGGTCGCCTTCGTGGTCGGCGCCGGCTCCGAGCTCGGCCGGCCGGTCTCCCAGGCCGACTTCCGCGAGCACGTGTTCGGCGTCTGCCTGCTCAACGACTGGTCCGCCCGCGACATCCAGGCCTGGGAGTACGTGCCGCTCGGCCCCTTCCTCGGCAAGTCCTTCGCGACCTCGCTCTCCCCCTGGGTGGTCCCGCTGGACGCCCTGGAGGCGGCCCGGGTCGCCCCGCCGGCCCGGAGCTCCGAGCTGCTCCCCTACCTGGCCGACGTCGAGGGCGAGCCCTGGGGCCTGGACATCTCCCTGACGGTCCGTCTGAACGGCCAGGTGATCTCCCGCCCGCCGTTCGCCGGGATGTACTGGACCGCCGCCCAGCAGCTCGCCCACATGACCGCCAACGGCGCCTCGCTGCGCCCCGGCGACCTCTTCGCCTCCGGCACCGTCTCCGGCCCGGAGCCGGAGACCCGGGGCGCCCTGATCGAGCTCACCTGGAACGGCCAGGAGCCCGTCAAGCTCGACGACGGCACCACCCGCACCTTCCTGGAGGACGGCGACACCGTCACCATCTCCGCCACCGCCCCGGGCCCCGACGGCACCCTGCTCTCCTTCGGCGAGGTCACCGGCCGGATCGTCCCGTAGTACCGCCTTCCCCGACGCCCCGTCCCGTCCCGGGCGGGGCGTCGGTGTGTCCGCCTGCGATGATCCATGGGCGACCGGAAACGACGACGAACGGAGAGTGCGCTCCAGATGGCGACGACGACGGATGTGCTGATGGCCCGGGACGGCCGGGCCGGGCGGATCATGCTGAACCGGCCCCGGGCGCTCAACGCGCTCACCCACGAGATGCTGCTCGCGGTCCGCGACAAGCTGACCGCCTGGGCCGGGGACGACGCGGTCGAGACCGTGGTGCTCACCGGGGCGGGCGAGCGCGGGCTGTGCGCGGGCGCGGACATCCGGGCGCTGCACGACGACGCCAAGCTGGGCGGGGCCGGGGCCCGGGCGTTCTTCCGGGACGAGTACCTGACCAACCACCTGATCTCCCGTTACCCCAAGCCCTACGTCGCGGTGATGGACGGCATCACCATGGGCGGCGGGGTCGGGCTCTCCGCCCACGGCGGCGTCCGGGTGGTCAGCGACGGGACGGTGGTGGCCATGCCGGAGACCAGGATCGGCCTGGTGCCGGACGTCGGCGGCAGCCTGCTGCTGGCCCGCGCCCCCGGCGAGCTCGGCACCCACCTCGCGCTCACCGCCTCCGCGATGGGGCCGGGCGACGCCCTGCTCTGCGGCTTCGCCGACCACTTCGTCCCGGGCACGGCGCTCGCCGCCTTCACCTCCGCCCTCACCTCGGTCACCCCGGAGGAGGCGCTGGCCACCCACGCCGCCGAGGCCCCGGCGGCGGCGCTCGCCGCCCAGCGCGAGTGGATCGACCGCTGCTACGCCGCCGACACGGTGGAGGAGGTGCTCGACCGCCTGGACGCCGAGGGCACCGCCGAGGCCAAGGAGGCGGCCGAGCAGATCCGGGCCAAGTCCCCCACCATGCTCAAGGTCACCCTGGCCGCCCTGCGCCGCGCCCGCACCCACCACTCCCTGGCCGAGACCCTCGACCAGGAGTACCGCATCTCCTGCACCGCCCTCACCACCCCCGACCTGGTCGAGGGCATCCGCGCCCAGGTCGTCGACAAGGACCGCAACCCCCGCTGGCTCCCCGCCACCCTCCCCGAGGTGACGGACGCTCAGGTCGCCGCCTTCTTCGCCCCGCGCCCGGGCGACGAGCTCGGCCTGGCCGGCTGACGCTGCACCGGCTGACCCCGCACCGGCCGGCCCGGCCCCGGGTGGCGGCGCGCCCGCCGTGGCGCGGCGCGTTGCTACCCGGCCCCGCGCGGTCTTGACTGGGGGTGTGTACACGTCCCGTCCCGCCGTGGAGGCAGCATGAGTCCTGGCCACGCGATGCCCGGCAAGGCCGACTTCGCCGCCGCCTACACGGGGCCGGATCCGCGCGGGTACTTCCGGGCGCTCGGCCCGTACGAGTACCTGACGCCGCACCACGCCCAACGGGTCTTCCGGCTGCTCACCGCCGCCCGGGCGCCCCGCGCGGTGGCGGACCTGTGCTGCTCCTACGGGGTGAACGCGGCGCTGCTGAACCACCAGCTGACCCTCACCGAGCTCTACCACCGCTACACCGACCCGGCCCTGGACTCCCTCTCCCCGGCCGAACTCACCCTGCGGGACCGGCAGTTCTACGCCGCCCGGCGGCGGCCCGAGGCGGTGCCGGTGATCGGCGTGGACGTGGCCTCGGGACCGGTCGAGTACGCCCGGCGGGCCGGGCTGCTGGACGCGGCCTTCGCCGAGAACCTGGAGCGGGCCGCACCCTCCCCCGCGCTGCGCGCGCTGCTGGCCGACGTCGGGCTGGTGACCGTCACCGGCGGCGTCGGCTACGTCTCCGAGCGGAGCTTCGACCACCTGCTGGCCTGCGCCGCCACACCGCCCTGGGTGGCCGCCTTCGTGCTGCGGGCGGTGCCGTACGGGCCGATCGCCGAGGTGCTGGCCGAGTACGGCCTGGTCACCGAACGGGCCGCCGGGACCTTCCCGCAGCGCCGCTTCACCGGGCCCGAGGAGCGGGACGGGGCGCTCCGGGCCGCGGTGGAGGCGGGGCTCGACCCGGCCGGGCTGGAGGAGGAGGGCTGGTACCACGCGGTGCTGTACGTCTCCCGGCCGGCCGCTCAGGTGACGGCCCGTCCGCTGGCCACCCTGCTGCGTTGAAGCGGGCCCTCGACACGTGATCATCGTCTCGGATCGCGAGACTGGTGCGTGACGGCCTTCTTCGGGAAGGTTGTCCCCGAAGACCCGCAGGCGTACCGAGGGAGTCAACGAGGATGACCGAGTACCAGACGATCCTGGTGGAGCAGAAGGGGCGGGTCGGGCTGATCACGCTCAACCGCCCGGAGGCGCTGAACGCGCTGAACAACCAGCTGATGCGGGAGGTGGTGGCCGCCGCCACCGCCTTCGACCGGAACCCGGAGATCGGCTGCACCGTGATCACCGGCTCGGAGAAGGCCTTCGCCGCCGGGGCGGACATCAAGGAGATGCAGGGCAACGAGTTCCCCGGCGTCTACCTGGAGGACTGGCTCGGCCCCTGGGACGAGCTGGGCCGGCTGCGCAAGCCTGTGGTAGCCGCCGTCGCGGGCTACGCGCTGGGCGGGGGCTGCGAGTTGGCGATGCTCTGCGACATCCTGATCGCGGCCGACACCGCGAAGTTCGGCCAGCCCGAGATCAAGCTCGGCGTCATCCCCGGCATCGGCGGCTCGCAGCGCCTGACCCGGGCGATCGGCAAGGCCAAGGCGATGGACCTCTGCCTGACCGGCCGGATGATGGGCGCCGAGGAGGCCGAGCGGGCCGGGCTGGTGGCCCGGATCGTGCCCGCCGCCGATCTGCTGACCGAGGCGCTGGCCACCGCCGAGACGGTCGCGGCGATGTCCACCACCGCCTCGGTGATGATGAAGGAGAGCGTGAACCGGGTCTTCGAGACCACCCTCGCCGAGGGCGTCCGCTTCGAACGCCGGCTGTTCCACGCCCTGTTCGCCACCGCGGACCAGAAGGAGGGGATGGCCGCCTTCGCCGAGAAGCGCAAGCCGTCCTTCGAGAACCGCTGACGACCCGTCCGCGCCGGCGGGGGCTCACACCCCCGCCGGGATCTCCTTCGAGCGGCGCCGCACCTGGAGCGCGGTGACGATCTCCATCAGCCCGAGCACCAGCAGCCACACTCCCGCCAGTACGGTCAGCGCCGCCACCGAGCCGACCGGCCAGACCATCAGCAGCACGCCCGCCAGGGTGTTGAGCACGCCGCCGAAGACCTGCCAGCCCCGGGCCGGCATCCGCGGGTCCGAGGCGGTCGCCGCGAGCTGGGTGATGCCGCGGAACAGCCAGCCGATCCCGATCCAGATCCCCAGCAGCGCCAGCGACTGCACCGCGCTGCGGAAGCAGAGCAGCCCGAGCAGCAGGCAGAGCGCCCCGCTGACGAAGGCCAGCACCCGCAGCGCCGTGGTCGCGTGCGTGCCGAAGGCGGCGATCAGCTGCACCACGCCGATCACCACCAGGTAGAGGCCGAACAGCACCCCCACCACCCAGAGGGTCTGCTTCGGCCAGACGAAGACGATCACACCGAGCGCCAGCGAGACGATGCCGGCGCCGAGCAGCACCTGCCAGGCCATCTTCGCCAGCCGCTGGATCGGGCCCTCGAAGCCGGGCTGCTCCTCGTCGGGGATCGGGATGGGACGGTGGACCTCGTTCACGGCGCGGCTCCTGACGGGCAGTGGTGTCGATCATCCCCACTCTGCCGCCCGCCCGGGCGGTCCGCCGTACCGGAACGGCCGTTCGGGGTACGGTCATCCGACCGACATCCGGCGGACACCTCGCTGGTTATGATCGGGACGGGGGCCGCACCACTGGGCCGGAGCGGGACAAGGTCGGGGGACCGGTTGAGTCACTACCTCGTGTGCGGCGGCAATGCGCTCGCCCACCGTCTGATCCGTGAACTGATCGAGCACTACGATGTCCCGGTGGTCGCGCTGGTGCCGGACCTGACGCGGGATCACGGTCCGCGGATCAGCCAGCTGCCCGGGCTCGCCGCGGTGCACGAGTACGCCGCCATCTCGGCCGAGACGCTGAGCGCCTGCGGGGTGGAGACCGCCAACGGCATCGCCCTGGTGGACGGCACCGACCAGGGGAACATCCACGCCGCGATGGCCGCCGAGGGGCTCAACCCCGGCATCCGGATCGTGCTGCGGATGTACAACCAGCGCCTCGGCCAGCACATCGAGCGGCTGCTGCCCAACTGCACCTCGCTCTCCGGCTCCGCCACCGCCGCCCCGGCCTTCGCCGACGGCGCCCTGGAGCGGCCCAACTCGGTCCAGGTGAACGGCCGTTACCTCTACGTCGCGTACGACGACGAGATCCGCGAGAACCAGCTCGCCGTGGTCGCCGACCGGATCGACCCGCAGGACCTGGGCCGGCTGCGGCTGCTCCCCGACACCGCCGGCCGGGCCGCCGAGTTCATCGAGCTGGCCCGCCGCTTCGGCGACGAGGGCCAGGGCGGGCCGCCGCCCGAGCGGACCGAGCGCGAGCCCGGCGGGATCGCCGCGCTCCAGGCGCTGAACGCCCCGCCGCGCCGCCGCATCCCCTGGTGGACCAGGCTGCGCTGGCGGGTGCTGGACGCCCTGCGGTTCTTCACCAGCGCCCGGCTGCGGCTGCTGCTCACCGTGGCGCTGGCGGCCGTGCTGCTCGGCGGGGCGGTGATCTGGTGGTCCACCGGCCACCTCGGCTGGGCCCTCTACTACACCCTGCTGGACGTGGCCGGGGCCGCCAACCCCGACCGGCCGGGCGACTCCCCCGGCGACGGCAGCGGGCCCTGGGCCCGGGCCGCCCAGGTGATCGTCACCTTCTGCGGCATCACCTTCGCCCCGCTGGCCACCGCCATCGCGGTGGAGGCCCTGGCCAGCGGCCGGCGCGGCCTGCCCCGCAGCCCCGGGGCAGGGCTGCGCGACCACGTGGTGGTGGTCGGGCTGAACAACCTCGGGACCAGGGTGGCCGGGATGCTCCGGGAGGCCGGGGTGCCGGTGGTCTGCGTGGAGCGCGACCCGCAGTCCCAGGGCGTGGCCGCGATGCGGGCGCTCGGCGTGCCGGTGCTGCTCGGTGACGCCCCGTTGGACGGGCAGCTGCGCCGGGCCCGGGTCCAGCACGCCCGGGCGGTGGTCTCGGTGACCAGGGACGACGCGGCCAATCTGGAGGCGGCGCTGGAGGCCCGGGCGATCCACCCCGAGATCCGCATCGTCGTCCGCCTGTTCGACGACGAGTTCGCCCACCACGTCTACGCCACCCTCGGGAACGTGGTCTCCCGCTCCGTCTCCTACCTCTCCGCCCCCGGCTTCGCCGCCGCCCTGATGGGGCGTGAGGTGGTCGGCACCCTCTCGGTCTTCCGGCACGTGCTGCTGCTCGCCGAGCTGACCGCCGAGACCGCCGGGACCGGGACCGGCTCCGCCCTGCTCGGGCGGACCGTGTGGGAGCTGGAGGAGGCGGGCGGGGTCCGGGTGGTCGCGGTCCGGCTGGCCCGCCGGCCCGGGGTGGTGTTCTGGAACTTCGCCGACCGCGGCCACCGGCTGCAGCCGGGCGACCGGGTGCTGGTCGCCGCGACCCGCAGCGGCCTGGCCCGGCTCAGCCCACCGCCGCCCGTCCCCTCCGAGGAGCCGTCCACCTAGTGCCGTGCCCGGCACTAGTAGGGCTTGGTCAGGTGTACTCGCCGGTGGCGTGTCCTTGTGGCTGTGGGTGCGTTGATGGTGTGTGACACCTGGGGAGTTGGATCAGGTCCGGGAAGACCTGGAGGCGTTCACGGCGGAGATGTTCGAGGCGTTCACGCGCGCGGATCAGCACCGCTGGGGTCAGGCGTACGTGCGTGGGCTGCTGCTGGAGGGGCGGCGCAAGTCGGTGGAGCCGATGGCGGCCCGTCTCGGCGAGGACGGTAATCGGCAGGCGCTGGCGCACTTCGTGACCTCCAGTCCGTGGAGTCCCGCGCAGGTGAGGGCCCGGCTGGCGTGGCGGATGCACGAGGCCATCAAGCCGAGCGCGCTGATCGTGGACGACACCGGTTTCCTGAAGGACGGCGACGCGTCCGCGTGTGTGTCGCGGCAGTACACCGGCACCGCGGGCAAGGT
>NZ_JBVJLD010000048.1:0-70195 GCF_055584905.1 Kitasatospora sp. NPDC088742 | reverse complement strand
CCCCCGACCCAAGCCCGCCGCAGGCGACCCCACCCCACCGTCAGCCGATCGGTTGACCCCCTCCGCCGCCGAGCCGGGTGAGGATGGGAGCGTGAGCGAGACGAGTGGTGCGGAGCGCGGCGGCGTACGGCTGACAGTGGTGATGTACGGCGCGTTCCTGCTGCTGCTCGGCGCCTCCCTCACCCGCTACCTGCTGCGCCACGGCGACAGCGGCCGGGCCGGCTGGGTGATCGGCCTGAGCGTGGCCCTGGCCCTCGCCCAGCTGCCCGAACTGCGCCGGGGCGGCCGCGCGCTCCGGATCGCCCGCCTCGCGCTGGTGGCCGGCCTGTGGACCGTCCTGGTGCTGCTCGCGCCGAGCTTCGCCTGGTGCGCCGTCCCGCTGATCTACACCGCGCTCCGCACCCTCCCGGCGAGGGCCGCCGTCCCCCTGGTGGCCGTGCTGACCGGCCTGGTGATGTACGCCGAGCAGCAACTCGCGGACGGCATCGACCCGGTGACGCTGCTCGCCCCGCCCGCCGTGGCCGGCCTGGCCACCGTGGTCTTCCTCCAGATGGAGCGTCAGGCCGAGCGCCAGCGCGCCCTGATCGCCGATCTGGTGTCCACCCGCCGCGCCCTCGCCGAGACCAACCGCCGCGAGGGCGTCCTGGCGGAGCGTCAGCGGCTGGCCATCGAGATCCACGACACCCTGGCCCAGGGCCTGTCCAGCCAGCAGATGCTGCTCCAGGCGGCCGACCGGGTCTGGGACACCGACCCGGCCACCGCCCGCACCCATGTGCACACCGCCGCCTCGATCGCCGCCCGCAGCCTCGCCGAGGCCCGCCGCTTCGTCCGCGACCTGACCCCGGCCGACCTGGCCGACGGCGCCGGACTGGACCAGGCGCTGCGCACCCTCGCCGACCGGGAGGCGGCGGAGAGCGGTCTGACGGTCCGTTGCCATCTGGAGGGCACCCCGATCCCGTTGCCGGACGCCGTCCGCAGCGCGCTGCTGCGGATCGCCCAAGGCGCCCTGGCCAACGTCCGCGAACACTCCGGCGCCCGCACCGCCGCGCTCACCCTCACCTACCTCGGCGACCAGGTGGTGCTCGACATCGGCGACGACGGCCGCGGCCTGCCGCCGGTCCAGCAGGGCAAGGACGACGACCCGTCCCGGGGCCACGGCCTGCCCGCGATGCGGGCCCGGGTCCGCCAGCTGGGCGGCACCCTGACCGTCGAGTCCGCCCCTGGCGAGGGCACCGTGATCACCGCCGCCGTTCCGCTCGAACCCTCGTGACGACGACCACCGGAGGACCCATGAGCAGCACCACCACCCCCGTCCGCCTGCTGGTCTGCGACGACCACGCGGTGGTCCGGGCCGGACTGCTGGCCCTGCTGGGGAGCGCCCCCGACATCGAGGTGGTGGGCGCGGCCGGCAGCGGCGAGGAGGCCATCGCGCTGGCGGCGAAGCTGGAGCCGCAGGTGGTGCTGATGGACCTCCAACTGGGCGACGGGATCGACGGGGTGGAGGCCACCAGCCGGATCGCCGGGCGGCCCGGGGCGCCGTACGTACTGGTGCTCACCACCTACGACACCGACGCCGACATCAACCGGGCGATCGCCGCCGGGGCGACGGGCTACCTGCTCAAGGCGGAGCGCCCGGAGGAGCTGTTCGCGGCGATCCACGCCGCCGCCGAGGGACGCACCACGCTCTCGCCGCCGGTCGCCTCCCGGGTGATGGCCCAGCTGCGCACGCCCGTGCCCCAACTCACCGACCGCGAACAGGAGATCCTCGCCCAGCTGGCCCAGGGTCTGGGCAACCGGGAGATCGCCCGCGCCCTGTTCATCAGCGAGGCCACCGTGAAGACCCACCTGGGCCGGATCTACGACAAGCTCGGTGTGGACACCCGCTCCGGCGCGGTCGCGGTCGCCAAGGAACGCCGCCTCCTGCGCTGAACGCTCCGCTGAGCCGCTCCGCGGTCCGCTCCGCGAAGCGGAGCAGGGGCGCGGGGAACTGCGCGCTGCGGAAGGCTACCGACCCGTGTGCCGGGTACGGACGCTCACTTGCAAGTGAAACTCCGTACCCGGCACACGGGTCTCGTTCTTCCGATTCGCGCAGTTCCCCGCGCCCCTGTCCCGCCCTCCGGGGCGGCTGCCTCAGAGGCGGTCGAACAGGTCCCCCACGCAGCGGTGGGCGTCGGCGAGGGCCCGGTTGGGGCCGCCGGGTGAGGGCACGTAGTGGTTGTAGAAGGTGGCGCCCTCGCAGAGCGGGCCGAGCACCCAGAGCCGGTCGTCCACCGTGCCGTCGGCGCCGATCGGCTGGTTGCCGCGGGTGACGTCCACGCCGCGGCTGCTCGGCGAGGACGGGCGGTGCCGCCGGATCCGGCCGCTGTCGCGGAGCTGGCCCAGCAGCGGGCTGGCGGTGCGCTCCACGTCGGGCTGGCCGGAGGTGGCCAGGCAGAGCCAGTCGACCCACTCCCGGTGCGGGGTGGCCAGCTCGGTGGAGGAGACCACCCAGCCCACGCCGTCCCACTCCACGTTCGGTGCCGGGCCGAACGGGATCTGCACGATCCCGGCCTCGACCAGCGCCAACAGCTCGGCGTGCCGGTCGAGTTGGGGACCGGTGACGTTCCGGTTGAGCACTCCCGTGTAGAAGCCGTAGAACTCCTCGTGGGACTTCTCCTCCAGCCCGCCGAAGTCCACCGCGTAGCGGATCACGTCCCGCAGATCGCGGAGCACCTCCAACGCGGACTTCACCGGACTGCCGGCCAGGCCGAGCCGGGCCTGTGCGAGGTCCTGGGCGATCCGGTCCAGGTACCAGGCCTGGTACGCCTCGTGGTCCTCGGTGCCGCCGACCGGCGGGTGCAGCAGTCCGACCGGGTCGAACTCGCCCTGCTCGCGGTCGAGCCGGTCCAGCTCGGCGCCGATCCGGCCGGCCACGTGGGCCTCGCGCAGCGCCCGCTCGACCACCGACTCCAGCTCCTCGCCGCCGCCCAGTGCGGCGGTGCGGCGGTGGAAGGCGATCCGCATCTCGGTCAGGATCAGCGGCTCGACCTGCTCGTGCAGGTCCAACTCCTGCCTGTCCGCGCGTAGTTGGTCGATGGCCTGCCGGGTGAAGGCGATCGGCAGGTAGCCGCCGCTCCGGTTGTTCTCCGGGCGGGCCCGGAACGGCAGCCCGGTGCGGGAGTAGAGCAGGATGCGCGGCTCGCGGCCGCTCGGCAGGTAGCAGCGCCGGCCGTCGGGGCCGGGCACGTGCTCCCCGCCGCGGCCGACGGTGAGCGCGGCCAGCGCGTCCATCGCGGACAGGCCGGTGCCGCCGAGCGCGACCGTCTGGCCGGCCTCGATCCTGGCCAGCCGGGTGGGCAGCGGGTAGATCTCCCGCAGGTACCGCTCGCTGCCCGGGCCGGGGGCCGGCTCCGACGGCGGGGTGTGACCGGTGGTCAGGAAGACGTGGTCCACCTCGACCCGGCGGCCGTCGTCCAGGGTGATCGAACGCCCGCCGTCGGGGCCGTCGCCCAGGGCGATCGCGGTGGCCCGGTGCAGCTCCACCGTGACGTGCTCGGGAGCCCGGGCCAGGGTCCGGCGCAGGCACCAGCCCAGGTACTCGCCGAGGATCCGCCGCGGCAGGTAGTCGTCCGGGGCGACCGGGCGGCCGAAGGCGCCGAGGGTGAAGCCGTCCTCGCCCAGCCGCAGGCTGCGGCCGGTGGCCCAGGTGTACAGGTCGGTGCCCCGGTCCACCACCGCGTCGCCGACGGTGGCCTCCTCCGGGAAGTGCGAGACCTGCGCGGCCACGGTGTTCAGCAGCAGGTAGTCCGGCTGCTCCGGGTCGTGCAGTCCGCTGCCGTCGCCGACCGGGTCCACCAGCTCGACCCGGACCGGCCGCCCGCCCCAACTCTCCTGCGAGGCGAAGGTGATGATGCGCTCCAGCACCCCGAGCCCGCGCGATCCGAGCCCGATGACGCCGATCCTGGCCTCCGCCGTCGTCCCCTTCGCTACCACCGCTTGGTCTCCCCGAAGAAGTCGGCGATCTCGACCGCCTGTCCGGACAGTTGGGCCTCCTGGTGCACGAACCTGCCGACCGCGAGGTCCAGCACCCCGAGGCCGAAGGGCGAGAAGATCACCGGCTTGTCGTCGCCGACGACGGCGTCCCCGTTGATCACCTGGGCCAGCGTCCCGGTGACGAAGTCCCGGTTCCCGACGAGCTGTTCGGCCAGGTGCGGGGAGGTGTTGGCCTTCATGCAGTGCTCGATGTCGTCCAGCACGTTGTACGAGCCGAGGACCAGCTCCGGGGCGATGTCGCGCAGCGAGATGTTCAGCACCAGCTGGCCGGGGGCGAAGCTGTCCGGGGCGGTCACGTAGGGCTCGCCCGCGGTGGTGGCGAAGACCACCAGGTCGGCGCCCTTGAGCACCGGGGCCAGCTCGGGGGCGAACTCCGCCGCCCAGCCCAGCTCGCCCGCCGTGTACTCCACCAACGCCTCGCCGTACTGCGGGAGTTGGTCGTGCACCTGGACGGTGCCGAACTCCCACTCCCGGGCCTGGAAGAACTCCAGGATGTTCCGGGCGATGATGCCCGCACCGACCACCACGACCCGCTCGGCCCGGCGCCCGCCGGACAGCACCTCGGCCGCCAGCACCGCCGAGGCGGCGGTCCGGGCCGCGCTGATCTGCGAGGCCTCCAGCACCGCGTACGGGTAGCCGGTGGCGTAGTCGTTGAGCAGCAGGGCGGCCGAGGCGCGGGGGATGCCCTGCTCGATGTTGGCCGGGAAGCTGCTGATCCACTTGATGCCGGCCACGTCCTGGCCGCCGCCGAGGTAGGCGGGCAGGGCGATGATCCGGGCGTCCGGCTTCTCGGGAAAGCGCAGGAAGTAGCTGTCCGGGTTGACCGACTCACCGGCCTCGTGGGTCAGGTAGGTCTCCCGGACCTGCTCGACGATCCGGGGCCGGCTCCGGCCGATTATCTCCCTGGCGGCCTTGCCGCCGATCACGCTGAACTCGAACACGCTGCTGCTCCTTGCCACTTGGGCACTGGGGAAAGGTCGGGGGAAGGTTCGGACAGGGGAAGGGTCGGGCACGGGAAAGCGCGAAAGGCTTCAGTGGTGCGCCGGGGCCGGGGTCTCCAGGACGTCGCCGAACCGCTCGGTCACCCACTCGTCGTCGTAGACGGTGCCGAGGTAGCGCTCGCCGAGGTCCGGTCCGATCGCCACCACCGTTGCGCCGGGCGGGAGTTCGAGCCGCTTGCGGTCCACCGCGGCGAGCACCGAGCCGGTGGAGCCGCCCATCGCCAGGCCGCGCTCGGCGGCCAGCCGGCGGCACATCCGGACGGCCTCGGCCTCGGGGACCAGCACCACCTCGTCCACCCCGTCCGGGCGGAGGATCTCCGGGCGGCGGCTGGTGCCCAGGCCCGGGATGTGGCGGCGGCCGGCCGGGTGGCCGAAGGTCACCGAGCCCTCGGTGTCCACCGCGATGATCCTGGTCAGGGGCGAGTTGGCGCGGAACCACTGCACGCAGCCCATCAGGGTGCCGGTGGTGCCGGCCCCGACGAACAGCACGTCCACGTCGAGGAACTGCTTGCCGATGGCGGCGGCGGTGCGCTCCCGGTGGGCGGCCGGGTTGGCCGGGTTGGCGTACTGGTTCGGCCAGACCAGCTCCGGGTCCTCCAACAACCGCTCCTGGATGAGGTCGATCCGGGACTGCAGGTAGCCGCCGTTGGCGTCCCGGCGGTCGACCAGCTCGACCTCGGCGCCGAAGGCCCGCATCAGCCCGATCGACTGGACCGAGGTGTTCGGGTCGATCACGCAGGTGAACGCGTACCCGCGGGCCGCGCAGACCGAGGCCAGCGCGATCCCGAGGTTGCCCGAGGAGGACTCGATCACCCGGCCCCCGGGGCGCAGCACCCCACGGGCCTCGGCATCCTCCAACAGGCCCACCGCGGCCTTGAGTTTGATCGATCCGGCCGGGTTCAGGCCCTCGATCTTCAGGGTCAGGTCGACCCCGGGCACGAAGCCGCCGAGGTCCAGGAAGAGGTCGTCGAGCACTATCTCGTGGGCATGCCGAAATAACATCACGGAACCTGTCAGGTAGGAGAGTGGGGTGCGGACAGGTGCGGGGAGGGAGCCGGCGGCCGTGACCGGCTCAGCAGCCCGTCATCCTGACGACCTGCCAGCTGTCCGCGACCGGCGCTCCGGCGGTGTCCAGCAGCAGCGCCGAGCGCTCCCGCACCGCCGCGGCCAGGTCGGCCCCGGTCACCCCGGGGCGGTCGGTCAGGGCACCGGCCAGCGCGGCCAGTGCGGCCCGGACCCTCGGGGCCCGGCCACCGGCCGGGCGGCAGAGCAGCGCCCCGGCCGCGGCCGTACCGGCCAGCCGGGCGAACTCCGCCAGTTCACAGTCGTCGGGGAAGGCCAGCTGCCCGGTGTACCCGGACTCCCTGAGCCCCCTTGCCAGTTCGGCCGCCCGGTGGAACCGCGCGGCCACCACCACGGTGCGCAGCGAGGACGGCACCGGTCCCACCGGGCCGACCGTACGGACCGGCCTGCCGGGCGAGTCGGCCCCCAGCAGATGGACCCCGAGCCGGTAGCCGTACGCGCTGCCGTCGGTCAGCACCCCGACCCCGGCGGCGCCCAGCGAATCCAGCGCCGCCAGCAGGGCCTTGGCCTGACCGGCCTCGTCCGGCGCCCAACTCAGCGCCAGCGGCCGCCCGTCGGGCCCGCCACCCGGGTGTCCCGCACCCGCCGGCAGAGCCGTCACCGGCAGCAGACAGGGCAGCCCCGCCGCCCGGTAGAGCGGCAGCGCGGCCGCCGCGCCCCGGCTGCCCAGGTGGCCGACCACGGCCCGGTACCCGCCGCTCTCCACCACCTTGCGGGCCACCCGCCGGGCCCCGTCCAGTGCCGCCGACTCGTCGTGCAGCACCCAATCGATCGCCGGTCCGGTGCCGCCCCTGGCCACCGCCCGCAGCGTCCGGCCCCAGGCGGCCCGGGGGCCGGTGGCCGGCAGCACCAGTGCGATCCGGGGGCCGCCCACCGGGCCGCCCGCTCTCGCGAACTCCATCCGGGCTAACCCCAGATCGCCGAGGACCGCACCGGCTCCGCCAGCTGCGCGCCGGCCAGCAGGACGGTGCTCAGCAGCAGCCCGGCCAGGACCAGCACGCGTCCGGCACCGGACGTGCCGGTCGGGCCGGAGGTACCGTGCTTCTGACCGAGAACGGCACCCAGTAGGTCAGTTCGCCACATGACAACGCCTCCTCGTCGGACCATTCGTCAGGGAATCCGGCCTGTTCAGCGCCGTGCGCCTGCCGGTACGTCAATCCTCGCCCGCCACCGCGACTTGGAACAGTACGTACGCCTTTCCTGTACAGGCCACGACCGGTCGCGGACACTTACTCAGGTGATCCAGCAGAGCGCTCAGAAGGCGGCCACCCCGCCCCACCAGCGCCGGACGGCCGACCGGGACAGGCGGCCCACCGGCGCCGACCAGTCCTACTCCCCCCTCGCCGAGGACTACGGCACCCTGACGGCGGCCCTGGCCGAGGACAGCACCACCATGGCCGACGCCCGCGAGATCTACCGCCGCGCGCTGGCCGACCCGGAGTGGGACCCGTCCCCGGCCCGGGCCCGGCTGGGCTGGGACGACGACCGCTTCGTCCGGGCCATCGAACTCCTCGACACCATGGGCCTGTTGGCCCCGGCGGCGACCACCCCCAGCGGCTGGACCACGCTCTCGCCGACCAGCGCGATCGGCCGGCTGCTGGCCGACGAGGAGCAGCGCGTCGCCACCCGGCTGGCCGAGGCGGCCGCCGCCCGGCAGACCCTGGCCCGGCTGCTGACCGACTTCCACCCACTGCACGCCGACCAACTCTCGGGCGCCGCAACCGAGTTGGTGATAGGCCCGGCCCGGGTCACCGCCATGCTGGAGGACGTCGTCCGGCGCGCCCGCTCGGACTTCCTCTCCTTGCACCCCGGCCCCCCGGTGGCCCGCGAGATGCTAGAGGCCGGGCTCTCCCGCGACAAGCTCCTCCTGGAGCGCGGCGTGACCATCCGCTCCGTCCACCTCGGCTCCTCCGCCGCCACCCCCGCCCTCCACGGCTACCTCGCCGAACTCTCCTGGGCCGGGGCCAGGGTGCGCACCGCGCAGACCCTCCCCATGCGGATGATCCTGGTCGACGGCTCCCTGGCCGTCCTCCCCGCCCCCGCCGTCCCGGACGAGATCGCCGCCCTGGTGGTCCACGGCGAACAGCTCGTCGCGGTCTTCCGCCAGCTCTTCGAGCACTGCTGGTCCCTGTCCGCCGACTTCGCCCCCACCCACACCGGCCCCACCGCGCCCGACCCGGACCTCACCGAGCGCCACCACGAGATCCTCCGGATGCTCGCCTCCGGCCTCACCGACGAAGCCATGGCCCGCCGGCTCGCGGTCTCCGAACGCACCGTCCGCCGCCTGGTCGCCGAGATCACCCAACGCCTCGGCGCCGACAGCCGCTTCCAGGCCGGCGTCATCGCCACCCAACTCGGCTGGCTCGACCAGACCATCCCGGCCCCGGCCCGCCCGAGGCCCTGAGCCGGACCTCCCGATCAGTGGTACCCGGTCATCCAGGCGGACCTACGCCGCAGACGCATCGCCGATGCCCAACTCTCCGGCATCGGCGAGAAGTTGAAGGCCGACCTGCGGACCAGGGGCATCGTCACGGCGGCGGACTTCACCGGCTACCGGCTGGTGAGCTCCACCAGTGGTGGCTACCAGAACACCCGGGCCCTCATCACACTGCCGACCGGCCAGGAGGTGAACGTCCGCGGCATCGGAGAGGCCAAGGCGAGGACGCTGGCCAACTGGCGGCAACGCCAGATCCAGGCGGCCGAAGCCCGTTGTACGGTCTCGCTCCCGGCAGCACGGCGACAGAGCATCGAAGCCGGGTTCCAGCAGCGCCGGCAGCAGCTCACCATCCAGCGGAACACCGCCACGGCGGACGCTGCCCAAGCCGTCCTCCAGGCCGACCAGAAGCTGCGGATGGATCTGGACCGGCTGACCTCGGACGCGACCGCCGCCTCCGAACGGGCACTCAAGAAGCGCGAAGAGTTCAGCCACCGCGCCCTGCGGATCCAGAACGCCCACCACGAACTGGCCGCCATCGAAGCCGCGATCGCCACGGCCAAGGCCGACCAGCGCGCGCTCTCCTACTCCCGTTTCTTCCGCTTCTCGCTCACCGGGCGGTAGACAGGACCCCGAGCGCGGCAGTGCCCCGGCCGGAACACCGGCCGGGGCACTGCCATCCTCCGAGGTGTCACCTCGTGTCGGGTGGGCCGCCAGGGGTTCGAACCCTGAACCTACGGATTAAAAGTCCGCAGCTCTGCCAATTGAGCTAGCGGCCCGTTCGGCCCGCGCCACCGTGGTACCTGGGCACTGCCACGGTGATCCTACCCGGTGATGCCTCAGCGGCCGCCACCCGTTTGCCCCCGGGCGGTTCGCGCTGGTGGTCCGTCAGGTGGCTGGTCGGGAAGGGGGTCAGGCGGGGGTGAGGTGGGCGGCGCGGACGCGGCGCAGCCAGGCCTCGGCGGGTGCCTCGTCGGGCGCCTCGGGGAGGACGCCGGGGCGGGCGAAGCGGTCCTCGGCGTCGGAGAGCAGGGGGGTGGCCAGCGAGGCGTCGTCGGCGATCCGCTCGGCCTCGGCGCGGACGGCCTCCGGATCGGGCAGCCGGATCTCCAGATGGCCGGTCTCGTGCAGGGTGACGCCCTGGCGGACCAGCCGGATCAGGTGGCGGGCGTGCTTGGCGGCCCGGGCGCGGCTCGCCGCGTCGGCGGGGTCACGGGTGGTCAGTTTCCGGAACTGCTGGGTGGCGTAGCCGAGGTAGGAGTTGCGGACCGCGCGGGTGCTCAGGAAGGAGGTGCGGATGCCGATCAGCTCCTCGCCGAGGGCAGTCCGCACCTCGTGCAGCTCCTCGGGCAGCCAGACCAGCTCGGAGGCGGTGGGGTTGCCGCCGAGGGCGAGGCGGCACCACTTGGCCGCCTCGTGCAGGGTGCGGTCGGGCGCGGTGGTGACGTGCGACTCGGCGGGGCGGTGCAGGCCGTGGAACTCCTCGGTGGGCGCGGCGAACAGGCCGAGCCGGTCGAGGTCGGAGCCGGCGTGGGCCAGGCCGTACGCGGTGGAACCGACGATGCCGGAGAGCAGGACGTGCACGGTGGGTCGCCTCCTCGGCGGCGGGGTGCGGGCCAGTCCAGTCTGGTGTCGGCCCGCACCCGGAGTCGAACGGTTATCCGAGGCCCCCGGAGACGACGGCGCAACCCGCCCGGCCCCCGGAGGCGGGCGGCGCGACCCGCCCGGACCCCCGCTCCCGGCCGCCGCCGGGCCGCGCGCCGATACTGACCCCATGGCCAACCCCGAGCCCCCGCCCGCCCCGATCGAGAAGCTCCGTGCCTGGTGGTCCCACCGGCAGTGGCTGGACGGGACGCGTGCCGGTGCCGCCCCCGCCGAGGTGCTGGCCGCCACCGGCTGGGCCCGCTCGGTCGGCGGCGCGGCCCCGTACCTGGGCCTGTTCGCCCGGGCGGGGCTGGGCCGGGAGGCGGTGGACGGGGCGGTCGCCGCGCTGGAGCTGCACGAGCTGCCCTCCGCCCGGGGCTGCACCTACGTGCTGCCCGCCGCCGACTTCGCGCTCGGCCTGGCCGCCGGCGCGGGCGCCCCGGATGGCGAGCTGGCGGCGGCCGAGCGGCATCTGGGCGTGACCAGGGACGAGATCGAGAAGCTCTGCCTGGCGATCACTCAGCTCCTCACCCAGGAGGGACCGTTGGAGCCGTCGGCAATCCGCACCGGGGTCGGCGGCGCCTCCCGGAGCCTGGGCGAGGCGGGGCGCAAGCGCGGCCAGGCCACCACCCTGCCGCTGGCCCTCGGACTGCTCCAGGCGCGCGGCCTGATCCGCCGGGTGCCGCTCAACGGCCGTCTGGACCAGCAGCGTTACTCCTACGCCGCCTGGGACCAGCCGGTGGTCGGCTCGGCCGCCGAACTGGCCGAGCGGTACTTCGCCTGGGCCGCCCCGGCCTCGGTGAAGCACTTCCGCTGGTTCTCCGGCTTCACCGCCGCCACCGCCAAGGCCGCGCTGGCCCCGCTCGACCTCACCCCGCTACCCGGCACCGAGCTCCTCCTCCCCGCCGAACTCGCCGCGGAGTTCAAGGAGTTCACCGCCCCGGCCACCCCGCACCACACCCTGCTCGCCGGGATCGACAACATCCACCTGCTGCACCGCGACCTCCCCCGGCTGCTCGACCCGGCCGACGCCGCCCGCCCCTCCCCCACTGCCAAGGGCGGCCGCGTCTTCGGCACCGAGGCCGACCCGCAGAGCCACGTCATCCTCGACCGGGGCCGGATCGTCGGCATCTGGGAGTACGACACCGAGCGGGAGGAGATCGCGCACCTGTCCTTCGTCCCGGCCGACGAGTCGCTGCGCGCGGCGGTCGACCGCACCGAGCGCTTCATCCGTGAACAGCTCGGCGACGCCCGGGGGTTCAGTCTGGACTCGCCCAAGAGCCGGGCCCCGAAGATCGCCGCCATCCGAGCCGCAGCAGCCGCCGCCGCAGCGGCCTCGGCCTCGTCCGCCGGCTGACTCCGCCTGCTGACCCCGCCTGCTAACCCCGCCGACCGCCCGCACCCGCCCGATGGACTACCGTCGCCCCATGAGCGACGAGAACGTGATCCTGATCACCGGCGCCGGCCGTGGCATCGGCGCCGCCACCGCCCTGCTGGCCGCCGAACGCGGCTACCGGGTCTGCGTCAACTACCGCTCCGACGAAGCCTCCGCCGCCTCCGTGGTCGAGCGGATCACCGCCGCCGGCGGCACGGCGCTGGCCGTCCGGGCCGACGTCACCCGCACCGCCGAGGTCGAGCGGCTCTTCACCACCGTCGACCGCGAACTCGGCGCCCTCACCGCCCTGGTCAACAACGCCGGCACGCTGGAGCAGCAGTGCCGCCTCGAAGACCTCGACGAGGAGCGGCTGGCCCGGATCTGGACCGCCAACATCACCGGCCCGTTCCTGTGCGCCGGCGCCGCCGTCCGCCGGATGTCCACCCGGCACGGCGGCCAGGGCGGCGCGATCGTCAACGTCTCCTCCGCCGCCTCCCGGACCGGCTCGCCCAACGAGTACGTCGACTACGCCGCCTCCAAGGGCGCCCTGGACAGCATGACCACCGGCCTCGCCCTGGAGGTCGCCGCCGAGGGCATCCGGGTCAACGCCGTCCGCCCCGGCCTGATCCACACCGAGATCCACGCCCTCGGCGGCGAACCCCGCCGGGTCGACCGGGTCGGCCCCCAGCTCCCGATGCGCCGCGGCGGCCGGCCCGAGGAGGTCGCCGAGTCCATCCTGTACCTGCTCTCCCCCGCCGCCTCCTACGTCACGGGCGCCTTCCTCGACGTGGCCGGCGGCCGCTGAGCCCCCGCCCCTCCCGGCCCCTCCCCACCGCGGCCCGCACCCGGATAGCACCGCTACCAGGTGCCGTCCGGCCGCTACGGTACGACCCATGACCGCTCGTGAGTTCGACGCCGCCCCGCCCGCCCTCACCGTCTCCGACGTCCGCAACTTCCGCGACGCAGGCGTCGCCGGCCTGCGCCCCGGCCTGCTCTACCGCTCCGCCTCCCTCAACACCCTCACCCCCGAGGGCGCCCGTCAGCTCGAAGCGCTCGGCCTCCGCACCGTCATCGACCTCCGCACCACCGCCGAGCGCGCCGCCTGGCCCGACCTCCACCACCACCTCGACCTCGAGGACCTCCACCACCCCCTCCTCCCCGACCAGGACGCCGACTTCACCTGGCCGAAGACCATGGAGGGCACCTACCGCGCGATGGCCGAACTCGGCGGCCCCTCCATCGCCGCCACCGTCCGCCACCTCGCCACCGCCGACGCCCGCCCCACCCTCGTCCACTGCGCCGTCGGCAAGGACCGCACCGGCCTCACCATCGCCGTCCTCCAGTCCCTGGCCGGCCTCCCCGAAGCCGAGATCCTCACCGACTTCGTCCGCTCCAACCCCCACCTCGGCCTCGACACCGACGAGCCCGTCTACTACTACGACGAGCACGGCACCCGCCACCGCTCCCACCCCGTCGCCCCCGAACTCCTCCACCTCGCCCTCACCCACCTCCGCACCACCCACGGCTCCCTCCCCGCCTACCTCGAATCCCACGGCGTCACCTCCGCCGAACTCACCACCGTCACCGCCCTGCTGCGCGGCTGACCCGGACGGCCGGGCACCCGCCCCGACCGCCGGACGTTGAACCGGCGTACCCCCTTCCAGGACCCAGGAGTTGAGCGGCATGGCGAAGTTCCCCACCAGCACGGCGGTCGCGGCGGCCGGTCTGATCGGCGGCTACGGGGCGGCCCGGTGGAGCGGGCGGCGGGAGCTGGGCGGGGCGGTGCTGGCGGCGGCCGGGGCTGCTGCGGCCGTGGGGTGGAAGCGGCAGTCCGGGGCCGCGGTGGCGGCCGGGCTGACCGGGCTGTACGTGGTGGCGTTCGGCGGCTCGCACCCGTTGGCGAAGAGGATCGGGGCCTGGCCGTCGGTGTTCGCGGTGACCGGGGTGGTGGCCACCGCCTCGGTGGTGGCCGGGGCGGTGGCCAAGCGCGGCTGACGGAGGATCAGGCGCCGAACCGGGCCTCGAAGGCGGTGCGGTTGGCGGAGACCGGGGTGCGGTCCCAGACGGCGAAGACCACTCGGGTGAAGGGGGCGCCGTGGGTGGCCAGGGCCTGCTCGAAGGCGGTGGCGACCTCGGCCGGGTCGTTGCCGAAGACGCCGCAGCCCCAGGCCCCGAGCACCAACTCCCGCACCCCGTGCGCCGCCGCGACCCCGAGCACCCGCCGGGCCCGCTCCACCAGCACCTCGCGCACGTCCACCCGCCCGCCCTCGGCCCGCCGCGCCAGCTGCCCGGCGTTGGGGGCGGGCGAGGTGAGGAAGGAGACGGTGTACGGGTCGGGCCGCAGCGTGCCCTGCGCGTCCCGGATCACCGGCACCTCGGGCGACCAGATCACCCGGTGGCTGTAGCGCAGGTCGTCGGAGGCCCGGTGCGCCTCGTAGTAGTCGGGGGCGGCCAGCAGGCAGTGGTAGAGCAGGGCGGCCCGGCAGAGGTCCTCCTCCTGGGCGCGGGCGCCGCGCAGGTAGCCGCCGCCGGGGTTGCGCGCCGAGGCGAAGTTGAGCACCGCCACCGGGCCCCCGCCGCCCGGTACGGAGAGCCGCTCGGCGGCGGCCATGCTGCCCTCGGCGGTCACCTCCACCACCCCGGTGAACGGCCCCTCCCCCGCGAAGCCCTGGTCCGGCCCGTACGAGACGGTGCCGGCCCGCGCGGCCGCGAGCGCCGCCCCGGTCTCGACGTCCTCCCCGCTCCCCGGCGGCCGGTACCCGCCCTTCGCGGCGATCTCCTCGTTCACGACGGCGACTTGGTGCAGTCTGCTGCTCATACCGCCCGACGCTAGGGGACACCTGACCCGCCGTCACCCGGATATACGCGAACGGGCCCGCCCCACCGAAGTGGAGCGGGCCCGTTCAGGGTCTAACCGGCGTCAGCTCTTCCAACGCGGCTTGCGGTCGCCGCCGTTGAAGCTGCCCGAGCGGTTGTCGCGGTCGCGGTTGAAGCCGCCACCCGAGCGGTTGTCACGGTCGCCGCCGAAGGCCGGACGGCTGCCGCCACGGTCGTCACGGTTGAAGCCACCCTGCGGACGGCCACCGGCGCGGTGGTCGTCGCGGCGGACGAACGGACGGCTTCCGCCACCCGAGCGGTTGTCACGGTCGCCACCGAAGGACGGACGGTCGCCACCGAAGGAACGGCCGCCGCGGTCGTCGCGGTCACGGTTGAAGCCGCCACCCGAACGCTCGTCACGGTTGAAGCCACCCGAGCGGTTGTCGCGGTTGAAGCCGCCACCCGAGCGGTTGTCACGGTCGCCGAAGGACGGGCGGCCGCCACGGTCGTCACGGTTGAAACCACCCGAGCGGTTGTCACGGTCGCGGTTGAAGCCGCCACCCGAACGCTCGTCGCGGTTGAAACCACCGGTGCGCGGGGCGCGGTCGCGGTCGCCGCCGAAGGAACGGCCACCACGGTCGTCACGGTCGCGGTTGAAGCCGCCACCCGAGCGGTTGTCACGGTCGCCGAAGGACGGGCGGCCGCCACGGTCGTCACGGTTGAAACCACCGGAACGCGGGGCGCGGTCGCGGTCGCCACCGAAGGAACGGCCACCACGGTCGTCACGGTCGCGGTTGAAGCCACCACCACGGTTGTCGCGGTCCCGGTCACCGTAGGAGGGACGCTCGTTGCGCGCCTCGCGGTAGGCCGGGGCGCGGTCGGCCTCGACGGCCGGAGCGGCGGCGGCCTCAACGACCACGCCCTCCGACGCCTCGCCGGCCTCGGCCTCGGCCTCGACGACCGGCTCGTCCTCGATGCCCAGCTCGGCCCGCTCGCGCGCCGCACGGGCGGCCAGACGGTCGGCCTCCTCGCGCAGCTCGTTGGCGCGGCGCTGCGCGCGCTCCAGCTGACGGGTCATCTCGGCGACCTCGCGCTCGGCCGCACCGGCGATGCCGGAGGCCGACTCGGCCTGCACCTCGACCAGCGAGCGGGCGCCGGTGATCTTGGCGACCTCGGCGTCGAAGGCGTGGTCCAGGATGTGGCGCGAGGCGTCCACGCCCGCGTCCTCCATCAGGCGGAAGACGCCGCGGCGCTGGTGCGGCAGCACCAGGGTGACGACGGCACCGGAGCGGCCCGCGCGAGCGGTCCGGCCGGAGCGGTGCAGGTAGTCCTTGTGGTCACCGGCCGGGTCCACGTTGAGCACCAGGTCGATGCCGTCCACGTGGATGCCACGGGCGGCGACGTCGGTGGCGACGACCACGTTGACGTAGCCGTCCTTGAAGTCGCCGAGGACGCGGGTACGGGCGCCCTGGGTCATCCCGCCGTGCAGCGCGTCGGCCTTCACGCCGGCCTCGATGAGCTGCTCGGCGACCCGGTCGGCACCCATCTGGGTACGGACGAAGATGATGGTGCGGCCCTTGCGGGCGGCGATCGCGTTGGTGATCGGCGCCTTGTCCTTGGGCTTCACCACGAGGATGTGGTGGGTCATGGTGGTGACCGCGCCGGCCGACGGGTCGACCTCGTGGGTGACCGGGTTCTTCAGGTAGCGCTTGACCAGCGAGTCGATCTCGTTCTCCAGGGTGGCGGAGAACAGCAGGCGCTGGCCGCCGGCCGGCACCTGGTCGAGGATCTCGGTGACCTCGGGCAGGAAGCCCATGTCGGCCATCTGGTCGGCCTCGTCGAGGACCACGGTCTCGACCTCGGCGAGCTTGGCGCTGCCGCGGTTGATCAGGTCACGCAGACGGCCGGGGGTGGCGACCAGGACGTCGACACCGCGCTCCAGCGCGTAGATCTGGTTCGACATCGAGGTGCCGCCGCAGACGACCTTGAGCTTGAGGCCGAGCACCGAGCCGAACGGCTCCAGCGCGTCGGCGACCTGCATGGCCAGCTCGCGGGTCGGCACCAGGATCAGGCCGCGCGGGTGCTTGGGCTTGGTGCGCTCGCCGCCCGCCAGGCGGGTCAGCAGCGGGAGGCCGAAGCTCAGGGTCTTGCCGGAGCCGGTGCGGCCACGGCCGAGGACGTCCTTGCCGGCCAGCGCGTCCGGGATGGTGGCGGCCTGGATCGGGAACGGGGTGGTGACGCCGCGCTTGGCCAGCGCACGCACCACGTCGTCGTGCAGACCGAGGTCACCGAAGGTGATGGTGGGCTCGGCGGGAGCCTCGGTGTCCGCCTCGACGGTGTCGACCGTGTCGATGGCGTCGTCGGGGGTGTCGATGGAGTCGGTGGCCTCGACCTCGGTCTCGAGGGAGGCGGTGTCGGAGGCGTCCGAACCGTTCGCGGGCATGCTGAAGCGGTCGTCGTCAACGAGAGACATGCAAAACCTTCCGGAAGTGGCACGCGCCAAAGTCCGGGGTTCTGTTCACAACCGCCTCTATGCGGTCAGCCACGGATCGCCGGAACGCGCCAAGGGCGCCAGATGGAAATAGGGCGCCAATCAAATGGATCAAAGTAACGATCTACCACCATACGGGAACCTCCGGATCAAAGGCAAATCTGCTGGCCAGGCCGGTATCAGCCAGCCGGACTGGGGCTGGGGGCAGTGGTTCCGGGGTCGGTCGGCGTGGGGTCCGCGGTGGGCGAGGCCGCCGGTGGCGTGGGGCTGCTGCTGGGCTCGGCGGTCGGGGAGGGAGCGGCCGTGGGCGAGGGGCTGGGCTGGCCGTGCTCGCCACCGGCCCTGGAGGGCGAGGGTGAGGGCGAGCCGGCCGGGGCACCGGGGCTGGGCTGGACGCTCCCGACCGCCACGGCCACCGGCACGGGGGCCGGCTGGCTGGCACCGGGCGCCTCCGCGCCGGGCGTGGCCCCGGGCGCCCCGGCCTGCGCCGGGGCGCTCGCGCCCCCGCCGTGCTCCGACCGCTGGCCGGGCACCGGCTTCCCCGGGGCGTGCGTCCCGCCCCCGCTCTTCCCGGGCGCGCCGGTCTGGCCGGCGGGGCGCCCGGTCACCTGGGCGTCCGAGGAGGGCGAGCCGCCGACCGACATGCAGCCGGCCATCCCCGCCCCGGCCAGCGCCAGCACCGCCCCCGCGCGGGCCACCCTGACCGCCCGCGCCATCCGCGCACCCTGGCCCGCCATCTGATCCGCCGTCACCTGGGCACCTCCCCTGCTCGGCGGCACGCGCCGGCGCGGCACCCGCCGCGCCCGGTCCACCTGCGGTGACCAACGCGCACCGGACGGCCAGGACACGGGCACCTCCCGAACGCCGCTCCAGGGCACCGGCATCCGACCGACCGTCAGAACACCCGTGCGCCACAGCACCTGCCGCCCCGTCACCGAACGAACGCGCGTACGGGCCGGCCGGGGCCGCCCGGCGTCAGAACGCCCCCGCCAGCGCCGCCCCGGCCCAGACCGCGGCCAGCCCGGCCACCAGCGTCCCGAGCACGTTCAGCACCGCCGCCCGCCGGGGCCCGGCCTCGGCCAGCCGCAGCGTCTCCCAGGAGAAGGTCGAGTAGGTGGTGAGCGCCCCGCAGAGCCCGGTGCCGAGCAGCAGCTGCCCCCGGGCGCCGCAGACCCCGGCCACCAGCCCGAGCAGCAGCGAGCCGGCCACGTTCACCGCGAAGGTGCCCCAGGGCAGCGCCGGCCCGTACCGGGCCCGCAGCGTACGGTCCGTCAGGTACCGCAGCGGGGCGCCGGCCAGGGCGCCCGCCGCCACCAGCAGCCAGTTCACGAGACCCTCCCCCGGCCGGCCGCCCACCTGGTCAGCCCGGCCGCGGCCCGGACCGCAGCCAGCGCCCCCAGCAGGGTGGCCGCCGCGTACGCCGCCGCGAGCGGCAGCCGGCCGCCCTCGGCCAGCCGGTGCACGTCCAGCGCGTAGGCGGAGAAGGTGGTGAAGCCGCCGAGCACCCCGGTGCCGAGGAACGGCCGGACCAGCCGGTGCGGCTGCCGCACTTCGGTGACCAGAACCATCAGCACGCCCATCACGGCGCAGCCCAGCACGTTGATCCACCAGGTGGTCCAGGGGAACGCCCCCTCCGCCGCCGGCCGGAGCAGCCCGGCCCCGTACCGGGCCAGCGCCCCGAGCACCCCGCCGAGCGCGACCGCCAGGACGACCGGACCCTCGCCCTGCCGCCACTCCCGCCTCGACACCCTCACCCGCACCACCCCAGTGAATCACCGACACGCCGCGAGCCCGGCGAACCACCGTCGCGGATGACCTGGCACACCGTCACCCCACGCCCGACAATGGACCGGTGGACATGAACCGGGACGAGTTCGAGACTCTGGTCGCCGATGCCCTGGACCAGATCCCCCCGCAGCTCGCGGCGATGATGGACAACGTCGCGGTCTTCGTCGAGGACGAACCCGACCCCTCCGACCCCGACCTGCTCGGGCTCTACGAGGGCACGCCGCTGACCGAGCGCGGCGAGTGGTACGCCGGGGTGCTGCCCGACCGGATCATCGTCTACATGGGCCCCACCCTCCGGATGTGCGACACCCGGGAGGAGATGGTCGCCGAGGTCCGCACCACCGTGATCCACGAAGTGGCCCACCACTTCGGCTTCGACGACCACGAGCTGCACGAACTCGGCTGGTCCTGACCTCGCGACCCGCCCACACCGCCGCCGTAACCGTTTTGGCGTTCCCGACCGGCATCCCATATGCTTCTCACGTCCCCGACCGGTGCGAGTCACCCGGACGGGCCGCAAGCCCTCATCGTCTAGTGGCCCAGGACGTCGCCCTTTCAAGGCGGTAGCACGGGTTCGAATCCCGTTGGGGGCACGCAGTACCCGTAGTACAGTCAGTGCAGCAAGAACGGACGTCAGTCCGACCAGGTCCTGTGGAGCAGTTGGTTAGCTCGCCACCCTGTCAAGGTGGAGGTCGCGGGTTCAAGTCCCGTCAGGATCGCTCGTCCCGCGAGGGACGGTGCAGTACGGCCAGGTAGCTCAGTTGGTACGAGCGTCCGCCTGAAAAGCGGAAGGTCGCCGGTTCGACCCCGGCCCTGGCCACAGCGAAGAGCCCCGGAGCAGCAGCTCCGGGGCTCTTCTGTCTGCCCGTCACCCCGCTCCGGCCCCGGGGCCCCGAAGGGCCCCGGCCGGGGTGGCGCGGTCGCTGAGGGTGCGTCAGAGGTCCTTGCGGCGGTAGAAGCCGTACTCGGTCCCCATGGTGGCCACCCGCGAGACGGTGCCGGAGCGGCTGGCGTTCTCGATCGCGATGTACTTGGTGTGGGACTCGTCCGCCCAGCCGCCGAAGAGGATGGTGTGGTCGCCGTTGATCAGGGCGTCACCCGGCTTGAGGTCGTTCTTGCCGATCTTCTCGGAGACGCTCGGGTCCATCAGGGCGGTGGTGTTGAGCCCGCCGTAGGAGCCGGGGTCGAGGCCCCAGGCCGCGCTGACGAAGCCGGAGCAGTCGACCCGGTAGTGGTCGGTGATGGCGCCCTGGCTGTAGCCGAGCTTCATGTCGACGCGCTTCATGGCCCGTTCCAGGATGTCGTGCCGCTCGTCCGAGAGGCCCTCCAGCTTGGGACGGACCAGGGCGCCCTTGCCCTCGCCGTTGTGCGGGTGCTTGCCGTAGGAGTCCTTGCCGCGGGCCCAGTCCTCCCAGCTGTCACCGTTGATGTAGCGGACGTTCTTGTCGCCGGTGGTGTGGTCCTTGTACTTGCCGTGGTCGCCGTTGCCGTCGGGGCGGGTGCTGCCGCCACCACCGCCACCGTCCCCGCCGCCGCCACCGCTCCCGTGGCCGCCACCACCGCCGGTGCCGCCACCACCGCCGCCGCCGTTCCCGCTGCCCTTGTCGCCGGCGCCGGCGATCTCGGTGGGGGCGGGGGGCTGCTTCTTCTCCTTGTCCTTCATCTCGTCGTGCACCTTCCGCTCCGCTTCGGTGTACTCCTTGATGACCGACTTGATCCTCTCGGCGTCCTGGGCGATGCCCTGGCTGAGCTTCTCCTTGGTCTCCATCAGGTGCCGAGCCCGCTTCTCCACCTCCTTCGCGTCGCTCAGCACGTCGTACGCGACGGCGAAGCCGGCTATGCCGGCCAGCGGGCTGACCGACAGGTCGACGGCGACCGCCTTGGCCAGGGTGGACTGGATCTTCCCGAGCTTCGCCTGAAGCTCCGCCATCCTCCGGCTGGTCTCCTGCCAGTCCTTCTGGATCTTGCCGAGCTCCTGCAACTGGACGCCGAACTGCTCACCGGCCATGGTCCCCGTACCCCCTGTCGTCCTGGTGGATGCGCTGTCGGTCAGAAGCTGGCGAGCCGCTTGACCGCCTGGCTCAGCCCTTCGAGCTCGTCGGCGACCCCGGAGATCTCGCGGACCCGGCCCTGGGCGTGGTTGACGAAGGCGTCGGCCGCCGGCCCGTGCCAGGTCAGGTGGCCCAGCGCGGTGTTGACGTCCGTGCCGAGCTTGTCGAACTCCTTGCCCAGCTGGGCCAGTTCGGCGGCGATCTGGTTCAGCTCGTCCTCGCCGCCGCCGAACATCTCGCCGAGCGCCCAGCGGGCGATCTCGGCCGGGGCCATCACGATGTCCTTGACCAACTTGGCGCCCGAGCTGACCAGCCCGACGGCGTCGTCCCATGCCTCGCTGAAGAAGTTCAAAGCCGCTCCCCCGGAACCTCACGTCGAAAAGAAAAGGATGACAATCCGTCAAAAGGCTATCGGACCACCCTGCCACCGTGGAGCCCGCAGGGGGTCCGCGGCGCCGCGCCGGCACTGCCTACAACGAGCGGACCCCGGAGGCCAGCACGGCGACCGCCTCCAGCGCGAGCCGCCCGTCCGGGCCGGCCGCCTCCGCCGCCAGCCGGTCGTACTCCCGCTTGAGCCCGGCCGCCCGTCCGGCCGGCAGGCCGGTCACCACCAGACCGACGTTGGCCACCCCGCCGGCCGGGCCGGCCCACCAGTCCTCCGGGTCCGCCCGGTGGGTCCAGGCCAGCTCCCGGCCGTGCGGCTCCGCCCAGCCCGCCTCCGCCAGCAGCCCGGCCAGGCCCTCGGGGGTGCGCTCGAAGGCCACCGGCACCGGCGGGAAGGACGGGCGCTCCACCCCCTCCGCGTCCAGCGCCCGGTTGAACAGGTCCATCGCGCGGTTCCCCTCCGCGTGCCAGAGCGTCACCGCCACCCGGCCGCCGGGGCGCACGACCCGGCGCAGCTCGGCCAGCGCGGCCACCGGATCGGCCACGTGGTTGACCACGAAGTTGGCCACCACCGCATCGAACTCTCCGTCCGCGAACGGGAGTTCCGGCAGCTCGGCGAGCGACACCGGCACCTCCGGCAGCCGCTCGGCGGCCGCCTTCACCATCTGCGGCTCGGCGTCCACCGCCGTCACCCGGGCGCCCAGCGCCAGGGCGGCCGCCGCCGCGTTGCCCGTGCCGGTGCCGACGTCCAGCAGCCGCACGCCCGGCCCCGCCCCGGCCGCCGCCAGCAGCGCGGGCAGTGCCCCGGCGCAGAGCCCGGCGAACCCCCGGGAGTACGCCCGCGCCACCCCGTCGCCGCCCCACATCCGCCGCTCGTGCACGTCGAAGTCCTGCACACCTGCTCCTACCGTCGGTCGATGGTCCACCCGAAAGGGACGCAGCCCGGCCCCATCCGGCTCCATCCCACCGCGGCGGCCCGTGCGGGCGGAGGGTGTGGCGGACCGTCTGTGACACTGGAGGGGCTCGAAAACCGAGGTGCGCCCGCCCGCTCCTCCTTGCGAACCTAGAGGGATGTCCGCAGTGAGTTCTCCCGTAGCCCAGCCCGCCGAGGCCCCGAAGGCGCCCAGCATCGGGGAGCTGGCCGCCCGGCTGCCCGAGCTGACGTTGCGTGACCAGCAGCGGATCGGCCGCCGCCTGGACGGTGCCCGCCGAGTCCGCAAAGCCGAGGCCCGGGAGGCCATCGCGGCCGAACTGGTCACCGAGATCGACCGGGCCGAGCAGCGGATGGCCCAGCGCCGCGCCTCGGTGCCGGTCATCCGCTACCCCGCCGAGCTGCCGGTCAGTCAGAAGAAGGACGACATCCTGGCGGCCGTCCGCGACCACCAGGTGGTGATCGTCGCGGGCGAGACCGGCTCCGGCAAGACCACCCAGATCCCGAAGATCTGTCTGGAGCTCGGCCGTGGCGTGAAGGGCCTGATCGGCCACACCCAGCCGCGCCGGATCGCCGCCCGCACGGTGGCCGAGCGGGTGGCCGAGGAGCTGGACACCCCGCTCGGCGAGGCGGTCGGCTGGAAGGTCAGGTTCACCGACCAGGCCGGGCCGAACACCCTGGTGAAGCTGATGACGGACGGCATCCTGCTGGCCGAGATCCAGACCGACCGGGACCTGCGCCAGTACGACACCCTGATCATCGACGAGGCCCACGAGCGCAGCCTCAACATCGACTTCCTGCTCGGCTACCTCAAGCAGCTGCTCCCCCGCCGCCCCGACCTCAAGGTCGTGATCACCTCCGCGACCATCGACCCGGAGCGCTTCGCCGAGCACTTCGGCGACGCCCCGATCATCGAGGTCTCGGGCCGTACCTATCCGGTCGAGGTCCGCTACCAGCCGGTCCTGGAGGAGGACGAGGACGGCGAGGAGATCGACCGCGACCGCGACCAGATCCAGGCGATCTGCGACGCGGCCCAGGAGCTCCAGGCCGAGGGCCCGGGCGACATCCTGGTCTTCCTCTCCGGCGAGCGCGAGATCCGGGACACCGCCGACGCGCTCAACAAGCTCAAGCTCAAGTTCACCGAGGTCCTCCCCCTCTACGCCCGGCTGAGCTCCGCCGAGCAGCACCGGGTCTTCCAGCGCTCCAACAGCCGCCGGATCGTGCTGGCCACCAACGTCGCCGAGACCTCGCTGACCGTCCCCGGCATCAAGTACGTGATCGACCCGGGCACCGCCCGCATCTCCCGCTACAGCCACCGCACCAAGGTCCAGCGCCTGCCGATCGAGGCGATCAGCCAGGCCAGCGCCAACCAGCGCAAGGGCCGCTGCGGCCGTACCTCGGACGGCATCTGCATCCGGCTCTACTCGGAGGAGGACTTCCTCTCCCGCCCCGAGTTCACCGACGCCGAGATCCTGCGCACCAACCTCGCCTCGGTCATCCTCCAGATGACCGCGGCCAACCTCGGCGACATCGCCGCCTTCCCCTTCCTCGACCCGCCGGACTCGCGGAACATCAAGGACGGCGTCAACCTGCTCCACGAGCTCGGTGCGATCGACCCGGACGAGAAGGACCACCGCAAGCGCCTCACCCCGCTCGGCCGCAAGCTGGCCCAGCTCCCGGTGGACCCGCGGATGGCCCGCATGGTGCTGGAGGCCGACCGCCTGGGCGTGGCCCGGGACGTGATGGTGATCGCCGCCGCGCTCTCCATCCAGGACCCGCGCGAGCGCCCCGCCGAGAAGCGCCAGGCCGCCGACGAGAAGCACCGCCGGTTCAACTCGGAGACCTCCGACTTCCTGGCCTTCCTGGCGATCTGGCGGTACGTCAGGGAGCAGCAGAAGGAGCTGTCCTCCTCCGCGTTCCGCCGGATGTGCAAGAGCGAGTTCCTCAACTACCTGCGGATACGGGAGTGGCAGGACCTCTACACCCAGCTGCGCACCGTCGCCAAGCAGCTCGGCGTCACCTTCGACGAGCCTCATGACGACGTCGAGCCGGACGCCGACCGGATCCACCAGGCGCTGCTCACCGGCCTGCTCTCCCACCTCGGCCTGTACGACGTGGAGAAGCGCGAGTACGGCGGCGCCCGCGGCGCCCGGTTCGCGGTCTTCCCGGGCTCCGGCCTGTTCAAGAAGCCCCCGCGCTGGGTGATGTCCGCCGAGCTGGTGGAGACCTCCCGCCTGTGGGCCCGGATGAACGCCAAGATCGAGCCCGAGTGGGTCGAGCCACTGGCGGGCCACCTGATCAAGCGCAGCTACAGCGAGCCGCACTGGGAGAAGAAGGCCGGCGCGGTGATGGCCTTCGAGAAGGTCACCCTCTACGGGATGCCGATCGTCGCCCAGCGCAAGATCAACTACGGCCGGATCGACGCCGAGCTCTGCCGCGAGCTGTTCATCCGCAACGCCCTGGTCGAGGGCGACTGGGAGACCCACCACCGCTTCTGGGCCGAGAACCGCAAGCTGCTCAGCGAGGTCGAGGAGCTGGAGGCCCGGGCCCGCCGCCGCGACATCATGGTGGACGACCAGACCCTGTTCGACTTCTACGACGCCCGGCTGCCCGAGGAGATCGTCTCCACCCGGCACTTCGACTCCTGGTGGAAGAAGGCCCGGCACGACCAGCCGGACCTGCTCAACTTCGAGAAGTCGATGCTCATCAACGACGCGGCCGGCGGCGTCACCGAGGCGGACTACCCGGACTACTGGCAGCAGGGCGCGCTGAAGTTCAAGCTGACCTACCAGTTCGAGCCCGGCAGCGACGCCGACGGCGTCACCGTGCACATCCCGCTCCCGGTGCTCAACCAGGTCACCGCCGAGGGATTCGACTGGCAGATCCCCGGCCTGCGGGCCGAGCTGGTCACCGCGTACATCCGGGCCCTGCCCAAGGCGATCCGGCGCAACTTCGTGCCCGCCCCGGACTTCGCCGCCGCCGCGCTGCGCCAGGTGAAGGACCGTCAGGAGCCGCTGCTGCCGACCCTGGAGCGAATCCTCAAGCGGATGAGCGCCATCACCATCCCGCCGGAGGCCTGGGACGACGAGCGCGTCCCGGACCACCTGCGGATCACCTTCCGGGTGGTGGACGGCAAGAAGAAGCTGGCCGAGTCCAAGGACCTCGAGGACCTCCGCCTCAAGCTCAAGCCCAAGCTCAAGGAGACCCTCTCCTCGGCCGCCTCCGGCCAGGGCATCGAGCGCACCGGCCTGACCTCCTGGCCCGCGGACCTGCCGGTGCTCCAGCGCACCTTCGAGCAGCGCTCCCGGGGCCACTCGCTGCGCGCCTACCCGGCGCTGGTGGACGAGAAGGACTCGGTGGCGATCCGGCTCTTCGACACCCCCGAGGCCCAGCAGCAGGCGATGTGGGCGGGCACCCGGCGGCTGCTGATGCTGACCGTCAACTCCCCCGCCAAGTCCATCCAGGGCCGCCTCGGGAACCAGGCCAAGCTGGCCCTCTCGCACAACCCGCACGGCTCGGTCCCCGCGCTGTTCGAGGACATCGTCTCGGCCGCCACCGACCGTCTGATGACCCTTCACGGCGGCCCGGCCTGGGACGAGGCCGCCTTCACCAAGCTCTACGACAAGGTCCGGGCCGACCTGTACGAGCTGGCCGCCGACACCACCCTGAAGACCGCCACCGCCCTGATCGCCTTTCACAAGGCCTCCACCCGGCTCAAGTCGGTCTCCAGCCCGGTCCTGCTCACCGCCGTCAACGACGTCCGCCTGCACCTGGCCTCGCTGATCCACCCCGGCTTCGTCACCGACACCGGCTGGCAGCGCCTGCCGGACCTCAAGCGCTACCTGCTGGCCGTCGACCGCCGCCTGGAGGCGCTGCCCAACCACCCGCAGCGCGACCTCCAGCACCTGTCCAAGGTCCACCAGCTCCAGGACGCCTACGGCGAGCAGCTCGCCAAGGTCCCGGCCGGCCAGGAGCCCTCGGCAGCCCTGCGGGCGGTCCGCTGGATGATCGAGGAGCTCCGGGTCAGCTTCTTCGCCCAAGGCCTCGGCACCCCGACGCCCGTCTCGGAGAAGCGGATCCTCAAGGCGATGGAGGCCGCGGCGAGCACGCCGTAGCGGCCTCGCGGAGCCGGTTTTACCTCGGCCCCGCACATGCAGTACGATCTGTCTTGTTCGCAAGCGGGAGCAGGCGAACAAGACAGATCGACCAAGCAACATCCTGGTCCTGTGGAGCAGTTGGTTAGCTCGCCACCCTGTCAAGGTGGAGGTCGCGGGTTCAAGTCCCGTCAGGATCGCAGTACAGAGAGGCCCGGAGCCGTAAGGTTCCGGGCCTCTTCGCGTTCCCCTGACCCGGCGTCAGCCGCTATGTCAGGCAGGTCTAGACCACAAGGTAACGACGCTGTGACCGTCGTCACTTATCTTTTCTTGAGGCCGGACACTCCAGCCCCCCTCCAAGAGGCACCTAATTTAATATGTAAAATTGCACATGTAATTACCCCCATTTCCCCCCACCCACACGCGCCCCAATAGGAACAGCCGATTCCGGACATGCCGAAGGGGCCGCATCCCTGACCCGGCGGAGTCAGGCACACGGCCCCTTGCGGTGAACGTCTTTAAAGGCCCCTGTGGGCCCCTCTCAGGCCTCGGTACGCTGCGCCGGAATACCGGCCAGCAGGGCACGCACCTCCGCCTCGCGGTACCGGCGGTGGCCGCCGAGGGTGCGGATGGACGTGAGCTTGCCCGCCTTGGCCCAGCGGGTGACCGTCTTCGGGTCCACGCGGAACATGGTGGCGACCTCTGCCGGCGTCAGCAGGGGCTCGGCGTCAGGGGTACGAGCGGTCATGAGCGGCCTCCTCGGGAGAACCGAACCAGGGCGGTTCTATCCTTCAAATTCTGCACCTTGGCCCGCGATGCCCGAAATGGCATAGACGGGCCGAGTCGGTAATAGGACGAACGGCTTGTCCTGGTGTCTACAACTACACCATTCGTCCAGCCCCATCGGCCAAACCGCCAAAATTGACCCCTCACGGGTTCAAGTGCAACGGATGGCCATGGACCACCTCATAACGGACAGTCACCAATCGGTGACAAGCGGTTATGAGGGACCAGACCCAACTGATTCCCCGCAAAGAGCGCACTGCCGTCAGATCCACCCAAAAGTGGACACACCTGAGTGAACTTGGGCTGGTTGTCCCATTTTTACACATAGGCGTAAGTAAGCGTCAACGGTGAGTAGTGTCACGTTCGCGGGGTATTGACCCGAACCGGGACCTTGGTCCCGACCGTCGGCACCAAAGGTCCCAACCATCATCACCTGTCCTGCTGACACCTCTGCCCGCTCCGGGGCCTGACCTACCGTCAGCTGGCGTACCGAAGTGCGTGGACCCGCCGCCAGCGCTCCGTCACCGACTCGTACATCCGGGCCGCCTCGCGCCCGTCCCCGGCCCGCAGCGCGGCCACCCCCGCCTCGATCTCCCCGACCGAGTCCTCCTCCGCCAGCGCCGCCGCACCGATCAGGTGCACCAGGCCGCCGTAGTCCAGCTCCACCAGCGAGCGCGGGTGGAACTCCTCCAGCCAGCGGCCCAGCTCCTCCACCCCGCCCGCCAGCGCCGCGCTCGGCACCCGCTCGCGCAGCGCCCGGTAGCCCCGGGCCACCCGGCGCCGGGCCTGCGCCATCGGCGTCAGGTAGAAGAGGGCGGCCGGCGCCCCGCCCGGCTCGGCCGGCAGGTGGCAGCGGTCCTCGGTGCCGAACGGCAGGAACCAGCGCACCGGCACCTCCCAGCGGCTGGTCAGGATCCACGGCCGGGCGTCCGGGTGCTCGGCCCGCCAGCGCTCCCCGTCGGCCTGCGCGGCGGCCCGCACGGCGGGCGGCAGGACGGTGTCCAGCAGCGAGGCCGGAAGCTGCTCGGCCAGCTCCTCCAGCGCCTGCCAGCTGCGCATCCTGGTGGCCCACGGGCAGACGTACGTCACCCCGTCCACCACCCGCACGAAGGCCCGCTCGCTCTCCCGCTCCGGCAGCGGCCTGGGCGTCCGAGAGAGCAGCTCCGCCAGTGCCCCGCGCTGCTCGGCCAGCACCGCCGGGGCCACCGTCTGCCCGGGCTCCGCCGCGTCCGGCCCGTAACGGGCCGCGTAGGACTGCCAGCGGGTCCGTTCCGGCCCCGCGTAGGCGGCCAGCGGCTCGTACACGCGCAGGTGCGCGGCGTAGGGCGGGAGCACTGATGTGCGCACGGCGGTCACGCCTCGCATCGTCGCACGGCGGACCCTCGCAGGGGGGCAGCTCGGGCACCCCCGCCGGAGCTAGGCTTCCGGACAGGCGCCCACACCACAGCAGTGGGCCACAGATACTGGAGTCACCACAGTGACCGACGTACAGACCGCGTCCGCCCCGCACCCCGCACCCGGCGTGCTGAGCAGGATCTTCCGCACCGAGCAGGACGGCGCCCCCGGCGACGGCCACGAGCAGGTCGTCCTCTGCCACGACCGCTCCTCCGGCCTGAAGGCCATCATCGCCATCCACTCCACCGCCCTCGGCCCGGCCCTCGGCGGCACCCGCTTCTACCCCTACGCCTCCGAGGAGGCGGCGCTCGAGGACGCGCTCAACCTCTCGCGCGGGATGAGCTACAAGAACGCGCTGGCCGGCCTCGACCTCGGCGGCGGCAAGGCCGTCATCATCGGCGACCCCAACAAGGTCAAGAACGAGGCGATGCTCCGCGCCTACGGCCGCTTCGTCGAGTCGCTGCGCGGCCGCTACATCACCGCCTGCGACGTCGGCACCTACGTCCAGGACATGGACGTGATCGCCCGCGAGACCGAGTTCGTCACCGGCCGCTCGCCCGAGCACGGCGGCGCCGGCGACTCCTCCATCCTCACCGCCTTCGGCGTCTTCCAGGGCATGCGCGCCTCCGCCCAGGCCCGCTGGGGCCAGCCCACCCTGCGCGGCCGCCGGGTCGGCGTCTCGGGCGTCGGCAAGGTCGGCCACTACCTGGTCGGCCACCTGGTCGCGGACGGCGCCACCGTGGTCGTCACGGACGTCTCCGAGGCCGCCGTCAACCGGGTCCGGGCCGCCCACCCGGACGTCGAGGTGGTCGCGGACACCGCGGCCCTGCTCGGCTCGCGGCTGGACGTCTACGCCCCCTGCGCGCTCGGCGGCGCGCTGGACGACCACACCGTCGCCGCCCTCGGCGCGGCCGGCACCTCGGTGGTCTGCGGCGCGGCCAACAACCAGCTCGCCCACCCCGGCGTGGAGAAGGACCTGGCCGGCCGCGGCATCCTCTACGCGCCCGACTACCTGGTGAACTCCGGCGGCGTGATCCAGGTGGCCGACGAGATCGAGGGCTTCAACTTCGAGCGGGCCAAGAACAAGGCCACGAAGATCTTCGACACCACCCTGGAGATCTTCACCCGGGCCGCCTCCGACGGCGTCCCGCCGGCCGTGGCGGCCGACCGCCTGGCCGAGAAGCGGATGCGCGAGATCAGCGCGCTCCGCTCGGTGCTGCTGCCCGGCGCCCGCCGGGGCTGACCCGCCCGGGGCCCAGGGTCACGATGTGGAACCGGATTCTCGTTCGGTAGCCCGATCGGGCGATCCTGGGCCCCCTGCCGGGGGATAATCGGTCACGGAACAACGGACCTGGGCAGGCTCTGAACGGCCTGCGAAAGCCCGAAAACCCCCACGTGACCTGGACGGACCTGGTTTCGGGGGGCTTCGGTGCGCGCCACGTCACACGGGCGACGTACCGTTCGGCGACGGAAACAGGTACCGTTAATGCTCCAAGGGACGGTTCTCCCACTTCGGGCAGGACCGCACCCGATCATGGATACGTGTCAGACTCGGGGCCATGAGCCCCATCGTTGAGGGGGTCGACCCATGGGGCGCGGCCGGGCCAAGGCCAAGCAGACGAAGGTCGCCCGCGAGCTGAAGTACAACAGCGGCGGGTTCGACGCCAACCGTCTGTCCAGCGAGTTGGGCGTATCGACACCTCCACCGCCCGTTCCGGTCAAGCCGGAGCCGGTCGAGGAGGACGACGACCCGTACGCGGCGTACGCGGATCGCTACAACGACTACGACGACGAAGAAGCGGACTCGGGCAGTCAGCCCGGTCGTCGCTGACCACGTCTTCGAAAGACCGGCTCAGTCACCCCCGGGTGCCGAGCCGGTCTTCGTCGTTCCCCGGCACCGGCGGAGCGGCGCTCCCCGGACATGCCGAAGGGCCCCCGTAGGGGCCCTTCGGACCTGCGGTCAGGCCAGCTCGAAGCCGTCGTAGGCGTTGTACAGCGCCGCGCCGTCCGCGTGCTCGTCGGTGCGGTCCACCACGTCGCCCAGCAGCCAGGCCTCGACGCCCCGGTCCTCCAGGACCGAGAGCACCACGTCGACCGACTCCGGCGGCACCACGGCCACCATGCCGACGCCCATGTTCAGGGTCTTCTCGATCTCCAGGGCGGCCATGTTGCCGACCTTCGCCACGGTCTGGAAGACCGGCAGCGGGGACCAGGTGCCGCGGTCCAGGCGGGCGTGCAGGCCGGCCGGCATCACCCGGGCCAGGTTGGCCGCCAGGCCGCCGCCGGTGACGTGCGAGAAGGCGTGGATCTCGGTCGCCCGGGTCAGCGCCAGGCAGTCCAGGGAGTAGATCCGGGTCGGCTCGAGGAGCTCCTCGCCGAGGGTGCGGCCGAACTCCTCGACCTGGCGGTCCAGCGACCACTTGGCCTGGTTCAGCAGCACGTGGCGCACCAGCGAGTAGCCGTTGGAGTGCAGGCCCGAGGCGGCCATCGCGATCACCACGTCGCCGGCCCGGACGCGGTCGGCGCCGAGCAGCTTGTCGGCCTCCACCACACCGGTGCCGGCGCCCGCGACGTCGTAGTCGTCCGGGCCGAGCAGGCCCGGGTGCTCGGCGGTCTCGCCGCCGACCAGCGCGCAGCCGGCCAGCGTGCAGCCCTCGGCGATGCCCTTGACGATCGCCGCGACACGCTCCGGGACGACCTTGCCCACGCAGATGTAGTCGGTCATGAAGAGCGGCTCGGCGCCGCAGACCACCAGGTCGTCGACGACCATGCCGACCAGGTCGCGGCCGATGGTGTCGTGCTTGTCCATCGCCTGGGCGATGGCCACCTTGGTCCCGACCCCGTCGGTCGCCGAGGCCAGCAGCGGGCGCTCGTAGCGCTTGAAGGCGGAGGCGTCGAAGAGCCCGGCGAAGCCGCCGAGGCCGCCGACCACCTCGGGGCGGTCGGCCTTCCTGACCCACTGCTTCATCAGCTCGACCGCACGGTCGCCGGCCTCGATGTCGACACCTGCGGCGGCGTAGGTGGCACCGCTCTGGTTGCTGGTCACGTGCTGTGGCCCTTTCGGGTCAGGGGTGGGGGTGTACGGGAACCGCACCGCCCCGGCCTGGGAGGACCGGGGCGGCAGGTGGATCAGGGGCGCCGGAGCGCGTCGGCCGCGCCGTGGCCGCCGAGCAGCGACTGGACGCCGTCCAGGTCGGAGCCGGTGGACTTGCCCCGGACGGCCGGCTGCTGCTTGCTGCCGGCGATCTCCGCCTCCAGCAGCAGCTTGCCGAGCAGTGCCGGGTCCGGCAGCTCCATCGGGTACTCGCCGTCGAAGCAGGCCCGGCAGAGCCGGTCCTTGGGGATCGTGGTGGCCTCGATCATGGCGTCGATCGAGATGTAGGCGAGCGAGTCCGCACCGAGGGTGCGGCCGATCTCCTCCACCGTCATGCCGTTGGCGATCAGCTCCGCGCGGGTGGCGAAGTCGATGCCGAAGAAGCACGGCCACTTGACCGGCGGCGAGGAGATCCGGATGTGGACCTCGGCCGCGCCGGCCTCGCGGAGCATCCGGACCAGCGCGCGCTGGGTGTTGCCGCGGACGATGGAGTCGTCCACCACCACCAGGCGCTTGCCCTGGATGACCTCGCGCAGCGGGTTGAGCTTGAGGCGGATGCCGAGCTGGCGGATGGTCTGGCTGGGCTGGATGAAGGTGCGGCCCACGTAGGCGTTCTTCACCAGGCCGGAGCCGTACGGGATGCCGCTGGCCTCCGCGTACCCGATCGCGGCGGGGGTGCCGGACTCGGGAGTGGCTATCACCAGATCGGCCTCGACGGGCGCCTCCTTGGCGAGCCGGCGGCCCATCTCCACGCGGGAGAGGTGCACATTCCGGCCGGCGATGGTGGTGTCCGGGCGGGCCAGGTAGACGTACTCGAAGACGCAGCCCTTGGGCTTGGCCTCGGCGAAGCGGGAGGTCCGCATGCCGTTCTCGTCGATGGCGATCAGCTCGCCGGGCTCCACCTCGCGGATGAAGGAGGCGCCGCAGATGTCGAGCGCCGCCGTCTCCGAGGCGACCACCCAGCCGCGCTCCAGGCGGCCGAGGACCAGCGGGCGGATGCCCTGCGGGTCACGGGCCGCGTAGAGGGTGTGCTCGTCCATGAAGACCAGCGAGAAGGCGCCCTTGACCTTGGGCAGCACCTGCTTCGCGGTCTCCTCGATGGAGAGCTCCGGGTAGCCCGCGAGCAGCGCCGTCACCAGGTCGGTGTCGTTGGTCGCGGCGGACCGGCCGGAGCGCGAGACGTGCTCCTCCCCGGGCAGCTCGGCGACCATCGCGGCGAGCTCCGCGGTGTTGACCAGGTTCCCGTTGTGACCGAGCGCGAGCGAGCCGTGCACGGTCGCCCGGAAGGTCGGCTGGGCGTTCTCCCAGACCGAGGACCCGGTGGTCGAGTAGCGGGCATGTCCGACGGCGATATGCCCGTGCAACGACCCCAGGGAGGTCTCGTCGAAGACCTGGGAGACAAGCCCCATGTCCTTGAAGACGAGAATCTGGGAGCCGTTGCTCACTGCGATGCCCGCGGATTCCTGTCCGCGGTGCTGCAGGGCATAGAGGCCGAAGTACGTGAGCTTGGCGACCTCCTCGCCGGGAGCCCAGACCCCGAAGACGCCGCAAGCGTCCTGAGGGCCTTTCTCGCCGGGAAGAAGATCGTGGTTGAGTCTTCCGTCACCACGTGGCACGTCAACGAGTCTAGGGCAGTTCCGTACGCCTCCTCGAACGAGGGACGGCGTGGTTATTGGGGAATCGGACAGCAACGCGCGTAGACAAAACCCCTTACCGGGGTGGGGCTTTTCCCGCGCACAATTCGTTGAATGCGCGGCTCGCCTTGGCGTACGCGGACCGTGGCCTTTCCCGGGCACCGCCGCGGCCGCCGGGGCGGCGCCCGGACGTGACGCTGCTCACGCGGCGGGGACGAGGAGCTGCCAGACGCCCGGATGGACGGTCCAGACCCGGGCGCGGACCGGGCCGACCCGGCAGCCGTCGGCCTCGTAGCCGAAGCCGCGGCCGGCCACCGTGAGGCGGGCCGCGCGCAGGACGTGCGGGCCCTCGGGGGTGTGCAGGCGGAGCTCCATCTCGCCCGCCCCGGCGGGCAGGCTGACCCGCAGGCGGTGCACGGCGTGCGGGAGGTCGGCCAGCAGGCGGCCGTCGGCCTCGATCCGCAGGCGGTGGGCGTCCGGAACGGGGGAGATCCCCTGCTCGGCCGTAGCCAGTTTCGCCCATAGCGAACGCAGTGCGCCGGGGCGGCCGGACCAGCCGCCGCGCACCCGGACCTCGCCGAGCACCACGCCGCCACCGTCGTCCACCAGCAGGTCGAGCTTGCGGGCGCTGCCGCCGAGCACCGCCCGGGCGGCCGCCACCGGCTGGGCCGGCACGCCGAGCGCGCGGGCCGAGGCCACCGCCTCCGGGCGGCCGACCGGGACCACGCCGAGCGGGTCGGAGCCCAGGTCGCGCTGGCGGTGCAGGGCCTGGAGCACGCGTTGCAGGGCCAGGTCGGAACCGATCACCACCGGTCGTCGGCGGCCACGGTGCGCCAGTATCCGGTCGAGTTCGGACGGGCTCTCGGGCAGCGCCAGCTTCACGTCCGCTCCCCCGGCGAGCACGTCCCGGGCGATCCGGACCGACTCGCCGTCGGCCCGCCGGGCGGCCGGGTCGAGGAGGAGCAGCAGCTGGCCCGGCGCGTCTGGGCAGACGGCACGGCCCTCGGGCGTGGACAGCGACGACACGACCCGTCCTTCCTCAGGTAATCTCTCGGTGCAAGAGCCCCTTGCGCTATTGCGCCAGGGGCTTCGTCTATCTCGGAGCAGACTGCGGCCTACGCAGGATGCCCCAACCCGAAGGGGTGTACGCCTGTGCCGGCACTCGTGATCGTTGGTGCCCAGTGGGGAGACGAGGGCAAGGGGAAGGCGACGGACCTGCTCGGCGGCTCCGTCGACTACGTCGTCCGCTACCAGGGCGGCAACAACGCCGGTCACACCGTGATCATCGGCGATCAGAAGTACGCCCTTCACCTGCTGCCCTCCGGCATCCTCAGCCCGAACGTCGTTCCGGTGATCGGCAACGGCGTCGTGATCGACCCGGGCGTACTGCTCTCCGAGCTGAACGGCCTGAACGAGCGGGGCATCGACACCTCGAAGCTGCTGATCTCGGGCAACGCCCACCTGATCACGCCGTACCACCGGACCCTGGACAAGGTCACCGAGCGCTTCCTCGGCAAGCGCCGGATCGGCACCACCGGCCGCGGCATCGGCCCGACCTACGCGGACAAGATCAACCGCGTCGGCATCCGGGTCCAGGACCTCTTCGACGAGTCGATCCTGATCCAGAAGGTCGAAGCGGCGCTGCACGACAAGAACCAGCTGCTGGTCAAGCTCTACAACCGCCGCGCCATCCCGGCCGACCTGGTGGTGCAGGAGTACCTCGGCTACGCCGAGAAGCTCCGCCCGTTCCTGGCCGACACCACCCTCGTCCTGGACGAGGCGCTGAAGGCGAACAAGGTGGTCCTGCTGGAGGGCGGCCAGGGCACCCTGCTCGACGTCGACCACGGCACGTACCCCTTCGTCACCTCCTCGAACCCGACTGCCGGCGGCGCCTGCACCGGGTCCGGCATCGGCCCGACCAAGATCGACCGGGTCATCGGCATCCTGAAGGCGTACACCACCCGCGTCGGCTCGGGCCCGTTCCCGACCGAGCTGCTGGACGCGGACGGCGAGGCGCTGCGCCGGATCGGTGGCGAGCGTGGTGTCACCACCGGCCGTGACCGTCGTTGCGGCTGGTTCGACGCGGTGATCGCCCGCTACGCGACCCGGGTCAACGGCATGACCGACTTCTTCCTCACCAAGCTGGACGTGCTGACCGGCTGGGAGCAGATCCCGGTCTGCGTCGCGTACGAGATCGACGGCAAGCGCGTCGAGGAACTCCCGTACAACCAGAGCGACTTCCACCACGCCAAGCCGATCTACGAGAACTTCCCCGGCTGGACCGAGGACATCTCGAAGGCGAAGACCTTCGCCGACCTGCCGAAGAACGCGCAGGCGTACGTGAAGGCACTGGAGGAGATGTCGGGCGCCCCGATCTCCGCGATCGGCGTCGGCCCCGGCCGGACCGAGACGATCCAGATCAACTCCTTCATCTGATCGGGTAGTTGAGCGCAGGGCCCCACCTTCGGGTGGGGCCTTCTGCTTTTGTACTAGTGCATATGGCTCTTGCTGCTAGTGCAAAGCGGGGCTAACGTACTGGGTCATGACCGCGAAGCTGCCTTCCCCCACCGTCCTGACCGGCCGGCACGTCCGGCTGGAGCCGCTCACCACCGCGCACGCGGCCGACCTCTTCGAGGCGGCCGGGGGCGACGAGGAGGTGTTCCGCTGGATCATCGGGCCGGTGCCGTCCACCCCGGACGAGATGCTGGCGCTGGTCGGGTCGGACCTCGGCCGGGACGACGTCGTACCGTTCGCGGTGGTGCTGCCGGAGACCGGGAAGACGGTCGGGGTGACCTGCTACCTGGCGGTCGCGGCCCGGGAGGAGACCCTGGAGATCGGCGGCACCTGGTACGGCCGCGCGGTGTGGCGGACGGCGGTGAACACCGAGGCCAAGCTGCTGCTGCTGACCCACGCCTTCGAGGAGTTAGGCGCGGGCACGGTCTGCTGGAAGACCGACCACCTCAACGAGCGCTCGCAGAACGCCATCAAGCGCCTGGGCGCGCAGTACGAGGGCACCTTCCGCCGGGCCCGGCAGCGCCGGGACGGCAGCTGGCGGGACAGCGTCTGGTTCTCGATGCTCGCGGGCGAGTGGCCCGCCGCGAAGGCCCGGCTGACGGACCGTCTGCTGGCGGGCTGACGGTCCGTCCGCTCGGCCGGCTACTCCATCCCGGCCAGCACCAGCGGCAGCCGGGTGGCGCCGCCGGCGACCAGCTTCACCGGGACGCCCCAGTCCTGCTGGTGCACGTGGCAGGCCGGGTACTCGATCTCCGGGTCGTCGTCGCAGGAGGCGGCCATCGCCGAGACGTGCAGCACGCCCTCGGTGAGCTCGCCGTTGAGCACCAGCTCGCGGTTGAGGTCGCTCTCCGCGCCGGCGCCGGAGAGCAGCAGCTCGGGCGGGGTGGAGGAGACCAGCAGCCGGGTGGACGGGCCGTAGCGCTCGTCCAGCTTCTGGCCGGTGGGGGCCTGGAAGACCACGTCCAGCCGGAGCGCGCCGGGGGCCACCTCGGTGGCGGCGCGCTGGGTGCGGTGGGCCACCGCCTCGACCCGGACGGCCTCCTCGGGCAGCCTGAGCCGGGTGAGCCGGTGCCGGGCCGACTCGACCACCACGATGTCGTTGCCGGCCAGCACGGCGCCGGAGGGCTCGCGCAGGTCGGTGGCCAGGGTGGAGACCTCGCCGGTGGCCGGGTCGAAGCGGCGCAGCGCGTGGTTGTAGGTGTCGGCGATCGCGATGGAGCCGTCCGGGAGGACGGTCACGCCGAGCGGGTGCTGGAGCAGGGCCTGGGCGGCCTCGCCGTCGCGGTGACCGAAGTCGAAGAGTCCGGTGCCGACGGCGGTGTGCACGGTCTGCGTTTCACGTGAAACCCAGCGCACGGCCGAGGTCTCCGAGTCCGCGACCCAGAGCTTCTCGCCGTCGGCGGAGACCGCCAGGCCGGAGGGCTGGGCGAACCAGGCCTCCGCCACCGGGCCGTCCACCAGGCCCTCGTTGGTGGTGCCGGCCGCCACCGCGACCTCGCCCGAGGCCGGGTCGAAGGCCCAGAGCTGGTGCACCCCGGCCATCGCGATCCAGACCCGGCCGTCGAAGAAGGCCACGTCCCAGGGCGAGGAGAGGTCGACCTCGCGGCCCCGGCCCGAGGTGGGCGAACCCTGCCACCACTGCTTGCCGGTCCCGGCCAGGGTGGTCACCGAACCGTCCGCCAGCTTCACCCCGCGCAGCGCGTGGTTGACCGTGTCGGCCACCACCACGTCGTAGCCGAGGCCCTCCGGGGCCAGCGCCAGGCCCTGCGGCTCGCTGAACCGGGGCGCGGCGCCGTCGGTGAAGCCGCGCTCGCCGTCGCCGATCCGGCGCACCACCGTCTCGCCGTCCTCGGCCAGCTCGACCAGCGAGTGGTGGCCCGAGTCGGCGACCAGGTAGTGGCCGTTCGGCAGCCGGACCGCCTTGCCCGGGAACTTCAGGTCTCCGGCGACCGGCTCCGGCGCCACGTACGGGCCGTCGCCGCGGCGCAGGGTGCCCTTGGCGGCGTGCTCCTGCTCCAGCTCCTCGACCAGGCGGGCGATCGCGTGCGCGTGCCCCTCACCGGCGTGCTGGGCGACCACGTACCCCTCCGGGTCGATCACCACCAGCGTCGGCCAGGCCCGCACCGCGTACTGCTTCCAGGTGACCAGCTCCGGGTCGTCCAGCACCGGGTGGTGCACCTCGTAGCGGGCCACCGCGTCCACCACGGCCTGGTGCTCGGCCTCGTGGACGAACTTGGGCGAGTGGACGCCGACGATCACCAGGGTGTCGCGGTGCTTCTCCTCCAGCTCCCGGAGTTCGTCCAGGACGTGGAGGCAGTTGATGCAGCAGAAGGTCCAGAAGTCGAGGACCAGGATCTTGCCGCGGAAGTCAGCCAGCGACAGGTCCTTGCCGCCGGTGTTCAGCCAGCCGCCCTTCCCCACGAGTTCGGGGGCGCGGACACGAGCACGAGTAGCCATGCCCCCATCCAACCTCATGGGGGTACGGCCGGATTCCCGGTGCGGGTGGTGACGGCTCGTCAGCGGATCAGGTGCGGGAGGAAGCGGGCGCCCTGGTGGGTGATCGGGGAGTCGTCGGTCTCCCGGATGCCGAGGCCGGCGGCCTCGCCGTCGACCACCCAGGTGCCGAGGACCGGGCGGTTGCCGTCGAAGTCGGGGAGGGGGCAGAGCTGCTGGTAGCAGAAACCCTCCTTGCCGTAGCGGTCCGGGTCGCCCGCCCACTCGGCCAGCCTGGTCTCGTGGCCGTCGGCTTCGACGATCCGCACGCCCGCGCCCTCCCGGCCGAGCAGCGGCTTCATCGCGTAGCCGGTGGCGGCGAGTTCGCGCGGGCCGTCCAGGTAGGCGGGGAGCAGGTTGGGGTGGCCGGGGTTGAGCTCCCAGAGGACGGCGAGCAGGGCCTTGTTGGAGAGCAGCATCTTCCACGGCGGCTCGATCCACATGGTGTTGCCGGTGGAGCCGCCGAGGTCGACGCCGGAGAGCAGGGCCGGGGTGAACTCCTCCTCGGTGAGCCACTCCCACGGGTAGAGCTTGAAGAGCGAGCGGATGTAGCGCTGCTCCAGGTCGACGAAGCGGCCGCTCAGGCCGTCCAGGCCGATGTCCTCCACCGCGATGCCGACCGTCTCCAGCCCGGCCTGCTCGGCGGTCTCCTGGAGGTAGAGGGTGGTCATCCAGTCCTCGCCCTCGGTGTCGCCCCGGGAGTGGGCGAAGTGCACCGGGCCGGGCGGCAGCAGGTGCTTCTGCCGCTCCCAGGAGGCCACCAGCCGCTCGTGCAGCGAGTTCCACTGGTCGGCGCCGGGGAAGAGCTGCTCCATCCAGAACCACTGCGGGCCGGCCGCCTCGATCAGCGAGGTCGGGGTGTCCGCGTTGTACTCGAACAGCTTGGCCGGGCCGGTGCCGTCGTAGGCCAGGTCGAACCGGCCGTAGACGGAGGGCTGCTCGTCCCGGCGCCGCCAGGACTCGGCGATCATCGCCGTCACCCGGGGGTCGGTCAGGCCGTAGTCGGCGTACCGCTCCGTGCGCACCACGTGGTCGGCGGCCTCCAGGCAGAGCTCGTGCAGCTCCTCGACCACCTCCTCCAGCGCCTCCACCTCGGGCAGCGAGAACTCGTAGTAGGCGCTCTCGTCCCAGTACGCGTGCGGGCCGCCCTGGTTGCAGGGGTCCTGGCAGACGGCGTAGATCAGGCCCTGCGACTCCACGGTGGGCTGCCAGTCGGGGCGCGGGGTGAGGGTGTGACGGCGCATCAGTGGTTCACCCGCCGCCGGAGCCGGAGGAGCCGGACGGGCAGCCGAAGCCGCCGCGCTTGGTGTCGGCCTTGACGAAGGTGCCGCCGATGGCGCTGAGCGAGCCGGAACCGCAGTAGTACCAGCGGCCGGCCGAGGTCTTGCTGTCGGTGCAGGAGTGGTTGTCCAGCACCTTGAGGCTGCCCGGGTCGACGCAGCGACGGGGGGCGCTGCTGTTCGAGGAGCAGCTCGTCAGTGCGAGGGCCAGCGTGCCGACCATGCCCAGCGCGACGAAGCCCGATCTACGGCGGTCGGGAGCGGGAGTGGAGCTCATGGCGGGAGATGCTACTGGGAAGGGCCCGCAGGGGAACCTGATGGGATATCTTTTGCCGATCCTTGAGCAGGGATTCCGACTTCTTCCATCGGGGGCCACCCAGTGAACGACATCGTCAACGGCCTCGGTGCCGCCGCCGTCTTCGGGGCGGTGGGCGTGGTCCTGCTGCTGCTCGGCGTCGGCCTGGTGGACGTGCTGACCCCCGGGAAGCTCAGCCACCAGATCTGGGTCGACCGCAACCGCAACGCCGCCGTGGTGCTCAGCTCCGCGCTGCTCGGGATCGGCGGGATCGTCTTCACCGCGATCATGTCCACCTACGACGACTTCGGCAAGGGCCTGGCCACCACCGCGCTGTTCGGCGTGCTCGGCCTGGTGCTGATGGCGGTGGCCTTCTGGCTGCTGGACGTGCTGACGCCGGGCAAGCTGGGCGCCATCCTGGTCGACCCGGAGCCGCACCCGGCGGTCTGGGTGACCGCCAGCATGAACCTCGCGGTGGCCGCGATCATCGCCGCTTCGATCGCCTGATCCCACCTGCGCGGAACCCCCCTGGAGCCGGGCTCCAGGGGGGTTCTGTCGCTCCGTCAGCCCTCCAGGAAGGCCTTGAGGGCGGCGGCCAGCAGGTACGGGTCCTCGGCGCCGCAGAGCTCACGGGCGGAGTGCATGGAGAGCGCGGCGATGCCGCAGTCCACCGTGGTGATGCCGAGCCGGGCCGCGGTGATCGGGCCGATGGTGGTGCCGCAGGGCATCGAGTTGTTGGAGACGAAGGTCTGCCACGGCACGCCGGCCTTCTCGCAGGCGGCGGTGAAGACGGCGCGGCCGAGCGCGTCGGTGGCGTACCGGTTGTTGACGTTGACCTTGAGGATCGGCCCGCCGTTGGGCATCGGCTGGTGGCCGGGCTCGTGGCGCTCGGTGTAGTTCGGGTGGACGGCGTGGCCCATGTCGGAGGAGAGACAGACGGTGCCGGCCAGCGCGCGGGCGCGGTCCTCCGGGGTCCCTCCCCGCGCGTAGACACTGCGCTCCAGCACGTTCCCCAGCAGCGGGCCCTGGGCGCCGGTGTCGGACTCGCTGCCGGTCTCCTCGTGGTCGAAGGCGGCCAGCACCGGGATGCAGCCGGGCTCGCCGCCGGCGGTGGCCACCGCGGCCAGCGCGGCGGTGGCGGCGTGCACCGAGAGCAGGTTGTCCAGCCGGGGCGCGGCCAGCAGCTCGCGGTCCTTGCCCAGGTAGGCGGGCGGCTGGACGTCGTGGGTCATCAAGTCCCAGCCGATCACGTCGGAGGCGGCCAGACCGGCCCGCTCGGCGACGTACTCGATCAGGGAGCCCTCGGTGACCTTGCCGAGGCCCCAGATCGGCGTGAGGTGGCGCTGCTTGTCGAGCTTCATGCCCTCGTTGACCTGACGGTCCAGGTGGATGGCGAGCTGCGGCACGCGCAGCAGCGCCTCGTCCAGCTGAACCAGCGTCACGCTGCCGTCGCGCAGGGCGAGCCGGCCGGAGAGGCCGAGGTCGCGGTCCAGCCAGGTGTTCAGCGGGACGCCGCCGTAGATCTCGACCGCGACCTGCCGCCAGCCGGCGGCGCCGGTGTCCGGCACCGGCTTGACCCGCAGGTTCGGCGAGTCGGTGTGGGTGCCCACCACCCGGAACGGCGTCTCGGGGCCCGCGCCCTCCGGCACGTACCAGGCGATCAGCGCACCGCCCCGGACCACGTAGCGGCCGCCGGCCGCGGCGTCCCAGGCGTCGGTCTCGGCCACCCGGCGGAAGCCGGCCTTCTCGAGCCGCTCGGCCGCGCTGGCCACCGCGTGGAACGGCGACGGCGATGCGCTGAGGAAGGCGATCAGGTCGTCGGTGTGCGTTCGGTCGAAGGAGGCCGGGCGGACGGCGGTCGACATGCTGCTCCTGGGTCGAGGGAGGGCTGAAGCCCGGTGGGGACCGGTCTTCGCACCCGAGCATATGCCCGTACACGGACATGACGCTGTGAACTCAACAACGGTGACACAACGGTGAAGCGCTCGTTGCCTTTCCCCCGGACCGCCCTCCGGAATCCGCCGGTCCGCCCGTCAGGAGAGGACGCAGCGACCGTCCAACCGCCGGGCCAACTCCCGCAGCGGCAGGCCCGGCTCGACCGCCAGCACGGCCCCGGCCACCCGCACCGCCGCCGCGGAGCCCGCGCAGGCCCTCAGCAGCGCGTTCCTGACCGCCGGATCCCAGCTGCCCGGGTCGACCCCGCCGAGCACCCCCAGGAGCAGCAGCGCCTCGGTGTCGGACAACCGCCCCTCCCCACCGCCCCGTTGGGCCGCCACCCGGCCGGCACCGACACCCTCCTCCTCCGGCACTTCCCCCGGCCACTCGGCCCAGCCGGCCGCCAAGGTCATCGCCACCGCGGCACTCCCGTCCAGACCGAGCGCCACCACGATCCGCCGCACCGACCCCGCCCTCGGCCGGCTCCGCCCGCGCTCCATGTTCCCGATCGCCCTGGCACTGAGCCCCGACCGGTCGGCGAGCTCCTCCTGGCTCAGTGCGGCGGCCTCCCTCGACCTGCGCAGTAGTCGGCCGAACCGCTCCTCCGACTCGTGCATCAATCCGTCCCCCCGGACGCAGATGGATCCGCTACCCCATCACCATAGGTAACTCGCCCACCACACAAGGGTGATGTGACGCACGCCACAGGGCCATATGGACATCAAGGGGACAGACCGCCGCGGGCGGGCGCCGACCACGCGGGCCGGAGAACTTCCGGTCTAAGTTCCTGTCCGCACGACCCGCACCTGACGGAGGATCAACTCCTGCGCGGCCCGGTCCGGGTCGCGCAACGGCGGCCCGGTCGTTCGCCACGTCGAACCACCGGACGAGAGGACACAGTCGTGGCGACCCGAGTCCGAGTCATCACCGCGGCCCTGGCCGGCCTGACCGCGGCCGGCTGCAGCAGTTCCGGCGCGGACCGGCCCGCGGATCCGCCGCCGGTGCTCGGTGCCGTCGCGACCGTCACGGAGCCGGGCCAGATCGCGCTACCGATCGACGACTACCTGGTGACCACCGCCCAGGTCCGCCAGATCGTGAAGGCCCAGGACCTGCTCGCGGCGGAGTGTCTGCGCGGGTACGGGCTCACCGCCCGGCCGACCGTCCTGGTCGGCCTGGAGGACATGGTGGCGGGGCGCCTGACGCGCAGTCCGGTCTACGGCTACTTCGACGTGGCGAACGCCGGGTCCAAGGGGTACGCGACGGTGCGGACCACGCCCCCTCCTCCGCCCGGCGCCCCGTTGGACGAGGCCACGGCCGATCGCAACCACATCGCGCTCACCGGAGCCGACCCCCGCACGGGCCAGCCGGTGACCACCCTGGACGGCAGGCCCGTTCCGGCGGGCGGGTGCCAGCAGAAGAGCCGTGAGGCGCTCGGCGGTGCCACCCCCAACCCCGATGCCGGCGACCTGCCGAACGGCGGCCCGAAGGTCCCCACCACGGACCCCCGGCTGGTCGAGGCCTTCGGCAAGTGGTCCGCCTGCATGAAGGAGAAGGGGTTCGAGTACAAGGACCCCGGCGCAGCGATCGGCGACCCGGCCTGGCAGCAGCAGACCACGCAGCCCAGCCCGCAGGAGATCGCGACCGCCTCCGCCGACATCGCCTGCAAGCTCGCCGGCAACACCGTGGGCGTCGCGGTGGCCGTCCAGACCGCCTACGCGAAGCGGTACGTCGAGGCCAACGCGACCGAGCTCGCGGCCTACCGGCAGCGCACCGACGACATGCTCCGCAAGGCCGCGGAGCTCACCGCCGCCGCGCCTTCCTCCAGCTGAAACCCGGCCTCTTACCACCAACTGACAAGCCATCAACAACAATTCACCCGAGACGGCCCGCACTCGACCGCGGCCGCACGGGGGGACGACGGTGCTCGTGATGCGTAGGAAGAACCTCCTGGACGCCACCGAGGACGGTGAACAGCCACAGGGTCCGGGGCGGTCCCGGGCGGCCCGGCGGCAGCGGGTCGTGCTGGTGGTCGCGGTGGTCTCCGCCGTGCTGTCCACCGGCGGCCTGGCGGCGACCACCCTGGTGAAGTCCCCGGCGGAGCGCGCGGCCCGGACGGCCCCGCCGCCGCGGACCCTGCTCACCGCCTCGGTGGTCAGCCGGGTGCTCAACCCCTCAGTGACCGCCCGGGCCTCGGTGTACCCGCCGACCAGGTACGACGTGGTGCCCACCGCCGCCTCGACCGAAATCACCCAGCTGTTCCTGTCGAAGCTGGGCACCAAGGCCGGCGACGCGGTGGCCAGCGGGCGGCTGCTCGCGGAGGTGTCGGGCCAGCCGCTGTACGTCCTGAAGGGGGCGGTACCCGCCTACCGCGACCTGAAGCCGGGCTCCAGCGGCCCCGACGTGGTCGAACTCCAGGATGCCCTGAGGGAGTTGGGGTACCCGAGCGGCTCCGACGAGAAGGGCATCTTCGGCCCCGGCACCAAGCAGGCGGTCACCGGCTTCTACCGCGCCCTCGGCTACCCGGTGCCCGTCACCGGGGCGGCCACCCAACAGGCGGTCAGCGCCGCCCAGAAGGCGGTGGACACCGGGAAGCAGACCGTGGAGGGCCTGCTGGCCCAGAAGAACTCCGGCCAGCCGAACGGTACTTCGCCCGACCAGCCGCCCGCCGGGCTCGGCATAGACCAGCAGATCGCGGCCGCCAAACGGCAGTTGACCGCCGACCAAGCGGCGCTGGCCCAGGCCGTCACGGTGAACGGCCCGATGGTGCCGGGCGCCCACGTGGTCTTCCTGCCCGCGCTGCCGGCCACCGTCACGGCCGTGAACGGCTCGGTCGGGGCGCCGGCCTCGGGTGCGCTGCTCTCGCTCACCAGCGGCGGACTGACCGTCACCGGCCAGCTGACCCCCGCTCAGGCAGCCGCGGTCAAGGCCGGGATGGCGGTGGAGGTCCTGGACGAGGAGACCGGCACCAAGCTCACCGCCAGGGTCACCGAGCTGGGCACGCCGACCACCGCCCCGCCGGCCGGCAAGGTGATCTCGCTCGGCGGGGCCGCCGCCGGCCAGAACGCCGGTGGCGGCGCGGCCCCGGCCCCGGCGCAGGGCGGCGGCGCCCCGGCCGGGCCCTCGTACATCCCCGTGACCATCACCCCCGACAGCCCGCTGCCCGGCGCGCTGAGCGGGAAGAACGTCCGGATCACCATCCTCAAGGACACCGCCGTCCAGCCGGTGACCGCCGTCCCGGTGGCGGCGATCTTCACCGACGCGGGCGGGCGGACCGCCGTCACCACCGTGGGCGCCGGCGGCCTGCGGACCAACGTGTCGGTCACCACCGGCGTCACCGCCGACGGCCTGGTCGGCGTCGTCCCCAACCTCGAGGGCGCCCTCAAGCCCGGCGACCAGGTGGTGGTCGGCTCGTGACCGAAACCGCTGAGACCCCCGGGGCCCCCGTCATCCGGCTCGCCGCGGTCGGCCGCAGCTTCCCCGGGCAGCCGCCCGTGGTCGCGCTCCGGCCCGCCGACCTGACGGTCCGCCAGGGCGAGTACGTCTCCATCACCGGGCCCTCGGGCTCGGGGAAGTCCACCCTGCTGCACCTGCTCGGGCTGCTGGACACCCCGAGCCAGGGCCGGTACGAGCTGGACGGCATCGACACCGGCGCACTGCGCGACCGCGACCGGTCCACGCTGCGCGGGCGCCGGATCGGCTTCGTCTTCCAGTCCTTCCACCTGCTGCCGCACCGCACCGCCGAGGAGAACGTGGTGCTGGCCCAGGTCTACAACCGGGTGCCCCGCGCCGTACGGGCGGGGGCGGCCCGGGAGGCGCTGCACCTGGTGGGGCTCGGCCACCGGCTGGACGCGCTGCCGACCACCATGTCCGGCGGCGAGCGCCAGCGGGTCGCCATCGCCCGGGCCCTGGTGAACCGGCCCAGCCTGCTGCTGTGCGACGAGCCGACCGGGAACCTGGACTCCGCCAACGCCGAGGCGGTGCTCGCGCAGTTCGACGAGCTGCACGGCCAGGGCTACACCCTGGTGGTCATCACCCACGACCCGGCGGTGGCGGCCCGGGCCGGCCGGCAGGTGGCGATCCGGGACGGCGTGCTGTCCGAGACCTCGGAGGTGGCGCACTGATGGCCCGTCACGTACTGCCGGAGCCGGGCTCCCGGCTCGGCCCGCGGGACCTGTGCGCCGAGGCCCTGGCCGGCATCCTCCAGCGCCCCGGCCGGTCCGTCCTCACCATGCTGGGGACGGTGCTCGGCATCGGCGCCTTCGTGGCGGTGCTGGGCCTGACCGCGACCGCCTCCGGCCAGATCGGCGAGCAGTTCGACCTCACCAGGGCCACCACCGTGAACGTCGCCGACCGCCCGCGGACGGAGGGCGTCCGCCCGGGGTCCAATCCGCCGCCGAGCTTCCCCGAGGACGCGGACGCCCGGCTCTCCCGGATCGACGGCGTCACCGCGGCCGGCGTCTGGTGGCCGCTCCCCGCCAATCCGGTGCTCTCGGCCCGCCCCACCGACGCGCAGAACGCCGGCACCGGCCTCACCGTCTTCGCCGCGACCCCCGGCGCGGTCACCGCGATGGCGCCCACCCTGGTGAGCGGCGTGACCATGGACGCCTTCGCGCAGAAGACCGCGCAGCCGGTGGTGATGCTCAGTCAGGCCGCCGCCAAGCGGCTCGGGGTGAGCCGGCTGGACGTCCAGCCGGCCGTCTTCCTGGACGGGCTGCCGTACACGGTGATCGGGATCTACTCGGACGTCCAGCGGCTGCCCGCCACCCTGCTCGGGGTGATCGTCCCGGCCAGCACGGCGCTGGAGCGGTACGGCAACCCCGGCACCGAGCCCGACCGCAGCGCCCAGGGGCTGATCGCCACCAGGACGGGCGCGGCCACCGTGGTGGCCGAGCAGGTCGCGACCGCCCTGCGCCCGGACTCCCCCGGCTCCTTCACCGTCACCCCGCCGCCCGACCCGCACGGCCTGCGCGACCGGGTGACCTCCGACCTGACCGGGCTCTTCCTCGCGCTGGCCGCGATCTGCCTGCTGGTGGGCGCGGTGGGCATCGCCAACACCACCCTGGTGGCGGTGCTGGAGCGCACCGAGGAGATCGGCCTGCGCCGCGCGCTCGGCGCCAGGACCAGGCACATCGCGGCCCAGTTCCTCACCGAGTCGACCGTGCTGGGCACCCTCGGCGGCCTGGTCGGCACCAGCGTCGGCGTGCTGACGGTGCTGGTGGTGGCGGCCGCCCGGGACTGGACGGCGGTGATGCACCCGGCCACCACCCTGCCCGCTCCGCTGATCGGCTCGGTGATCGGCCTGCTGGCCGGCCTGTACCCGTCACTGCGGGCGGCCCGCACCGACCCGCTGAAGGCCCTGCGCGGCGGCGGCTGACCCCGAGCGCGAGGTGCGGGAACGCACCGCGGGGCCCGGTCCAGTCGGACCGGGCCCCGCGGTGTGAGGGTGTGTCAGGCAGTCATCGGGGCGAGGCCTAGAAGGCCTCCTCCGCCAGCTCCATGATCTCGTTGTCGATGCCCTCGGCGATCAGGCGCTGCGGGGTGACCGTCGGCAGGACGTTGCGGGCGAAGAACTTCGCGGCCGCGACCTTGCCCTGGTAGAAGGACACGTCCTTCGGGGTGGCACCGGCCTCCAGCTTGGCCAGCGCGACGGAGGCCTGACGGAGCAGCAGCCAGCCGACCACCACGTCGCCCGAGGCCATCAGCAGGCGGGTGGTGTTCTGGCCCACCTTGTACATGTTCTTGACGTCCTGCTCGACCGAGGAGAGGTCGGCCAGCAGCTTGCCGACGATCGCCTCCAGGTCACCGGCCGCCTTGCCGAGCAGCTCGCGCTCGCCCGCCAGGGCCTCGCCGCCCTCGCCGGCCGCCAGGAACTTCTTGATCTGCTCGGAGATCACGGTGAGCGCCTGGCCGCCGTCCTTGACGATCTTCCGGAAGAAGAAGTCCAGGCCCTGGATCGCGGTGGTGCCCTCGTACAGGGTGTCGATCTTGGCGTCGCGGATGTACTGCTCGATCGGGTACTCCTGCAGGAAGCCGGAGCCGCCGAAGGTCTGCAGGGACTGGGCGAGCTGCTCGTAGGACTTCTCCGAGCCGTAGCCCTTGACGATCGGGAGCAGCAGGTCGTTCAGGCGCTCGGCCGCGTCGTCGTGCTCGCCGCGCAGGCGGGCCGCCATCACGTCGTCCTGGACCGAGGCGGTGTACAGCACCAGGGCGCGCATGCCCTCGGCGTACGCCTTCTGGGTCAGCAGCGAGCGGCGCACGTCCGGGTGGTGGGTGATGGTGACGCGCGGCGCGGTCTTGTCCAGGAACTGCGAGATGTCGGCGCCCTGCACGCGCTCCTTGGCGTACTCCAGCGCGTTCAGGTAGCCGGTGGAGAGGGTGGCGATGGCCTTCGTGCCGACCATCATCCGGGCGAACTCGATGATCTTGAACATCTGGCGGATGCCGTCGACGGTCTCGCCGACCAGCCAGCCCTTGGCGGGGTGCTTGGCGCCGAAGGTCATCTCGCAGGTGTTCGAGGCCTTGAGGCCCATCTTGTGCTCGACGTTGGTGGCGTAGGCGCCGTTGCGCTCGCCCAGCTCGCCGGTCTCCCAGTCGAAGTCGAACTTGGGGACGATGTACAGACCGAGGCCCTTGGTGCCCGGCTTGCCGCCCTCGGGGCGGGCCAGCACCAGGTGGATGATGTTCTCGGACATGTCGTGCTCGCCCGAGGTGATGAAGCGCTTCACACCCTCGATGTGCCAGGAGCCGTCCTCCTGCTTGACCGCCTTGGTGCGGCCGGCGCCCACGTCCGAACCGGCGTCCGGCTCGGTCAGCACCATGGTGGCGCCCCACTGGCGGTCGACCATGTGCTTGGCGATCTTGTGCTGCTCCTCGGTGCCCTCGTCGTACACGACGCCGGCGAAGGCCGGACCGGAGGAGTACATCCAGATCGCCGGGTTGGAGCCCAGGATCTGCTCGGCGTAGGCCCAGATCAGCGAGGACGGGGTGACCTGGCCGCCGATGGCCTCCGGGATGCCCAGCCGCCACCACTCGGCGTCCATGTACGCCTGGTAGCTCTTCTTGAAGGTCTCCGGGACCGGAGCGGTGTTGGTCTCCGGGTCGAAGACCGGCGGGTTGCGGTCGGTGTCGGCGAAGGAGGCGGCGAGCTCGTTCTCGGCCAGCCGGGAGATCTCGCTGAGGATGTTCTTCGCGGTCTCGACGTCCATGTCGGCGTACGGACCGGTGCCGTACACCTGGTCACGACCGAACACCTCGAAGAGGTTGAACTCCACGTCGCGCAGGTTGGACTTGTAGTGACCCATGACCGTTTCTCCGGTTCGTCGCTTCCGGGGGTCCGCCGCCTTCGAGCGCCCCACTTACCCACCAGTAGGCACCATGATGCTACCCGTAAGTAACATGTTCAAGCCCCTGGAGCCGAAAGGGCTATGAACAGGGTCACGTCCGCCGATAACCTTGACCCCGTGTACGGCTACGAGCAGACCGGGTATCAGGGCGACCCCTACCAGCAGCAGGCGCAGCAGCAGCACGCCCAGCAGCAGGGGATGAACGGCATGCCGGGCCCCGGCCAGTACGGCGAACAGCCCCCGCAGGCCGCCCCCCAGCAGTCTCTCTACCCGGAACCCTCGCCGCCATCCCTCGCGGACGCGGTCCGGGCCTTCACCACCGGCGCGATGCCGGTGGAGGACTTCCAGGCGATCTTCATCACCTCCAAGGTGCACTGCCCGCGCGGCGACCGGCCGGGCTTCCTGGCGCTGCACAACACGCCGACCCCGGTGATCCCGATGTTCAGCTCGCTCAAGGAGCTACGCCGGTACGCGGGCAAGGACTCCAAGCACTTCAGCGTCTCCGGCGCCGAGGTGCTCGACCTGCTGCCGACCGGCTACGGCTTCGCCCTGGACATGGAGGGCGAGCACCGGATGGTCTTCGACGCCAAGGCCGTGGAGCAGATGGTCGACTTCACCATGCGGCGGATGTACGGCTGAGACCCCCCGGGAACCCCTCAGGGGAGACCCATGACCCGATGGTTCAACTTTCAACTTGATTGTTGTTGAGAGTTGAACTACATTGGCCGACGTAGGCCAGAGAACCCCGAAGAAGGAGGCCGACATGCCCGCCGTGACCGTCGAGAACCCGCTGACCCTTCCGCGCGTCGCCACCCCGGACGCCGCGACCAACACCCCTCGACCGGTGCTCGCGGTGGTCACCGCCCCGGAGGGCTTCGAGGGCGAGGGCTTCCCGGTCCGCCGGGCCTTCGCGAAGATCAACACCAAGTACCTCGACCCGTTCATCATGATGGACCAGATGGGCGAGGTGGAGTACGCCGCCGGAGAGCCCAAGGGCACCCCGTGGCACCCGCACCGCGGCTTCGAGACCGTCACCTACCTGATCGACGGCGAGTTCATCCACAAGGACTCGCACGGCGGCGGCGGCCACCTCGGCGGCGGCGACACCCAGTGGATGACGGCCGGCTCGGGCATCCTGCACATCGAGACCCCGCCGGAGTCGCTGGTGCTGACCGGCGGCCTGTTCCACGGCATCCAGCTCTGGGTGAACCTGCCGGCCGCGGACAAGATGACCCAGCCCCGGTACCAGGACATCCACGGCGGCCACGTCAAGCTGCTCACCACGCCGGACGGCGGCGCGGTGCTCCGCCTGATCGCGGGTCAGCTGGACGGCCACGAGGGCCCCGGCGTCACCCACACCCCGATCACCCTGCTGCACGCCACCGTGACGCCCGGCGCGGAGATCACCATCCCGTGGCGGAAGGACTTCAACGCGCTGGCGTACGTCCTCAACGGCGACGGGACGATCGGCGCCGAGCACCGGCCGATCCACACCGGGCAGTCGGCGGTCTTCGGCGAGGGCGACACCCTCACCATCGCGGCCGACGCCAAGCAGGACTCCCGGCACCCCAACCTGGACGTGATCATCCTGGGCGGGCAGCCGATCCGGGAGCCGGTGGCCCACTACGGGCCGTTCGTGATGAACAGTCACCGCGAGCTGGAGCAGGCCATGCGGGACTTCCAGTCGGGCGCCTTCGGGCAGCCGACGGACTGACCCGCCGTCACCTCGGAGGCCCGGTTCCCTGTTCGGGGGCCGGGCCTCCGGCACGGCACTAGATCCGGGCGTAGAGCGCGGAGGCGTCGTCGTGGGCCTTGCCTCGGGGCCAGCGGCGGCAGTGCGCGTCGGTCCGTTCGGTGGCGCGGACCTGGGCGATCAGTTCGGAGGGCCCCTGTTCGGCGAGCAGGTGGACGGCGTCGGACCAGCTGCCCAGGCCGAAGCGCTCGGTCCAGCGGGAGGCCCCGTCGCTGAGCGCGGCGACGGCGCGCAGGGCGGTGAGCCGGACGAAGCCGGTCTCGGCGTGGCCGGCCGCGCGCGGGGAGGCGGCGGCGATCCACGGGCCGTGGCCGGTGTTGCGGGCCGCCCGGACGGCGAGCGAGTAGCGCAGGTGCAGCTCCGCCCGTTCGGCCGAGCCCGGGACGGTGGACCAGATCTGACGCCGCAGCAGCTCACCGGCCGGGAAGCGCTGGTTGTCCCCGATCACCCGGGGCGGGCCGTCCTTGAGGTCCAGCACCAGCAGCGAGTCGCCGAGCACCAGGTACTCCAGCGAACTGCCGTGCACCCGGGCCGCCACCACCATGGCGGCCGGGGTGTTGGGGTGGGCCAGGTCGCAGCGGCCGCCGTGCAGCGCGGCCGTCTCCACGATGGCGTCGGACAGGCACTCGGCGATCGAGCGGTCGGCCCGGTCGGTGAGTCTGGCCAGGAGGTGGACTCCGAGGCGCCGTACGTACCAAGGGGTGCCGTGCCGGCAGCCGGACTCGAAGTCCTCCGGACTGCTCGACCCGTCCAGCAGTACCAGTGCCTCCGGGCTGGCGGCGGCGAAGTCCTCGCTCTCCCGGCCCGGCTTCTGCGGTTCGCCCGCGAGCTCTACCTGCATCCCGACAGTGTGGCGGCGGAGCGGACGAGCGGACAGGGTACCGGCGGGATAGCGTCGTGAATGTCCTGTTCTGTGACCTTTTCAGGAGCCTCACGTGATGGTGCTGCAGTTCTTCGTCCTGCTGATCGCCGCGATCGGCTTCCCGACCCTCGTCCTGCTCTACCTGATGGGCGGCCCGCAGTACCGGGACCGGCCGCACTGAACCGGCCGCACCGAACCGGCCGTCCCGAACCGGCGCCCCGGCGGGGAAATGGCCAGCCGGGGGGCCTCGGGCGTGACAGGGTGGCCCCGTAACACCGGTACCGGTTCCTGGAGGTCACACATGAGCGCCACACCCGAACCCGTCGAGCCGACGGAGGGCGAGGAGCCCGTCGCCGAGCCCGACGACCAGAAGGCGAAGTTCCTCGAAGCGCTCGCCCGCAAGCAGGGCGCCAAGGGCGGCGGCAACGGCGGCCCGGGCGGCGAGTCGAAGATCCACGGCACCCACGCGGCGGCCGGTGGCAAGCGGAACTTCCGTCGCAAGAGCGGCGGCTGACGGCCCGCCGAAGGCGGCTCTCCCCTCCCGGGAGGGCCGCCTTTCGCGTTGCCGCCGGCCGGTGGCGTCACGGCGTGGGGGCGGCCTCCGTGAGGAAGCCGAGGACGTTGTCGAGCACGGCCGGCTCGGTGAGCACCCGGTTGTGGCCGAGCCCACGGGTGGTCAGCAGGCGGGCGCCATACGGCTCGTACGCCGCGTGGAGCGGGCCGGACTGGTCGTACGGGATGACGCGGTCGCCCTCGTCGTGCACCAGGAGGAGGGGGAGGGCGAGCTCCTCCGGGCGGTGCAGCGGGCTGAGGCCCGGGTAGTCCAGGCCGGGCGGGAGCACCGCCGTGATCCGGCGGCGCAGTTCGGGTACCGCCCAGCCACCGAGCCCGAGGCCGGCCGCGAAGGCGCGCGGGAAGAGGTCGAAGTCACCGGGCCCGGCGATGGCCACCAGGCGGCCGGCCTTGACGGTGTCGCGCAGGGCCAGCACGGCGGCCGGCACCGCGAGGGAGTGGGCGACCACCGCCTCGAACGGCCCGTGGCGGTCGTGCAACTGACGGATCGCCTCGCGGTAGTCGAGGATCGTGACCGTCCGGCCGGCCGACTCGCCGTGGCCGGGGGCGTCGAAGGAGAGCACCGTGAACCCGAGGGCGCGCAGCCGGGGCACCAGGGCGGCGTAGCGGGAGGCGCGGGACTGCCAGCCGTGCAGCAGCAGCACCGGACGGGCGCCGTCGCCCCAGCGGTAGGTGGTGACGGCGGTGCCGTGCACCTCGATGCGCTCCTCGACGGCGGCGGCCTGCAGCTCGCGCTCCTCGGAGCGGAGGCGGCTGCGGTGGACCGGGCGGACGAAGAGGGCGAAGGCGGCGCGGCCGGCCAGGCGGGGCGAGACGGACGCCGTGGCGTTCAAGGCGGTGCGGATCAGGGCGACGGACAGGTCCATGGGCACTCCCCGGTCGGGCCGCGGCATGGGCGTGCGGCCGCTCGATGGAAATATATTAGCACGACCGTTCGTGCAGTTTGTGGGACGAGGCCGGCTTCGGGAAGCGCTGATGAGGCGTCAGGCGGTGAGTGCGTTCAGGGACTGGTCGATGACGGCGGCGGCCCGGTCGAAGCGGGCCGGGTCGTCGAGGAGCAGGCTCTGCGCGTTGGCGGTCTCCATCGCGGCGACCAGGAGGAAGGCCAGCTGTTCGGGTTCGGCCGCGGGGGCCAGTTCGCCGGCGGCGCGGGCGGTGCGGGCGAGCTCCACCAGCAGGCCCTCCCAGTCGCGGGCGGCCTCGGCGAGGGCGTCCCGGATCGGGCCGGGCTGCGTGTTGAACTCGGCCGAGACCGACTGGAAGAAGCAGCCGCCCGGGAAGACCCGGTCGCGGGCGTAGCCGACCCAGGCGGCGCAGAGGGCACGGAGTTTCGGGAGGCCGGGGGCGGCCTCCTCGTTCGGGGCGATCACCGCGTCGTAGAAGATCCGGCGGGCGGCCCGGACGGTGGCGAGCTGGAGCTCCTCCTTCGACCCGAAGGCGGCGAACACCCCGCTCTTGCTCAGCCCCAGGTCGGTGGCGAGGCGTCCGATCGACAGCGCCCCGAGCCCCTCGACGGAGGCCACCTCGACGGCCCGCCCGAGCACCGCCCGGCGGGTCTCGTTGCCCCGCTCCACCCGGCCGTCGGCCACGGCTCCCACCTCACTCCGCATCAGGCCCTCCAGGGTAGGGGCTCGCCGGGGCGGTCGTGCCGGGGTGGCCGTGCCGGGGCGCGGGGCGCTGCGGACGGACGGACGGCAGTGCGTACCCCGGGGGACGTCACCGTGTGCCGCGGGCCGCCGGTGCGACGGATCCCGCCCAGGTGAGGAGCTGTTCGTCGTGGTGGGACGGGGCGATCAGCTGGAGGCCGAGGGGGAGGCCGTCGAGGGGTGTGGTGGGGAGGGTCAGGGCGGGCCAGCCCAGGGCGCTCCAGGGGGTGGACATGACGGGGTCGCCGGTGGACTCCAGGCCGGGTGGGGGCGGGCCGGTGGCCGCGGGGGTGGCCCAGAGGTCGATGCCCTCGGTGGTGGTGAACTCGGTGAGCCGGTGGCGGTGGCGGGTGAGGTCGTGCTGGGCGGCGGCGTACTCCGCGGTGGTGATCTCCTGCCCGTGCCGGATCGCGGCCGCCGTCTCGGGCCGGTAGAGGCGGCCGAAGCGGGGGAACAACTCGCCGTGCACCCGGGCCAGTTCGTACCGGGTGACGATCTCCACCGCCTCGACCAGCGCGGCCAGGTCACCGGGCGGGGCGAGTCGACGGACCGTCAGGCCCAGCTCCCGGAGCGCCGTTTCGAAGGCCGCCAGCGCGGCCGGCTCCACCGGGGCGAGGTAGGGCTCGGGGACGCCGAGCACCGGCGCGGGCAGGGGCCCGTCCACCGGTGCCCAGCCGTCGCAGAGCAGGGCCGCCGCGCGCGCCACGTCCGCGAGGCCGGAGGCCAGGACGCCGACGGTGTCCAGGCTGGGGGCGCAGGCGACCATCCCGTCCGAGGGGATGCGTCCGTACGTGGGACGGAAGCCGACGACGCCGCAGTAGGCGGCGGGGCGGATCACCGAACCGAGGGTCTGGGTGCCGAGGGCGAGCGGCACCAGGCCGGCCGCGACCGCCGCCGCCGAGCCGCTGCTGGAGCCGCCCGGGGTGCGGGTCGGATCGTGCGGGTTCCTGGTCGGGCCGGGGGCGCCGAGGGAGAACTCGGCGGTCACGGTCTTGCCGGCGACCAGCGCGCCCGCCCGCCGCAGCCGCCGCACCGCCGTCGCCTCCGGCCCGGCCAGCACGCCGGGCGGCAGGGCGGAGCCCGCGTGGGTCGGCAGTCCGTCCACGTGGAGGACGTCCTTCACCCCGACCGGCATCCCGTACAGCGGGGGGCGGTCGGGGTGGGGCGGGTGCGCGGTGGGTGGGTGAGCGGTGGGCGGGTGGGCGGTGGGCGGGTGGGCGGCGTACCGGTGCGCCAGCGCGCGGGCCTCGGCGGCGAGCCGGTCGTAGCGGCCGGGCTCCGGGGTGAAGGAGCGCAGCAGCGGGTCGAGCCGGTCGATCCGGGCGCACAGCTCCTCGACCACGCCCTCCGGATCCACGAGCGCCGCTTCCACGCCTGACGGGTCCACGGGGGCGGCGGGCTAGGGCTGCTCGGTGTAGGTGTGTTCGGCCGGCAGGTACGGCACCTCGCGGAGGAAGAGGGCTCCGCAGGTGTGGCAGTTGAGGTCGGGCTGCTCCGACCACCGGGTCGGCTCCCGGGTCTGCGCGTCGCTCTCCAGCTCGTGGCCGCACATCGCGGTGGGGGCGCCCACCGTGGTGATGTGCCAGCTCTTCACGCCACCGGACTGACCGTCAGGGCCGTACTCGGCCCGCATCTGGTGCTCCATGCCCCAAGGCTGCTCCGCCCGCCCCGGACCGGCAATTCCTGAGCGCCCGTCAGGACCGCCGACCCGGCTCCCGGCCGTGGGAGGCCCCGGGGCCAGACTGGTACCCGTCCACCCGCCATCCCGGCGACCGCCCGACCACGGAGGACCCACGCATGACCGCCGCGCTCCGCCCCGCCCACACCGTGATCCGTCCCCGTCCGGTCGACGCGCCCGCCGTGCGGCTCTTCCTCTTCCACCACGCCGGTGGCTCGCACCTGTTCTTCCGGGAGTGGTGCGCGCTCTTCCCGGCCGACTGGGACGTGGTGCTGATGGAGGCGCCCGGGCGCGGCTTCGGCGGCAGCGAGGAGCCGTACACCGAGCTGGGCGCGCTGGTCGAGCGCTTCCGGGCGGACCTGCGCGGCCGCCTGGAGGGGCCGTACGCCTTCTTCGGGCACAGCATGGGCGGCCTGGTCGCCACCGAACTCGCCCGGCGGATACGGGCCGCCGGGGAGCCCGGGCCGCGCTGGCTCGGGATCTCGGCCTGGGCGGCGGACCTGGCCCGGCCCGGCGACGAGGAGGAGCCGCGCTACCTGCGCTCCGACGAGGCGCTGCGGGAGCTGCTGGTCGCGATGGGCGGCACCCCGGCGGAGGTGCTGGGCCTGCCGGAGCTGTGGAAGATGTTCTCCCCCGCGATCCGGGGCGACTTCCAGCTGGTCGACACCGCCCCCGCCCCGCTGCGCGCGCCGCTGGCCGAACTGCCGCAGTCGCTCTTCGCCGGCCAGGACGACCCCGTGACGCCGGCCACCGCGGTGACGGAGCTGGCCGGGCGGCTGCCGCACCTCACCGGCCTGCACCTCCACCCCGGGGACCACTTCTACCTGCGCGAGCAGCGCGAGGTGATCGTCCGTCAGATCACGGCCGACCTCGGCGGGGTGCTCCGGCAGGGGGCCGTCTGAGCTCCTACGGCTGCTGCTCCACCAGCTCCTGGTGCAGCCCGCGCACGGCGTCCACGGCGGAGCGCAGCGTCCCGGGGTCGACCGAGAGCCCGCTCAGGGCGGCCTCGGCGCGGGGCCGGTAGCCGGGCGGGGTGCGGGGCAGCGCGGCTGCCTCGGCGAGGGCGCCCTTCTCGTTCAGCAGGAAGCGGCCGTTGCGGGCGAAGACCACCTGGTTGAGGCAGGCCACCGCGCGGTGCAGCAGGCCGGTGACCTGGTGCAGGTCACCCCGGCGGGCCGGGGAGAGCGCCCCGTCCAGCGAGAAGCCGGCCTCCCAGCCGAACCGGGCCACCACCGCGGCCGCCAGCGCCTCCGGGTACGGGTCGACCAGGGCGCGCAGCGCGGCGAGCCGGCCCTCGGGGTCGTGCAGCGGCAGGTTGTGCCGCACCTCGCCCGCGTAGACGGTGGAGACGAAGCCGTGCGGGTGGCCGGGCTGGTAGTCGACGGTGAAACGGCCGGCGGCCGCCTCCCGGACCACCCGCTCCACCCGCGCGTGGTCGCGCAGCAGCACATCGGTCTTCAGCCCGTCCACGGTGAGCCAGACCCCGCCGTTGATCCACGGCCCCCACTCGCCGTACCCGCCGTGCCCGGCCGGGGCGCCCCGGTCGTCCAGCTCGGCGGCCGCCGCCAGTACCTGCCCGAACTCGGGCGCGGCGGCGGGGTCGTAGTACAGGCCGATGTCCACGTCCGAGTCCGGCCGGGCCGCACCCCGGGCCCGCGAGCCGCCCAGCACCACCCCGGTCACCCCGGGCAGCCGGGCCAGCCGCTCCCCGATCCGGGCCAGGGTGCCTGCGGGCTCGGGCAGTTGTGCATCCGTCATCCGGGCAGCCTACGGGCCGGGCTGACGCACGGTCAGGGGAGTTTCAGGAGGCGGCGCGGAGGAGGGCGTCGTCCTGCCACTTGAGGACCGATTGACCGACATGGTCCGGTGACCTGCGGGTTTGTCGCCGGAATGCCGCTGACCAGGGAAAGCTACCTTCGGCAGTTGACACTGGTCGGCGGCGTTTCTCACCCTCATGTGACCCAGATGTGCCCTGCGGGGATCAGCTATCGCTGGCCGCGATGAGGTCACCTGACGTGTGACATCTGCCCGGCCGCCCGCGAGGGCCGGCGGCCGGTAACTATCGCTGTCCGATCCGCCAGCCGCGCGGACGGCCGGTTGGCATCGTGCTTCCGCCTCCAAGCCACTTCGCCCACCCGTCGGCCACAACCTTCAGCAAGACCCTTGACCATCGCCCCGACATGCCCTCGCTCCCGGCACTCCATCAGCGCTCCCACCGCCCGTAGCCTCGACGCTCCCTGCATCGACAGCGACAAGTGCCGCGCGCTCCCCGCCAGTTCACTCTCACGACGTCAAAACGAGCCAGGCCCCCTACCGCATCGGACCGACAAGACAGCGCGGCCAACAGTCGGGAACCGGCCAATACTGGAATATTCGGGTAATGAGATCGAATTAATAGCGGCACTCGATTGTCGCATATTTGGCGCATTCTTATGACCGGCTTTCAGTGCGCCGAAGCGCCTTGAAGGGACCCGCGAAATCGCGTGCCGCTCTTGCCAATCCTCGCCACTCCATATAGATCTATCCATGGCAAGATGGCTCAGATAAGTCAATGGGTGATCATACTGGAACTTAAGCGCATTAACCTATGTGACATTGGCACGGACCGCCCCGTGCGCGGCACATCGAACGAACTGGATCGACTGACCGGCTCAGCAAAAAGCATCGGAATTAGCGTTCCACTGCTCGTTCGCCCCGGCGACCACATGCTTATCAGTGGCCGCAGAAGGCTCGAGGCGTGCAGACGCCTAAATGCTCGGACAGTTCTAGCCCTGTTCCCGGCCGACGTCCTTGAGGCGTGCGAGGAGCTTGAAAGGCACAAGAATGATCCACGGATGACTTACCTAGTGCCAATGACTGTTCGCGAGAAGATCCAGATGGCTGCAGCTCTCCACGGTCTTCCTCGGCCAATTGATGCGGGGCAAAAATTCTCTTACAGCATCCACACGGGACCAGCGGTAGGCCTTACACACTCTCTCCTCTGGCGCATTCGGTCAGTACTAGGAAAGTCGCAGGAAGGCACAGACGGTAGCGATCAGGCAACCCTGGCCGCACGCGACTTTCTTGCCAGGATGATTGAAGCCGTTGAAAGTCCACCTAATGGGCTGACCGGCGACCAGGCAGTTCGCCAAATGCATTCCCAGTTCACCGCCATCTGGCGGCAGCTAGGCGGGGCACAATTTTCCGTTGGATCGACACGGCCGAGAGTATTCAGGGTGCCCTCTGAAGGTCAGAGCACCGCTGGACCCATCACGCTGTGGGCCGACGGATCACGAAGAAAAAGGACTACACCAAAGCAGAGAGAAAATGCCCTTCGGCGCGGAATTGACGCAATCTCTGGTGCCTGCACTGGCCTGGCAAGTATCGACGCATCTGGGATCTCAGAAGAAGATCTCGGATACGCCCGCAGAGAGCTGCTAAAGGTTTTTCAGGTGCTCCGACAAAAAGACCGAGAGCTGCAAAATCTAGAAATGGCACGATAGTCATGGAGATTCACCACAAGGCGACCATCGAGATGATCGCACCAGACTCAGTAGGCAGAGATGCCAGGGTCAACACGCGCCCTGCAGACAAGAACTGGGTGGCCAAGCAGAAGAAGGAAGGTTTCGACGAGAACAGACTCGGGGTGCCGACAGTATCAATCAGGCCAGACGGCTCTATCATCTGGCTCGACGGACAGAACCGCGCCGCACTTACAAAGGCCGTCGGGAGGGGTCATGTAAAGATTACAGTCAAGGCATTTCGCGGACTGTCGCTCGCACAAGAAGCCGAGCTCTTTCTGGGCCTAAACGACAATCGTCGCGTTACCCCGATGTATAAGTTTATGGCCGAGGTTACCGCGAAGCGCCCCGAGGCAGTTGCAATTATGAAGATTGCCAAGGGGCTAGGCTGGACGGTCACCAATGGGACCGGCCCGCGGACTATCGGAGCAATCTCGGCAATGACATCTATCTACCGCTCCAGTAGCCCGCAGGGCGATTTGCTACGGGATTGCCTGAGCATCATTACACAGGCATGGGGTTACGAGCCCGACGGGGTCGGCTCTTACATGCTGCTGGGAATGGCGTCGGTGCTGGAGTCATGCCCAGGAATTAGTCACGGAGAATTGATCAAGAAGCTCACAGCGCACGATGGAGGAGCCGCGAGCGTTCTCGGAAAGGGGCGTGGCTATAAAACAAGCACCGGATGTACCGTCGTCCAGGGAGTAGATCAAGTAATCAAGACCGCCTATAACGTCGGGCGGCGCACGGCCAAGGTGCACACTTGGGGTACTCCAGTGCAACGAGGTGTCGCGAAAGGCCAGCTCGCAGTCCGCTTCTAATTAGCCAGAATCTCAAGCAACTGGCGCCAGGCTGACCCGGCATCCCCATCACCATTTCGTGGCCCTGCGGTGGGGTTCCCGGCCTCAGGGTCCGCTAGCCGACGGTGGCCGACCGCCCAAGGCCAACTCGCTCGGGTGGATCACCGCCTTCCTGGCCCCGACCGCCCGCGTTGGCGGAGCGACTCGGAAGACCCTCAAGACGCTACACTTCCCGCAGCCGTGGGTGATTCACCCTGGTGTTGCCGCCGCCCGGAACTCGCTTGGCCGCCTGTTCCGGGCGGCGGACTTGCCTTCCGCCGCTATCCCGTAGGTCGGAGCACGGTGAAAACCTCGACGGGCGCGCAGACAAGTGCCGGTAGGATGGGCCTGCCCACAGTAGACCTTCGCTCTGTGTAGCAGCCCGAGGAACTGACCTCACGTCAGTGCCTCGTTGCGGCCCCCAGACTGCGCCTGTCATGGCACCCCCAACTGGGGTGCGTGCGGGAGAAATTGGAGCATCCGAGGATGGCTCGGCACCTGATCACCAGCGCCCTTCCGTACATCAACGGGATCAAGCACCTGGGCAACATGGTCGGGTCGATGCTCCCGGCGGATGTGTACTCCCGCTACCTGCGCCAGCGCGGTCACGAGGTCCTCTACATCTGTGCCACCGACGAGCACGGCACCCCCGCCGAGCTCGCCGCCAAGGAGGCCGGCCTCCCGGTCGCCGACTTCTGCGCGCAGGCGCACGACCAGCAGAAAGCCGTCTACGACGGCTTCCAGCTGTCGTTCGACTTCTTCGGCCGCAGCTCCTCGCCCCAGAACCGGGAGATCACCCAGGAGATCGCCCGCGAGCTGCACGCCAACGGCTTCATCGAGGAGCGGTCGATCCGCCAGGTGTACTCGGTCGCCGACGAGCGCTTCCTGCCGGACCGGTACATCGTCGGCACCTGCCCGCACTGCGGCTACGACAAGGCCCGCGGCGACCAGTGCGAGAACTGCACCCGTGTCCTCGACCCCACCGACCTGCTCGAGCCGCGCTCGGCGATCAGCGGCAGCTCGGACCTGGAGGTCCGCGAGACCAAGCACCTCTTCCTTCTCCAGTCGAAGCTGACTGAGCAGGTCGAGGAATGGATCGCCGCCAACGGTGACAGCTGGCCGGTGCTCGCCTCCTCAATCGCCCGCAAGTGGCTGACCGAGGGCCTGCAGGACCGCGCGATCACCCGCGACCTTGAGTGGGGTGTCCCCGTCCCCGCCGACGTGTGGCCCGAACTGGCCGCCGCTGGCAAGGTGTTCTACGTCTGGTTCGACGCCCCGATCGAGTACATCGGCGCGACGAAGGAGTGGGCGGACGCGGCCCCGGCCGGCGAGACCCGGGACTGGAAGTCCTGGTGGTACGAGGCCGATGACACCGTCCGGTACACGGAGTTCATGGCCAAGGACAACGTCCCGTTCCACACGGTGATGTTCCCCGCCACGATCCTCGGCTCGCGCCAGCCGTGGAAGAAGGTCGACTACGTCAAGGCGTTCAACTGGCTTACCTACTACGGGGGTAAGTTCTCCACCAGCCAGAAGCTGGGCATCTTCACCGACGTCGCGCTGGAGCTGCTGCCAGCCGACTACTGGCGCTACTTCCTGATGGCGCACGCCCCCGAGTCCGACGACTCCAGCTTCACCTGGGACCTGTTCGCCTCCGTCGTCAACAAGGACCTCGCCGACACCCTCGGCAACTTCGTCAACCGCGTGCTCTCCTTTAGTCGCAAGCGCTTCGGCGACGACGTCCCCGCCGGCCACGAGGCGGGCGAGGCCGAGGAGCGCCTCGGCGCCCAGATCGCTGAACTGCTCGCGGACTACGAGAACAACCTCGACGCGCTCAACTTCCGTAAGGCGGCGCAGAGTCTGCGCGCGCTCTGGAGCGCGGGCAACGCCTACCTCGACGAGAAGGCGCCCTGGCTCCAGGTCAAGACCGACCCCGAAGCCGCCGCGCTCACCCTGCGCACGGCGATGAACCTGATCTACCTCTACTCGATCGTCTCGGAGCCGTTCATCCCGGCCAGCAGCAAGGCCGTCCGCCAGTCGTTCGCGCTCGCCGAGGACGCTCCGGCTCGCACGCAGGCGTGGGTGAGCGCGCAGGAGGCCCAGGCGCTGGACTTCGTGCCGGCCGGTACCGGCTTCACCGTCCCGCCGGTGCTCTTCGCCAAGATCACCGATGAGGACCTGGAGACCTGGCGCACGCGGTTCGGCGGCGAGTAAGCGCACGAGGGGGTTGGAGAGATGGGTGGGGGCGGCGGCGCGACGGTCTTCCTGGTTCGCCATGGGGAGGCCGACTACGACAGGCTCGCGCCGCACGCCCCTGTCTACGAGGGGGCGCGGCGCGACTTCGCCCCGCTGACGGCCCGTGGTGTCGCTCAAGCGCAGGCCGCGGCAGCGGAGTTGAGGGGTAGCCAGCCGGCGCTGGTCGTCGCCTCGCCGTACACGCGCACGCTGCAGACCGGTGCGCTGCTGGCCGCCGCCTTCGGGTGTGAGCTCCGGGTCGATCCCGCGCTGCACGACTGGCTGCCGGTCCGCGACGGCCGGACTCCGGTGACGGCCGACGCTGTGCGGAGCGCAATCAGCGAGTACGAGCTGTGGCGCTCCTCAGACGTGCTGCCGGCGGACCGGCAATGGGAGACGGACGCCGAGATGGCCGCGCGTCTGAAGGCGGTTGTGGCGTGCCACCCGGCAGCGGGGCCGCTCGTGGTCGTGAGTCATGAGGCCGTGATCAAGGCGGCTGCCGGGGCCGAAGACGTCGGCTTGGCGTCAATTCACCCGCTGCACATGTAACCCACCCGTCTGGGTGGTCATTTGCTGCGTCTGGTGTGACGCGCGTTGCTGCTGTGCTGCTGCGGTGGGATCCCTGCGCCCTCAGTGGGGACATATCAGGCCAAAGCTGGATGAACTACCGCCAAGGCGGCCCTGCACGTGGGAGGGTTACTGCTCCCTGGGAAGTCCGACAGCACGTCGAGACGGAGCATCCGCATGAGCGATCCCGCGCTACCCCGGCAACTCCCACCCGCACAGGCCGAACTCCTCACCGAGCTGGCCGACTTGCTTCAGACTGACGAGCTGGTCGTCTACGGCGGTGCCGCCTTGGACCTGCTCGCCGACCCGCACCAGGCCGGCCACGACGTCGATGTGGCGATCGTCGGGCTCTCCCAGGCCGAGCGGTGCCGGTCCCGGCTCCTCGTCCAGCCCGAGGTCAGCGAGCTCTCCGCGCCGCGCGAGTACTGGATCCGGCTCGACCGGCCGGTCGTAATGTTCGACGTGGAGTGGCGGGGTCGCGTGCTCGACCTCAACTTCGTGGAGACGCTCGACGGCATCGGCCACTTCGACGTGGAGTGCGTGCGCTGGCACCACCCTTCAGCCACCTACGTCGACCCGCACGATGTACTGGCCTCACTCCCGGTGCGGGACGCCGGGCTGGTGAGCGAGATCGAGAGCGAGAACCCGCTGCTCCTGCTCAACCGGGCTGTGCGGCTCGCTGCGAAGTACGGCATCGACCTCGACGGAATGGGCCGACTGGCCGCGGCCCTCCCTGCCCTCGTCACCGCAGCCGGGCAGTGGGCCAGTTCGGACGACTTCCACGGCCGCCAGGCCGAGCACGCTCACACCCGAGCTCTGGCCGGCGCCATCCAGCGAGCCGCCGACCCTGAGCATTTCCTGGCCCAGTGCCTTCGCGCCGGGGTGGTCGACTGCCGACACCAGGCCCTCGCCGACGTTCTCCGGCGCGACGAAGGAGCTCTCGGCCGTCTGGCCAGCACCCGTTCGTACGACGAGTTCTGGGGCGCGGCCGAAGCCCTGGGCCAGCCCCGATCGCTGCACGACGCCAACCACCCTGGAGGTACCCGGTGACCCGGTACGGCTTCGTCATCCCCACGCTCAACGAGGCCGAGTACATCGGCCACACGATCGAGAGCATCGCAAACCAGCAGGACGAGCACGGCCGGCCCATCCTGCGGGACGAGTACGAGATCGTCATAGCCGACGCACCAGGCGACGACGGCACGGCCGAGGTCGTGGCGGCCACCGCAGCGAAGTTCCCCGGCCTGCGGTGCACGGTGGTCACCGAGACGACCCGCTCGATGGTCGTCCAGCGCAACACCGGGATCGACTACCTCCTCGACCGGCCAACTCCCGTGCAGTACATCGTCAGTGGCGACTCGGACACGCTGTTCCCGCCCACCTGGCTGGCCGCTGTCGAGAAGGAGACCGGGCAGGGGAGGACCGTGGTCTCCACGGCCGGCTTCTTCGAGGCGGACTTCTGGCGCCGCTGTCCGGCCCTGACCCGGCGCTACATCGAGCACGTCGGGACCGTCTTCTTCCCGCAGAGCATCGTCGACAGCTACGTCCGCGACGACGACCGGCCGCTGTTCACCGAGCAGGTGTTCCGTGACTTCGGCCGTCCCGTCTCCGACTGCGCCTTCGTGATGGAGTCTCAGACCTACCGGCGCCTCGGCGGCTTCAGGCCCGAGTACTACGACGAGGCCGGCACCCACGAAATCCCTGCTGTGGGCTGGCCGTTCATGTTCCGGGCCGAGTTCGACGGCATCGACATCGCGTACGTCCAGGACCCGGCGTACGAGACGAGCGCCCGCCGCATGCTCCACGAGCCGGAGGCCCTGTTCAGCGGCAGCTGCTACACGGGCGAGATCGAGAACTACCGTTCCGAGAACGGCGACCAGCACGCCCTGCTCGACCACTTCGCCGACCGGCTCGACATGGCACCTCTGCGCCGGTACGTCGTGAAGAACTACCTGCTCCAGCAGTGCATCACCAGGCCCGAGCGCGTAGCCCGTAACGCCGCGTACTTCGGCGACGTCACCGCCGAGCTCTCCGAGCTGGTCACGGACTGGCGGGCGGACCATCGGCAGGCCGTGACGCGCGAAGTGTTCGCCTTCGCCGATGAGCTGACGGACCGCTTCCTTGTCCCGATCCTGGAGCGCACCGCTGAGCGGGCCCTCAGCTGAGGGCCCGCTCGGCGGAACGGCCGTGGCCGTGTGGATCACTTGCGCCACACGGTCCGGTCGAAGGTGGCCTTGCGCTCGGCGAGCAGGTCGACGGCGGCCTTCATGTGCTCACGGCCGATCAAGGGACTGGTGGGGTAGAACTTCAGGCCGGAGATCGGGGCTCCGCCGGCGGTGGTGACGTAGCGGCTGCTGAACGAGTAGACGACGCCACCCGCGTTGTGGTCCATCCGGGTCTCCTGGTCCCACTCGAAGAAGGCCCGCAGGTAGCGGTTGCCGTCCTGCACGAGGGAGGCCGTCTCCGCCGACGAGTTGAGGATCTCGTGCCGCCAGTCGGCCGTGGGCCGGTCGGGCCGGTGGAGGCGGACCATCGTCTGGTAGCCGAGCGCATGCGGGTTGAGCACCGTCATGCCGTCCTGCTGGGCGACGGACGTGCGGAATAGGAAGGCGGCGTCGACCAGACGGGCCAGGATCGTCCCGTAGCCGTGGTGGCCGAGGCTGTGCAGGCTCGCGAGTGCGGCGATGGCCTTGCCACCGGCGCGGGAGGTCTCCAGGGTGTAGTCGACGGGCGAGAAGACGCTGAAGTCCTGGGCGAGCTGGTGAAGTTCGGCGCCTGCCGTGCCACCCCTCCGGAGCACCGCGCAGTCGCTGCGGTCGTTGAACTGTACGAAGCTGCAGTCGATGGGGCAGGCCCCGACTCCCTTGTGGAAGTCAACACCCCAGGAGTCCGCGTGGCGCAAGCCCTGGATGCGCTGCTGCTGCTCGCGCAGAGCGGCTACGGCGGGAGAGCCGGGCTCCAGGTCGTCCAGGGCTTCGTCGGTGAGCATCAGCCAGGCCCAGCCGACCACGGAGTCAACGTGCAGGTGCGGGCGGTAGGGCAGGCTGTACTCCGAGACCAAGCGGTTCCGCAGGTCGGCCATCGCGGCGATGTCGTCGATGGCGTGGTCGTAGGTGGTGCCGCCGTTGATGATGACGGTCGCGATCTGGTGTCCGGCGTCGAGTTCGGCCCTCAGCAGGGTCTCGACACCGTGCATCCTGGTGCGGCGGTCATCGCCGGAGGGTAGGACCACGAGCTGGTCGGCGCCCAGGCCGAGCCAGTCCGCTGCGGTGGCGTGCGAGAAGTGGGCGTCCTCGGTGATGACGACGCGAGCGCTGTTCGGCACGCCGGTGCGAGCCGAGTCTGGAAACGCCTTCCGTAAGCCGGACTTGATGCCGTACGCCATCGTGCCGGTGCCCCCGAACGTGAACAGCCCGTACGCCCGCTGCGGGTCCACGTCCGTGAGCTCCGCGAGGATACTGCTGACGGCGGCCTCAGCCGCGACGGCGTTGCCGGCGAGGCCGTCGTTGATCAGGTAGACGTTCACGTCGAGCGAGACCGCGTACATCGCCGCAGCCACCACGTTGACGGCCGCGCCGAGGTTGTACTGGAGCTGCGGACAGCGCCAGTTGACCGCTCCGGCGAGGAAGTCGCCGGTCATATCCTCGATCAGCTGGTGCGGGTCGGCGGCACCGGTGTCGGGGAGCCGGCCGTACCGCTTCAGGAGATCGAGGTGGGTCTGCTGGGGGCCAGGCGGGCTCGGCACTCGGGGCAGGTCGGCCTCGGGCATCAGGCGGTCGAGTGTGCCGAACGCCCGGCCGCAGAGTTCGACGAACTGGCTGTCGCGGTAGCGGGCGGGGAACAACGAGCGGGGATCACGAGAACGGCGCTGGGCGTGCATCGGCCATGACTCCTGTCGTGAAGGGGCTGATCGTTCCGGAAGGGAGTGATGTCTGGCGGTCGTTCATCCCGCCCTGTCGCGGGCCGCGGCCCAGGTGCGACGTCCGTGGAGCAGAAGGGCTGGGCAAGAAGGACGAGCGCCCGCTGAGCAGCGGCAGCAGGGCGACGCGGTGGGCGGACAGCACCGCGTGAACTCCGGGGCCGCACAACTCCAGTTCGTAGCCCTGACCGGCATCGAGCACCTTGGTCAACGTGGGTAGGACTGTGCGGTCGTCGAGCCAGGCCGCGAGTTCCACGGCCACGCTGCGGATCACTGCCTGGCTGAGCGCGATGGCGGCCCGCCGTAGGCGCTGGTGCGCGGTGCCCGTGTCGAGCAGTACCTCCTGCTCGAGGAGTTCGGACCGCGTACAGCCGCCGATCCCGAGGGCCACACAGCGGTAGACCACGGCGGGGCGCACGGTTGCCGGTGTCACGGGTTGCGCTCCTCTCCGTCGGGGGCCGTGATCTTTGAGCTGAGGTGGAACCAGACCTGCTTGCCGATCCCACGTGGCTCGACTGCAAGCTCGTCCGTCATCACCCCGAGGAGGAACAGCCCTCGTCCGTCTACGTGGTCGTCCGTCGGTTCACGGACCACGGGCAGAGTGTCGGCGAGGTCGGTCACGCCGACGAAGACGCCGGCTGCCGTCTCCGACAGCACCAGCTCGCACGCGCCGCGGGCGTGCTTGTAGACGTTGGTGAGCAACTCCGTGACACCCAGTTCGGCGACGAAGCTCAACTCGGCTTTCTGCCAGAGCCGCAGGTGCGCCCGGACGATCTCACGCATGGGCTCCATGTGCTCTGGTCGGATGTCGGGGAGCATCAGCCGGTAGCGACCTCCGCCCTTCGGCGGGACACTCCGGGACGTGCAGATCGGCTCCCCATGAGCGGTGCAGCGTGCCGGAAAGCCGAGTGACGACACGTCAGTTTCGGTGCTCTCGGCTCTCATGGCGGAGTACTCCTCAAGCAGTGCAGGTCACTTCGGGCAACCAGGTAACCGCCGATGCATGGTCAGGAGTACTGTCGGTGGGGGTGTCGAAGAGTGTCACTTCCGCTACCGATCGTGCTGGGGGCCACGGCAATGAAGTCGGTGAACACCAAACTCGAGCGGCTGCTGGAGCAGTCCGGCGTGAGCCGAGGCGAGCTGAGCAGGCGAGTTCGTGCGAAGGCGAAGGAGTGGGGCCAGCCCCACATCGCGCCGGACACGACGAGCGTCCGCCGCTGGCTGGGCGGCGAGATTCCGCGCCAGCCTGTGCCGGACATCCTGGCCGACGTCTTCTCCGCCGAGTTCGGCTACCGGGTAACCACCTACGATCTCGGGCTCTCTGACGCTCCGTCCGCCGATCGCTCCCTGGTGTACAACTCCTCCTACACGGCTACCGTTGAGGCCGTCACCAACCTGGGGAGAGCTGACGTGGACCGTCGAAAGTTCCTGGCCATAGCCCCGTTCGCCGCTGTCGCCGGCGTCGGGCCCTCGCGTGACTGGCTGCTGAACACCCTGGAGCAGGCCCCGGTGGCCGGACCTCAGGTACGGCTGGAGGACGTCTCGGCGGTCCGGAACATGTTCGGCGCCTTCCAGCAGATGGACATCTTCCAGGGCGGCGGTTCGGGCCGGCTGGCTCTCGCCGAGTACATGAACGCCCACGTGTACCCGCTCCTTCGGCGCACCTACACCGAGACGGTTCGGCGGGCGCTGTGCGAGGCCGCCGCCGAACAGACCTACCTTCTCGGCTGGATGGCCTACGACAACGGCGAACACGGCACCGCACAGCGCTACTTGATCCAGTCGCTCCGCCTTGCCGAGGAATCGCGCAACCCCGCGCTCGGCGCACACGTACTGGCCGGGATGGCCGACCAGGCCACCCTCCTCGGCCACCCGGAGGAGGGACGTCGGCTCGCCCAGGCCGGCCGAGCCGGACTGACCGGGGTGTCCTCCCCCGCCTGCCTAGCTGACCTGTGGGCGCTGGAGGCCCGGGCCCTCGCCAAGCTCGGCGACAAGGTCGCTGCGGCCCAGGCCGTCAACCGGTCCGAGATCGCCTTCGCGCAGGTGCGCCCGGAGCAGGAGCAGGAGTGGGCGAAGTTCATCGACGCCGCCTACCTCCACGGCGAGCACGCCAACACCTTCCGGGACCTCGACCGGCCCGACCACGCGGCCGAGCACGCCCGCCTCTCCATCGACCACGCCCGGCAGCAGAAGCGCGCCCGCCGCGGCGCGATGTCGCAGGCAGCCCTGGCGGTCTCCCACCTTCAGCGCAGCGACCTCGAAGCCGCCCACGCCGCCGGCGTCCGCACGCTCTCGCTCGCCAGGCAGGTGCAGTCCTCCCGCTGTGTCGAAGCCGTCCAGGATCTCCAGCGACGCATGGAGCCGTTCGGCCGCCACCGCCTCGTCGTCGACTTCGCAGAGCGGGCACGGGAACTCGCCGCTGCTGCTTGAGTCACGACGGTTTCCAGATGGCGTATCGCCATGGCGAGCAACCACCTGGATACCTGACACGGCAGCCAAGCCGCAGGGGTTCAGCGCCACCGAGTCATCTCAGGACGCCGCCCGCAGCAGGGCGTCGTCCTGCCATTTGAGGACCTTGTCGAAGCTGACGATGGCGCCGCGGAGGGGGTGGTTGCGGAGTTGGACGTGGTCGGTGAGGGCGTGGATCAGGAAGAGGCCGCGGCCGCTCTCGGCGGAGAGGTCGGGGAGGGCTTCGAGATCGAGGGGGCGGGCGGAGGTGGGGCGGCCGGCGGGGAGGACGTGGGTGTCGTAGGGGGCGGGGCGGCCGTCGGGGCGGGGGCGGTGGGGGGTGAGGGCGGGGGCCGGGAGGGTGGCGCGGCCGCGGCGGGTGCGGCAGCGGGTGCGCGGGCGGGCGGGGGAGGGTGAGGCGGTGCGGCGGACGGCGGGGAGGGGCGGGGTCCGGGTGGGCGCGGCGGCCGGGGGGAGGCCGGGGCCGGAGTCGGTGACCTCGATGCGCAGGGTGTCGCCGGAGATGGAGGCGGTCACCTGGAAGCCCTCGTCGGGGCGGGCGGAGGTGGCGTGCTCGACGGCGTTGGCGCAGGCCTCGGTGAGGGCGATGCCCAGGTCGAAGGCGATCTGGGGGTCGACGCCGGCCGAGTCCATCGCGCCCAGCAGGATGCGGCGGGCGAGCGGCACGCTGGCCGGGTCGCGCTTGAGGTGCAGAGTCCACCAGATATCCACGGGAGGTCCCTCCTGGCTGCGGCTCCACATACAACTAGGTATCTCCGGCATATTCGCGGGTGAACCGTGCGTGAGCCCCGGGACCGCCCGTTCGGCGGATGGACTGGTGCAGCGGGGTGTGCCGAGCAGCGCACTGCACGGCGCGCGCGCCGGGGCCGAACGGGGCAATGTGATGTATTTTCCGCCCCTCTCCCAGGCGTGCTTGTAGGCGGTGAGAGGATGGCCCCGCCATGACCAGCCACCTGCCCGCCCCGCTGCCGGGAGCCGCCACCGAGGGCCGCCGTGCCCCCGGCACCGAGGCCGCTCCCGCTGCCGCGTGGGATCTGCGGCTGGTCCGGGCGGTGCCGTTCGCGGTGGTCTGCACGCTGATCGCGGCGGCCGGCCACACCCTGGCCGGCGGCGGCGAGGTGGCGCTGCCCGCGCTGCTGCTCGGCTTCGTGATGGTCTGCGCGGTGGCCACCGCGCTCGGCGGCCGGGAGCGTTCGCTCGGCTCGATCGCCGGGGCGCTGGGCGCCGGGCAGCTGGGGCTGCACCTGCTGTTCCACTCCG
>NZ_JBVJLD010000047.1:64785-70703 GCF_055584905.1 Kitasatospora sp. NPDC088742 | reverse complement strand
GGGGCGGGCCTTCGTGGTCTCCGGCAGCGCATAGGCTCGCCGCATGGCAGACGCACAGACCTTCCTGGCCGCCGTGGACCGGCTGGCCGACCGCTTCCGTTCGATGCCGCAGAGCAGGCTGCTGGCCCCGGTGCCCGGGTATCCGAGCCGGGCGGCGGCGGTGCTGGCCCTGGCGGCGGACTCGGCCGGGCGGGCGCTGGAGCTGGCGGGGGAGCCGCCGAGGGAGTTCCCGGACGCCGGGGCCTTCGCGGTGGGCGACCAACTGGCCGTCGCCGGGCGGGAGCTGGCCGCAGTGGCGGGCCCCGAGGTGCTGGCCCAGGCGCTGGACGCGGTGCGGGCGGCGGACGAGCTCACTGCCTGAGCCTGCCCGCGCCGCCCGCGCCGCCCTCGCAGCCCTAGGCCCGGACACGACGACGGCCGGTCGAGTCGGTAACCCCGATGACTCGACCGGCCGTTGGCCTGCTGAGGGCGGATCAGATGCTGGCGACCACCCGGTCGGCCAGCACGTAGACGGCCTCCTCGTCGGTGGAGAAGGTCAGCGAGTAGGAGCCGGAGAACCGCGAGCCGCCGAGCAGTCGGACGTCCTCGCCGGCCCGGACGGCGTCGATCAGGCGGTAGGCGGCCTCCCGGTCACCGGGGGCGACGCAGAGCGTGGTGCCGTCGGCGAAGGCGTACACGTCCAGGGTGCCGAGCGGGCCGGGGCGGACGTCGGTGAGCGCGACGGCCTCGTCGGCCAGGGTGGCGAGGCGGGTGTCGGTCCACTCGCGGGACGGGGTCGGGCTGGGCACGAAGTCCGGGTGCGAGGGGTGGCGGCGCGGGTCGGGGGCGGCCACCGGCTCGGTGTCCACGGCCGGGTCGGCGTCCAGCAGGCCGGCCTCCAGGCCGGTGGCGAGCAGGTCGGCCTCGCGGCGGGCCCGGATCTCACCAGCGCTCTCGGCGGGGTGGCCGGCCGCGGGGTGGCCGCCCGAGGGGCTGCCGGCCGCGGGGCGCGGAGCGGCGGTGCCGCCGTCCTCGCCGATCAGGTCCTCCAGCGCGCTGCGCAGCGCCTCGCCGAACTCCGGGTCCATGGTGCCGGTCTGGTCGGCAGCGTCGAGCGGACCGGTCGGCCGCGGGAAGAAGAGCGGCCACTCCTCCTGGGCGCTGGTGAACGGGGAGTCGAAGATCGGGGCGTCCTCGGCGGCCCTGGCCTCCTGCTCGGCCCAGAACGCGCGGGCCTCGGCGATCTCCCGCTCACGGTCGGCGGCCAGCGCCTCGTGCACGGCCCGGCGTATCACGGTCTCGTCAACCACCGCCGGGGCGGCGGCACTTGCGGCCGCCGCCTGGTCGGCGAGACGGCGGGCGAGACGGCGGCCCTGGACCAGCAGGGCGACGGACAGGGCGATCAGGACCAGCAGCAGGGTGGTGTACACGACGCTCACGGAACGTACTCCTAGGGAGGAGCGGAACGGGGTTACCTCTCCACAGTGCCGCATGGGCGACTGATGCTGCAGTGGCAGATGTCCGATTTGTCCGTGACTTTCGTCCTTGTCCTCAAATTGTTAGGTAGTCCCGCTCTACGCTGCGGAGTTGACCGATTCCGGGGCGTCGACAAAACGGCTCGGCGGGGGCGTGCGAAGGGCCGGATCGCACTCGCGGTGTGATCCGGCCCTCAGTTACGCAACGTCACTCCGAACGGGTGGCCGCGGCGCGGTGGTTCGGTGCGGTGGGTCAGCTCAGGCGCTCGAGGACCATCGCCATGCCCTGGCCGCCGCCGACGCACATGGTCTCCAGGCCGAACTGCTTGTCGTGCCACTGCAGGGAGTTGATCAGGGTGCTGGTGAGGCGGGCGCCGGTCATGCCGAAGGGGTGGCCGACGGCGATCGCGCCGCCGTTGACGTTGAGCTTCTCCAGCGGGATGCCCAGGTCCCGGTAGGAGGGGATGACCTGGGCCGCGAAGGCCTCGTTGATCTCCACCAGGTCGATGTCGTCGATGGTCAGCCCGGCCCGCTGGAGCGCCTGGCGGCTGGCCTCGACCGGGCCGTAGCCCATGATCTCGGGGGAGAGGCCGCTGACCCCGGTGGAGACCACCCGGGCGAGCGGGGTGAGGCCGAGCTCGCGGGCCTTGGTGTCGGACATGATCACCAGGGCGGCGGCGCCGTCGTTCAGCGGGCAGCAGTTGCCGGCGGTGACGGTGCCGTCCGGGCGGAACACCGGCTTGAGGCCGGAGACGGCCTCCAGGGTGACCCCGGCGCGAGGGCCGTCGTCGGTGGAGACCACGGTACCGTCGGGCAGCGTGACGGGGGTGATGTCGCGGGCCCAGAAGCCGGACTTGATGGCGGCCTCGGCCAGGTTCTGCGAGCGGACGCCGAACTCGTCCTGCTCGGCGCGGGTGATCCCCTTGAGCGCGGCCAGGTTCTCGGCGGTCTGGCCCATCGCGATGTAGGCGTCCGGCAGCAGACCGTCCTCGCGCGGGTCGTGCCACTCGCCGCCGCCCTCGGCGGCCCGCTTGGCGGTGCGCGCCACGGCGTCGCCGAAGAGCGGGTTCTGGGTGCCCGGCATGCCGTCCGAGGTGCCGTTCACGCTGCGCGAGACGGTCTCCACGCCGGCCGAGATGAAGATGTCGCCCTCGCCCGCCTTGATCGCGTGCAGCGCCATCCGGGTGGTCTGCAGCGAGGAGGCGCAGTACCGGGTGATGGTGGTGCCGGGCAGGTAGTCCATGCCCATCTGGACCGCGATGATCCGGCCGAGGTTGTGGCCCTGCTCGCCGCCGGGCAGGCCGCAGCCGAGCATCAGGTCCTCGATCTGGCGCGGGTCGAGACCGGGTACCTTGGCCAGCGCGGCGCCGATGATCTGCGAGGTCAGGTCGTCCGGGCGGATGTCCTTGAGCGAGCCCTTGAAGGCCCGGCCGATCGGCGAACGGGCGGCGCTGACGATGACGGCTTCGGGCATGGTGGGCTCCTCGCTGGGTGTCCGGGCTGACGGGGAGAAAGTTACCGCTTGGTAGCTCGGTCGTCACCCGTCCCCGCGTGTGAGTTGGCCGACGCCGGTTCGGGGGTCGAGTCGGCCGCGTCCGGCAGGCCGAACCGCAGCCGCAGCTTGACCTGCGCCCACCGCCGGCCGAAGTCCCCGATCCGCTCGTCGGCGGTCACCTCGGTGCCCGAACGGCCCGCCGCGGCCGCCGCCGCGACGGCCATCGGCAGCACCTGCTCGGCCCCGGGGGCCACCGGCTCCCGCTCGTCCGGCCAGAGGTCGAGCGCCGCGCAGAGCGAGGGCAGCAGGGCCATCGCGGCGGTCGCGTAGCCCTGCGCGGACGGGTGGTAGCGGTCGGCCGCGAACATCTCCGGGCGGGCCGCGAACTCCGGGCCCAGCAGCGAGCCCAGCGAGACCGTCCGGCCGCCCTCCTCCACCACCGCGATGGTCTGCGCGGCGGCCAGCTCGCGGCTCAGCCGCCGGGCCACCCAGCGCAGCGGCGGGCGCACCGGCTTGATGGTGCCCAGGTCCGGGCAGGTGCCGACCACCACCTGGCAGCCGGCCTCGCGCAGCGCCCGGACCGCGTCGCCCAGCTGACGGACCGCCAGGGCGGGCGGGGTGCGCTTGGTGACGTCGTTGGCGCCGACGATGATCACGGCCAGCTCGGGCCGGTGCGGCAGCACCTGGACCACCTGCTCGGCCAGGTCGGCGGAGCGGCCGCCGGAGCGGGCCACGTTGGCCAGCCGCACCCGTCGCTCGGCCACCGAGGCCAGCCCGGCCGCCAGCAGCGCGCCCGGGGTCTCGTGGCCCCGCCGCACGCCCAGCCCGGCCGCCGTCGAGTCACCCAGGAAGCCCAGCACCAGCGGCTCCTGCCGGTCCGCCGGATCGGCGAAGGCGGCCCCGTACACCCCGTCCGCGCGCGGCGGGTCGCCCTCCAGCAGCCCGACCGCGCGTACCGCCAGCCGGCTCTCGGTGACCAGCAGCCCGACGAACCCGACCCCGAGCAGCCCCAGCCCCCCGCCGCCGTACGCGGCCGCGGTGGCGATCCTGCGGGCCGCCAGGGCCCGTGACTCCTGCGTCAACCGCGCACCCCCTACATCCGCCGCGCCCCTCACCGGGGGCGGTACCTTCTGTCCCCTTCTGGGTACCCAACGACGGCCCCGCCTACCGGGCACCCTGGTCCATCCGGGGAGAGAACGTCAGGTACCGGAAGTGTCCGTCCATCCCTTGAGACGCCCTAGGCTTTGAAGTACTCACAGGCATCGTTTTGCCCCAGACCGGGAGGACCCCCCGTGCGGTACCACAATTCGATCATCGATCTGGTCGGCGGCACGCCGCTGGTGAAGCTCAACAAGGTCACCGACGGGATCAGCGCCACGGTGCTGGCGAAGGTCGAGTACTTCAACCCCGGCGGCTCGGTGAAGGACCGGATCGCGATGCGCATGATCGAGGCCGCCGAGGCCTCGGGCGCCCTCAAGCCGGGCGGCACCATCGTCGAGCCCACCTCCGGCAACACCGGGGTCGGCCTGGCGATCGTGGCCCAGCAGAAGGGCTACAAGTGCATCTTCGTCTGCCCGGACAAGGTCTCCACCGACAAGATCAACACCCTCCGGGCCTACGGCGCTGAGGTGGTGGTCTGCCCGACCGCCGTCGCGCCCGAGCACCCGGACTCGTACTACAACGTCTCCGACCGCCTGGTCCGGGAGACCCCGAACGCCTGGAAGCCGGACCAGTACTCCAACCCGGAGAACCCGGCCTCGCACTACCACTCGACCGGCCCCGAGCTCTGGGAGCAGACCGAGGGGAAGATCACCCACTTCGTCGCGGGCGTCGGCACCGGCGGCACCATCTCCGGCACCGGCCGCTACCTCAAGGACGCCTCCAAGGGCGCCGTCCAGGTGATCGGCGCCGACCCGGAGGGCTCGGTCTACTCCGGCGGCACCGGCCGTCCGTACCTGGTCGAGGGCGTCGGTGAGGACTTCTGGCCGACCGCCTACGACCGCGAGGTCGCGGACGAGATCGTCGCGGTCTCGGACAAGGACTCGTTCCGGATGACCCGCCGCCTGGCCAAGGAGGAGGGCCTGCTGGTCGGCGGCTCCTGCGGGATGGCCGTGGTGGCCGCGCTCGAGGTCGCCAAGCGGCTCGGCCCGGACGACGTGGTCGTGGTGCTGCTGCCGGACGGCGGCCGCGGCTACCTGTCGAAGATCTTCAACGACGACTGGATGGCCGACTACGGCTTCCTGCCCTCGGAGACCGACGAGGCGCACATCGGCGAGGTGCTGGCCCGCAAGGACGCCCTGGAGCACGAGGGCATCCCGCAGTTCGTCCACATGCACCCGAACGAGACGGTGGCCGAGGCGGTCCGCGTGCTGCGCGACTTCGGCGTCTCGCAGATGCCGGTGGTCTCGCCGGGCGCCGGGCACCCGGACATCATGGCCGGCGAGGTGATCGGCTCGGTGGCCGAGCGCGACCTGCTGGAGGGCCTGTTCGCGCAGCGGATCGCGCTCACCGACAGCCTGGAGAGCGTGATGTCCAAGCCGCTGCCGGTGGTCGGCTCGGGCGAGACCGTCACCAGCCTGATGACCGTGCTGGAGAAGGCCGACGCCGCCGTGGTGCTGGTCGAGGGCAAGCCGCAGGGCATCGTGACCAGCCAGGACCTGCTGGCCTACCTGGCCAGCCGGGCCGGTCACTGACCCATCGTCAGCCGCCGTGCCCGGTGCGGCGGCTGACGGAGTGCTCCTCGGGCGAAGTGGTACACCGGTGTCACCTGCGCGCATCACGTGGTTAACACGGGTCGTGCACTGTTGTTCTCAACGGCGAGACGCCGGACCAGGTGACAGCGGAAACGGGAGCGGCTCCCCGCACCGTCGTCACCACGGACACGTCGGTCGGCCCTGACCCGGCCCTCCGTGTCCCGCCCGTGGGGGTTGCCGTCGTCCCGCCCCTGCACCGGCCCAGGCCGGCGCAGG
>NZ_JBVJLD010000047.1:54724-64690 GCF_055584905.1 Kitasatospora sp. NPDC088742 | reverse complement strand
GCGGTGGCCCCCACGGCACCTACCGCGCCGCAAGGCGCGTCTCCGCGGTTCCCGGGTGGGGGAACCAGGGCGGAGACGGTGAGGCCGGCCCCCTTCCGAGGGGGCCGGCCTCACCCGTTTCCCAGCCGTACCGGGGCTCGCCTAGGCTCGCCCACATGACCAGCACTGACCTGCCCGAGCAGGACGCCCCCCGTTACGTACGGCTCAGCATCGAGATCGTCGCCGAGATCACCGACGAGCAGGCCCTGAAGGCCGCCGCCCTGGCCCAGGTGGAGGCCGACGAGTACCTCGACGACGAGGAGCGCGGCCAGTCGGTGGAGGCCATCGAGCTGGACCCGTCCGGCTCGCTCGCGCACTTCATCGACCCGGTCGAGCTGCTCGGCGGCGTGCCCGGCGTCGAGCTGACCTCGGCCACCTGGGAGTCGGCCCGGATCGACTACGACCCGGACGAGGAGACCTGGACCGAGTACGCGGACCAGTAGGACCGACCGTCGAATCGCCCGTCCGGAGCTCCGGGCGGGCGATTTGTCCGTTCTGGCGGCATCTTCAGTACTCTCGTACGATCTCAACCGTTTGGTGATGGAACCGCTTCCGCCCGGATCGCGTTGATTTGGTACGTAACGCCCGTAGGTGAAGAGCAGGGAGAACCGCCGTGACGCAGACCGAGAAGCCGCACTGGAGCAGGCGCGGCGTACTGGCCGGGATGCTCGGTGCCCCCGTGCTCCTGCTGGCGGCCTGCAACGACGACAAGCCGTCCGGCTCCGCGGGCTCCACCGGTGGCGGCGGCAGTGCCTCGCCGAAGACCTCGGTCGCGAAGATCACCGTCTCCCCGGTGGACGGCGTCACCGATGCCCCGTTCAACCGGCCGGCCAGGGTCACGGTGGTGGACGGGAAGCTCACCTCGGTGAAGCTCACCGCCGAGGACGGCCGGGAGATACCCGGGCAGCTCGCCGCCGACGGCGCGAGCTGGGAGTCCACCGGGCAGCTGGCCAGCGGCACCGGGTACGCCCTGGCGGCGGTCGCCCAGGACCGGGACAAGCTGGAGGCGGACGCCAACGCGAAGTTCGCCACCGCCTCCCCGGCCAACACCTTCGTCGGCTACTTCACCCCGGAGAACGGCGCCACGGTCGGGGTCGGCATGCCGGTCTCGATCAACTTCAACAAGGCGGTCACCGACCGCAAGGCCGTCCAGCAGGCGATCACGGTGACGGCCGAGCCGGGCGTCGAGGTCGTCGGGCACTGGTACTCCAGCACCCGGCTCGACTTCCGCCCCGAGCAGTACTGGGCCAAGGGCACCAAGGTCACCCTCAAGCTGCGGCTCAAGGACGTGGAGGGCGCCAAGGGCGTCTACGGCACCCAGTCCAAGGACGTGACCTTCACCGTCGGCCGCAGCCAGGTCAGCGTCGCCGACCTCTCCAAGGACACCCTCACGGTGACCACCGACGGCCAGGTGACCGCCACCTACCCGGTGATCGGCGGCTCCCCGGAGCACCGGACCTGGGCCGGGAAGATGGTCATCTCCGAGCAGTACCAGCAGACCAAGATGGACTCGCAGACCGTCGGCCTGGGCGACGAGTACAACATCCCGGACGTCCCGCACGCCCAGCGGCTGACCACCTCGGGCACCTTCATCCACGGCAACTACTGGTCCCCGGCGTCACAGTTCGGCAACGCCAACACCAGCCACGGCTGCATCGCCCTGCGGGACGTCAAGGGTGCGGGTGATCCGGGGACGAACGGCGCAAGGTTCTACGCGGGTTCGATGGTCGGGGACGTGGTCGAGGTGATCAACTCCGGTGACAAGACGGTGACTCCGTCGAACGGCCTGAACGGCTGGAACATGGAGTGGTCCGCCTGGAAGGCGGGCAGCGCGGTCTGACCCGGGCGACGGATCGTCATAAGAGCGGGATAAGTTACCGGATGTGTCCCTGTTCGGCCACGAGTGCCGAAAACGGGATGACCCGGTGGGTGAAAGCTGCTTGCCTGGGGTCGTATCCAAGAGACGAGCGTCGCAGCCCGGAGAGCAGTCCGGGTGCCTTTCACGGGGGAGAAGTCCCATCAACACCACCATGCGCCGGACGGCCCGCGTTGCCGTCGCCGCCACCGCCTGTTCCGTCGTGCTGGCCGGCGGCCTGGTCGCCTGCGGCACGGTCAAGCAGCTGTCCGCCGCCGACAAGGTCTCCGGTGCCTTCGGCAAGGTCACCGAGGGCAAGAGCTTCAAGGCCGAGCTCGGCTTCGACGCCACCCCGGAGCAGATCCTCGCCTTCGACAAGGCCGTCTCCAAGGACAAGAGCGACCAGCTCGACCAGAAGACCGCCGAGCTGATGTCCGGCATCAAGCTCTCGGTCGCGATCGCCTCCGACAAGCCGCTCAAGGACCTGCCCGCGTTCAAGGCCGGCGGCGTCACGGACTTCAACTCCATCCCGGACGACCTCGGTTACGACGCCGCCTACGCCGTCACCGGCAAGGACGGCGCGGCCCTGGCCGACCTTCGCTACGTCGACGGCACCCTCTACGTGAAGGCCGACGTCGACGGCATCGCCAAGATCGCCGGCGAGGACACCAAGGAGCTCAAGGAGGGCGCCGCGGCCTTCCCGAAGGTCTTCCAGGACGCCGTCGGCGGCAAGTGGGTCTCGGTCGACACCAAGACCCTCAAGGACCTGGCGCAGGAGGCCACCAAGGCCGCCGGCGCGAAGGGCAGCCCCTCGGCCGCCCCGTCGGTCGACCCGAAGGTCGCCTCCGGCCTGGTCAACACCGTCAAGGACGTCATCTCCCGCAACGTCACCTTCGAGGACAAGGGCAAGCACGAGGGCGCCGACCACATCTACGTGGCCGCCCCCGCCAAGGCCTTCGCCGACGACCTGCTGAAGAGCGTCAAGCCGCTGGTCAAGGACATGCCCGGCTTCGAGAAGCTCCCCGGCACCGTCCCGTCCGACTTCCCGGACAAGAAGGTCGGCGTCGACGTCTTCATCAAGGACGGCGCGCTCTCGGCGGTCTCCATCGACCTGGCCCAGTTCGAGAAGGACGCCCCGGCCGACGTCCACATGCCGGTGAAGGTGAGCTTCACCAAGGACGCCGAGGCCCCCAAGGCCCCGACCGGCGCCACCGCCTTCACCAAGAAGGACTTCGAGGACGTCGTCGGCATCTTCATGGGTGCCGCGATGGGCGGCAAGACCCCGGCGGGTGCGACCGTCCCGGGTGCCAAGCCCGGTGCCGGTGCCGCCACCCTGACCGACGCCCAGGTCAAGGAGCTCGCCGCGCTCGGCGGCGTGCCCGAGGCCCAGATCAAGATGTTCGCCCAGGCGGGCATGGGCTACGACCAGCTCAAGGCCCTGATCGCGGCCGGCTGACACCCGCTCGGCACGGAGGCCCCGCCGCACCCCTCTCTCGCAGGGGGTGCGGCGGGGCCTCCGTCGTGCTCAGCCCTTGGCCGCGCCGATCGGGCAGCTGGCGCCGGTGCCGCCGAGGCCGCAGTACCCGTTCGGGTTCTTGGCGTCGGAGAGGTACTGCTGGTGGTAGCCCTCGGCGGGGTGGAACGGGCCGGCCGGGGCGATCTCGGTGGTGATCGGGCCGAGGCCGATCGCGGTCAGCTCGGGCTGGAAGGCGTCGCGGCTCGCCAGCGCGGCGGCCAGCTGGGCGGGGGAGTGGGTGTAGGCGGCGGAGCGGTACTGGGTGCCCCGGTCGTTCCCCTGGCGGAAGCCCTGGGTCGGGTCGTGGGACTCCCAGAAGGTCTTCAGCAGCGTCTCGTAGGAGACCAGCCGCGGGTCGTAGACCACCCGGACCACCTCGGTGTGCGCGGTCAGGCCGCTGCACACCTCCTCGTACGTCGGGTTCGGCGTGTGGCCGCCCTGGTAGCCGACCAGGGTGGTCCAGACGCCGGGCAGGCGCCAGAAGGTGCGCTCCGCGCCCCAGAAGCAGCCGAGCGCGAAGTCCGCTACCTCCAGGCCCTCCGGGTACGGGCCGGTGAGCGGGGTGCCCAGGACGGTGTGCGGCTCGGTGAGCGCGAACGCGGGCTCGGCCCGGCCGGGCAGGGCCTGCTCGGCGGTGACGAGCTCGCTCTTGTGACGGTTGAACAGCACGGCCTGCTCCCGGGGATTCGGCATCGGGGGTTGACCGTGACAACGCGGAGGGGCCGCCCGGCATTCCTGCCGGGCGGCCCCTCCCTGACGTGCCGTCAGCCCCGGGCGAGCGCGGCCACCGTGCGGGCCCGCAGGTCGGTGAACTCGTCCGGGCCGTCGGAGGAGCGCAGGAAGGTGCGCGGGATGACCGGGCCGAGGGCCTGGAACTGGGCCAGCGCCTCGGCGTGCCGGCCCTGGCCGGTCAGGAAGCGCAGGGCCCAGCCGCGGGCGACGGCCAGCTGCGGGTGGTCCGGGCGGGCGGCGGCCAGGTCGGCCAGCAGGGCGTCCACGGCGGCCCGCAGCTCTCCGGTGCCCAGGCCGGCCGCGCCGTCGCCGTACTGCTCGGTGTAGGCGTCCAGCTTGTACACGGTGAGCAGGCTGCCGGCCGGGGCGGCGGCGACGGTGGTGTCGACGAAGGCGTGCAGCAGCTCGTGGCTGCCGTGCCACTTGCGGGTCCAGTACTCCTTGCCCTGCCAGATGCCGTCCCAGTGCCGCGGGGCGCGGGAGGCGACCTCGGCCCAGAGCGCGCGGAACTCCTCGTTCGACCAGTTCTGGCCGCGGGCCAGCGCCAGCTGGGCCAGGTACGGGGTCGGGTCCCCGGCGGGGGCGAGGCGGGCCGCCTCGGCACCGGCCTCGCGGGCCTCGGCCAGCTTGGCCTGGAAGCCCTTGCGCATCTCGTCGGTGACGGTGTTCGAGTAGCCCGAGCCGCGGATCGCCCAGGCGGCGTGCACCAGCGCGGCGGTGCGGATGGAGGCGGCGTCCGAGGACTCCGGCCGCTCCTTGCGCCAGGCCTCCAGCCACTCGTGGGACCGGCCGGCCAGGTCGACCAGCAGGTCGATCCGGTCGTAGCGCTCGTCCCAGTCCGTCCCGGCGGCCTCGACGTACTCGGCGGCCGGACGCCAGTCGCCGCGCTCGGCGGCCTCCAGGGCGGCCCGGCCCCGGTCGTCCAGGGTGGTGTGGCCGAGCACCAGGCCCCGGTCGGGGACCAGACCGAAGCGCTGGGCGGTGGCGTCGTCCAGCGGGGCCACCGGGCGGGCGGCCCGGCGGGCGCGCAGGGACTTGACCAGACTGAAGGTCAGCGCGATGACCGCGATGGTGAGGAACAGCACGGGGCACTCCGGTGGTTCACGGGGAGGTGACGGTGGGTCGGCGGCGGGGCCGGAAGGCCGCCCGCCGTGCTCCGACCGGGTCGGACGCGTGTACGGAGCGTGCAGATCGTAGCCGCACGGGGCACGGAAGTTGACGGACGGTCCGGGCGGAGGACGTTCTGCCCGCCTTGGTCCCGTTCCGGCACTAGGCTCGGACCATGACCGAGCACGCTCTTCCCCAGGGCTTCGAGACCCTCGCCATCCACGCGGGCCAGGAAGCAGACCCCCAGACCGGGGCCGTCGTCACGCCGATCTACCAGGTGTCCACCTACAAGCAGGACGGGGTGGGCGGCCTGCGCGGCGGCTACGAGTACAGCCGCTCCGCCAACCCGACCCGCACCGCGCTCGAGGAGTGCCTCGCCGCGATCGAGGGCGGCGTCCGCGGCCTCGCCTTCGCCTCCGGCCTGGCGGCCGAGGACACCCTGCTGCGCACCGTGCTGAAGCCGGGCGACCACATCGTCATCCCGAACGACGCCTACGGCGGCACCTTCCGCCTGTTCGCCAAGGTGCTGAACCGCTGGGGCGTGGAGTTCTCGGTGGCCGACACCCAGAACCTGGACGCCGTCCGCGCGGCGATCCGCCCGGGCACCAAGGCGGTCTGGGTGGAGACCCCGTCCAACCCGCTGCTGGGCATCTCCGACATCGCGGGCCTGGCCGAGGTGGCGCACTCCGCGGGCGCGCTGCTGGTGGTGGACAACACCTTCGCCAGCTCCTACCTGCAGCAGCCGATCGCCTTCGGCGCCGACGTGGTGGTGCACTCCACCACCAAGTACATGGGCGGCCACTCGGACGTGGTCGGCGGCGCGCTGGTCGCGGCCGACGCTGGCCTGGCCGAGGAGCTGGCGTACCACCAGAACGCGATGGGCGCGGTCTCCGGCCCGTTCGACGCCTGGCTGGTGCTGCGCGGCATCAAGACCCTCGGGGTCCGGATGGACCGTCACAGCTCCAACGCCGAGAAGGTGGCCGAGCTGCTGACCTCGCACCCGAAGGTCAGCCAGGTCTACTACCCGGGCCTGCCGGAGCACCAGGGCCACGACATCGCGGCCAAGCAGATGAAGGCCTTCGGCGGCATGGTGTCCTTCCGGGTGACGGGTGGTCAGCAGGCGGCGGTCGAGGTCTGCAACCGGGCGAAGCTGTTCACCCTGGGCGAGTCGCTGGGCGGCGTCGAGTCGCTGATCGAGCACCCGGGCCTGATGACCCACGCCTCGGTCGCGGGCTCCGCGCTCGAGGTCCCGGCCGACCTGGTCCGGGTCTCGGTCGGCATCGAGTCGATCGACGACCTGCTGGCGGACCTGACCCAGGCGCTGGGCTGATCCCGCTCTGTTCGGGGGCGCGCACCTGACGGTGCGCGCCCCTTCGTCCATTCCCGCACGCTGCTCAGCACCCGAGGAACCATGCAGAACTGGCCGGTCACCCTGGACGACGTCCGCGGTGCGCACAAGATGCTCGCCGGGGTCGCCCGGGCCACCCCGATGGAGAGCAGCCGGTACCTCTCCGGACTGATCGGCTCCCCGGTCCACCTCAAGTGCGAGAACCTCCAGCGCACCGGCTCCTTCAAGCTGCGCGGCGCCTACGTGCGGATCGCCGGCCTCACCCCGGTGCAGAAGGCCGGCGGAGTGGTGGCCGCCAGCGCGGGCAACCACGCGCAGGGCGTGGCGCTGGCCGCCTCGCTGCTCGGGGTCCGGGCCACCGTCTTCATGCCGCGCGCCGCCCCGCTGCCCAAGGTCGCCGCCACCCGTGACTACGGTGCCGAGGTGAAGCTGCACGGGGCGACCGTGGACGAGGCGCTGCGGGCCGCCCAGCAGTACTCGGAGGCCACCGGCGCGGTCTTCATCCACCCCTTCGACCACTGGGACGTGGTCACCGGCCAGGCCACCGTCGGCCTGGAGATCCTGGAGCAGTGCCCGGAGGTGCGCACCATCCTGGTCGGGGTGGGCGGCGGCGGGCTGCTGGCGGGCATCGCGCTGGCCGTGAAGCCGCTGCGGCCGGACGTCCGGGTGATCGGGGTGCAGGCGGCCGGTGCGGCCGCGTACCCGCCCTCGCTGGCCGCCGGGCGGCCGGTCTCGCTGGAGCGCTTCGCCACCATGGCCGACGGCATCATGGTGGGCCGCCCCGGCGACATCCCCTTCGAGGTGGTGAACACCCTGGCCGACGGCGTCCGGACGGTCTCCGAGGAGAGCCTCTCGCGGGCCCTGCTGGTCGGCCTGGAGCGGCTCAAGCTGGTGGTCGAGCCGGCCGGGGCCAGCCCGGTGGCGGCCCTGCTGGAGCACCCGGAGGACTTCGCGGGCGGCCCGGTGGTGGCGGTGCTCTCCGGCGGCAACATCGACCCCCAGCTGATGCAGCGGGTGCTGCGGCACGGCCTGGCCGCCGCCGGACGCTACCTCTCGCTCCGGGTGCGGCTGACCGACAAGCCGGGCGCGCTGGCCGACCTGCTGGCCGTGCTGACCAGGGTGGACGCCAACGTGCTGGACGTGGCGCACGTGCGGATCGACCCGCAGCTGGGGCTGACCGAGGTGGAGGTGGACCTCCACCTGGAGACCAAGGGACCGGAGCACTGCGCCCTGGTGGTGGGCGAACTCCGGGACGCGGACTACGTGGTGAGCCATTGACCGGAAGCTGCCGTTCAGACGCCGCGGATCGGAAAACCGGGGGCGGTTGTCGGTGGTAGCTGAGAGGGTGTCAGCGCCGTTCCTGTGGCATGAACCTTCGTGGACCGGGGTACGGCCTTGGGATAAAACGGACAAATTACATAGAAGGAGATGAGGAAGGCTCATGGCGCCAGCCATCCAAGCCGAGAACCTGGTCAAGACCTTCGGTGACGTACGCGCCCTCGACGGCGTGAGTCTCGACGTTCCCGAAGGCACGGTGCTCGGGCTGCTCGGCCCCAACGGCGCCGGCAAGACCACCACCGTGCGCGTCCTCACCACCCTGCTCCAGCCCGACTCCGGCCGTGCCGTGGTCGCCGGGGTGGACGTGCTCAAGCACCCCAACCAGGTGCGCAGCCTGATCGGCCTCTCCGGCCAGTACGCCGCCGTCGACGAGTACCTGACGGGGCGTGAGAACCTTGAGATGGTCGGCGAGTTGTACCAGATGACCAACCGCGACTCCAAGGCCCGCGCCAAGGAGCTGCTGAACTGGTTCAACCTCGACGAGGCCGCCGACCGCACCGCCAAGACCTACTCCGGCGGCATGCGCCGCCGCCTGGACCTGGCCGCCGCCCTGGTGGTCCGCCCGCCGGTGATGTTCCTGGACGAGCCGACCACCGGCCTCGACCCGAGGAACCGGCTGGCGCTCTGGGAGGTCATCGAGACCCTGGTCGAGCAGGGCACCACGCTGCTGCTCACCACCCAGTACCTGGAGGAGGCCGACCGCCTCGCCCACGACATCGCGGTGGTCGACCACGGCAAGGTGATCGCCCGCGGCACCGCCGACCAGCTCAAGGCCCAGATCGGCGGCGAGCGGATCGAGGTCGTGGTGCACCGCGGCGACGACGTGACCGAGGCGATGGCCGCGCTCGGCCCGTACGCCAAGGGCGACGCGGCGCTGGAGAAGAACACCCGGAAGATCACCGTCCCGGTGAGCGGTGGCGCCCGGGTGCTGGCCGACGTGATCCGCGAGCTGGACTCCCGCTCGATCGAGATCGACGACATCGGCCTGCGCCGCCCGACCCTGGACGACGTCTTCCTCTCCCTCACCGGCCGGGCCACGGCCGAGGAGGCCGAGGAGGAGGACGGCGCCGAGCAGAAGCCGGCCAAGGGCCGCAAGAGCCACGGGAAGGACGTCTGATGACCACGGCCAACCCGCAGCAAGCCATCGGCTCCGCCGTCACCCACCCCAAGCACGGCGTCTCCGCGATGCTGCACGACTCCTGGGTGGTCGCCAAGCGGAACCTGCGCCGGATGACCCGCATTCCGGAGATCGTGGTCTTCGGTCTGATGCAGCCGGTGATGTTCGTGCTGCTCTTCACCTTCGTGATGGGCGGCGCGATCCAGATCCCCGGTGCGGAGGCGAGCACCGACACCTACACCCAGTTCCTGATGGCGGGCATCTTCGCCCAGACCGTCACCTTCGCGGTGGCCGGCGCCTCGGCCGGCATCGCGGAGGACATGACCAAGGGCCTGGTGGACCGCTTCCGCTCGCTGCCGATGGCCCGCTCCGCGGTGCTGGTCGGCCGCACCCTGGCCGACCTGGTGCAGACCGCCTTCACCCTGCTGGTGCTGGCGGTCGTGGCGGCCATCGTCGGCTGGCGCTTCCACGAGGGCTTCCTCAAGGCGCTCGGCGCGTTCGCGCTGCTGCTCCTGCTGGGCTACGCCTTCTCCTGGATCGGCGCGCTGATCGGCCTCTCGGTGCGCAGCCCCGAGGCGGCCACCTCGGCCGGTCTGATCTGGCTGTTCCCGCTGACCTTCGTCTCCAACGCCTTCGTGCCGATCAGCTCGATGCCGGGCTGGCTCCAGCCGATCGCGTACTGGAACCCGTTCAGCGCCACCGTGCAGGCCTGCCGCGACCTGTTCGGCAACCAGCTCGGCCCGGTGCAGGGCGGCTGGCCGATGGAGAACGCCACGCTGGTCTCGGTGCTCTGGTCGCTGGTGATCCTGGCCTTCTTCGGCTGGCTGTCGGTCAGGAAGTACCGCTCCGCGGTCTGACAGCAGGGTCCGCCCTGCGGTCTGACGGCACGGGTCATGCGAGAGCGGCCGCCCCCT
>NZ_JBVJLD010000047.1:6184-54627 GCF_055584905.1 Kitasatospora sp. NPDC088742 | reverse complement strand
CAGGAGGGGGCGGCCGCTCTCGCGCGTGCTGAGGGTGCGTCAGCCGGTGTGGGCCTCGACCGCGATGATCTTCACCATGGCGCGCTTGCCGTTGGGCAGCTCGTAGTGCGCCTCGTCGCCGATCTTCTTGCCGTCGATCGCCAGGCCCAGCGGGGACTGCGGCGAGTAGACGTCGATGTCGGTGGTGCCCGCCATCTCGCGGGAGCCGATCAGGAACTTCATGGTGTCGTCCTCGTCGCCGTCGAACGCGACGGTGACCACGGTGCCGGGGGCCACGGCGTCGGTGCCGGCCGGGGCCTCGCCGACCTTGGCCCGCTCCAGCAGCTGGGTGAGCTGACGGATGCGCAGCTCGCCCTTGCCCTGGTCGTCGCGGGCGGCGTGGTAGCCCGCGTTCTCCTTGAGGTCACCCTCCTCGCGCGCGGCCTCGATCTTCTGCACGATCTCGGAACGCCAGGTGGTGGTCATGTACTCCAGCTCAGCCTGGAGCTTGTCGTAGCCGGCTTGGGTGAGCCAGGTCACGTTCTCGCTGGTCTGGGTCACGGGTGCTCCTCGCAGGTACAGGGGTAGCGCTGAGGGTTGGGTCAGCAGTCGAACGGTGTCGTACTACAAAGCAACGCCCGGCTTCCGGGCAGGCAGCGCGGAAGGGGCGAAACCACGAGCCTAACAAGTTCCGACCGCGAAGGGGAGGGCGTTACTTCGCAGGAGTGCAGCCCAGCAGTTGTGCGCTGGTGGCCCGGGCGGTGGTGCGCAGGGTGACCACCTCGTCGTAGGTCGACCCCGCGGCGGGCACCTGGAAGTCGTGCAGGCCGACCACGCCGCCGTCCTCGGCCTGGGCCCGCACGGTGCAGACCCCCGCCTTTCCGTCGCTCTTGTGCACGGAGAGCTGGAGCTGCACGGCGCTGTCGGAGACCACCTGGAAGCCGGGCAGCAGTCCGTTCATCTCCGACCCCTTGGAGACGTACGAGTAGCCCAGCCAGCCCACCAGGGCCAGCCCCAGCGCGCCGCAGACCACCCCGAGGGTCCGCAGCCTGCGGTCGGCCTCCCGGTCGGAGGTGCGGCCGTAGCGGCCCTGCGGCACGGCGGCCGCAGCGGGGGCGGAGGTGGCGTCGGGGGTGGTCGTACGTCCGGAGTCCATGGCGGCTCGGTCCTTTCGCGCAGGGGCCGCCGGTCTGCGGGGGGAATGGACGAGCCCTTCGGTCAGTCACTATAGGAGTGGTACGTCCGCGCCGGAGGCGGCGGGGGGAGCGGCCCGATGAACCGGATGAATCCCGGAAGGAACCAGGCGTTGACTGAGCAGTTGCGACTGATGGCGGTGCACGCGCACCCGGACGACGAGTCCAGCAAGGGTGCCGCCACCATGGCGATGTACGTGTCGCAGGGGGTGGACGTCCTGGTCGCCACCTGCACCGGGGGTGAGCGCGGCTCGATCCTCAACCCCAAGCTCCAGGGCGACCCGTGGATCGAGGAGAACATCCACGAGGTGCGCAGCAAGGAGATGGACGCGGCGCGGGAGATCCTCGGCGTCAAGCAGGCCTGGCTCGGCTTCGTCGACTCCGGTCTCCCGGAGGGCGACCCGCTGCCGCCGCTGCCGGAGGGCTGCTTCGGCCTCCAGGACGTGGCCGAGGCCGCCGCGCCGCTGGTCAAGCTGATCCGCGAGTTCCGCCCGCACGTGATCACCACGTACGACGAGAACGGCGGCTACCCGCACCCCGACCACATCATGACCCACAAGATCACCATGGCGGCCTGGGACGCGGCCGGTGACCCGGAGGCCTACCCGGGCCTCGGCGAGCCCTGGCAGCCCTCGAAGCTCTACTACAACGGCTTCAGCATGGGCCGGATCAAGGCCATGCACACCTACCTGACCGAGCACGGCATCGAGTCCCCGTACGGCGAGTGGATCGCCGGCTGGGAGAAGAGCGGCCGCAAGGACCGCGAGGTCACCACCCGGGTGCGCTGCGACGACTGGTTCGAGACCCGGGACCGCGCGCTGATCGCGCACGCCACCCAGATCGACCCGGACGGCCCGTGGTTCCGGGTGCCGCTGGAGATCCAGAAGACGGTCTGGCCGACCGAGGACTACGAGCTGGCCCGCTCCCTGGTCGACACCGACCTGCCGGAGGACGACCTGTTCGCCGGCCTGCGCACCCCGGCCGGCACCGCCGCCTCGGCCTGACGGCGCGACACATTCCACCCCGGTGGCCCGGTCCGTGTAGGGCCGGGCCACCATTGGAGACATGAGCACCCCGATGAGCTACACCGACCTCGCCACCGCGGCCCTCGCCTTCGACAAGGCCAAGGTCACCCCCGGCCTGCTCGGCTTCGTGGTCTTCGCCGCCCTGGGCGTGGCCACCTGGTTCCTGGTCAAGTCCATGAACAAGCAGTTCGGCAGGGTGAACTTCGTCGAGGAGCCCGAGCCCACCGCTGCTCCCGCCGCGTCGGCCGCCCCCGCCGAGCCGGCCAACGGCTGACGGCCGGTCAGCCCGGCAGCAGCCGGGCCAGACCGTCGCGGAGCCAGGTGCGCTCGGTGGAGACGAAGCGGTGCAGGGTGCGGGAGGCGAAGGCGGTGCGCTGGGCGGTGCGCCGCCGTTCGCGGTCGTAGGCGCGCAGCGCCTCCGGTACGCGTCCGGCCCCGTGCCGGACCACCGCCCGGGTCAGCGCCTCGGCGTCCAGGACGGCGGTGCAGGCGCCCTGGCCCAGGTTGGGCGTCATGGCGTGCGCGGCGTCGCCGACCAGGGCCGTCCGGTCGCCGTGGACGAAGCTCGGCAGGGCCGGGTACAGGTGCCGCATCTCGTACCGGAGCCAGCCGGCCGGGTCGGTCCCGGTGAGGATGCGGGGGATCGGGTCGTGCCAGCCTTCGAAGAGCCCGGGCAGGTTGGCGGCGGTGGTGCCCTCGGGGACGGCCGCGTACCAGTTGGTCCGGCCGGGCTCGACCGGGGTCAGACCGAAGAAGCGGCCCCGGCCCCAGGTCTCGCCGTGCAGCTCGCTCTCGAAGTCGGCGATGCCGATCCAGGCCACCGAGCCGATGTTCCGCGGGCCGCTCGCGGCGCCGAAGTCCCTGCGCACCACGCTGCGGATGCCGTCGGCGCCGACCACCAGGTCGTTGGCCGCCCGCAGCTCGGCGGTGTCGGTGACGGCCTCGCCCGCCTTGACCGGCACGTCCCCGAAGTCCTCCAGGGCGGCCAGCAGGGCGTCGATCAAGTACGGGCGGGAGAGCAGCAGTTCGGGCTTGCCCGCCTTCTTCTCGACCCGGTCCAGCGGGAGCCTGGCCAGCACCCGCCCGTCCGGGGTGCGGATCTGCGCGGAGCGGTACGGCACCGCGCGGCGGCGCACCGCCTCGCCCACCCCGAGCCGGTCGAGCGCGTCCTGCGCGGCGGGGTGGAGCGCGAAGGCGGTGCCGTACCGCTCGATCCCGGCGCGGCGCTCCAGCACCGTCACCCGCCAGCCCGCCCCGCGCAGCCCGATCGCGGTCGCCAGCCCGCCGACTCCCGCACCCACCACCACGGCCGTACCCGTCATCGCGCCCCCCGGCGTCGTGTCCGTATGACCCACCACACCTGTGGTACCACGCCTGGGGTAGTTTGGGCAACGCACCGAGGAACGAGGAGAACTGACGGTGAGTGAGAACCGCAGGGGCGCGCTGCGCGACGCCGCGATCCGGGTGCTGGCCGAGGCCGGCGGGCGCGGGCTGACGCACCGTGCGGTGGACGCCGCCGCCGGGCTGCCGCTGGGCACCGCCAAGAACTACTACCCGAGCCGGGACGCCCTGCTCCGCGCCACCGCCGAGCGGATCGTCGAGCAGTACGAGCGCACCACCGCCGAGGTGATGGCCTCCGGCGCCCGCCCCGTCGACCGCGACGGCCTGGCCGCCCTGATGGCCGGACTGCTGCGCAACGTGGCCGGGCCCGGCGCCCCCCGGATGCTCGCCTACCTGGAGCTCCAGGCCGAGGCCGCCCGCCGCCCCTGGCTGGCCGACATCCTGGCCCCGGTCGTCGCCGCCGACTTCGCCGGCTTCGAGCATGCCCAGCGGGCCGCCGGACTCCCCGTCACCCCCCGTCGCGCCGCCACCGTCACCCTCGCCCTGCACGCCGCCATCCCCCAGCTCCTCGGCGGCAATCCCCGGGCGCTGACCGCGGCCGGCCTCGATGACCTGGATCGCTTCGTCCACGGCCTGTTGGAGGCGGTCTACGGGGCCTGAGGGCGGGGCGGGGGCGCCGGGAAACGTGGTCGTTGCCCGCTGGCCACCGGCTCGAAACGGGTCAAGCGGCGCGTCATGTGAACTGTGTCACATTATTTTCTGACGCCGCGTCAGGTCACGCGCGACGCAAGGGAGTCGGTGCTCACATCCGGGCAGGTCCGGATGGTGGTGTGTCAACTCCGGCCGCGCGTCGGGGTATTTGCGGAGTGAAGTCCTCCGCAAGCGAACTCGTTGATAGTCGGCGGGCCTCGTGCCTATGTTGGCTTCACTGCTTGAGGGGCGGCGGGGACGGCCGGAGTCGTCCTCCCCGCGGGCCCCTCGCTCTCCTCCGATGACGCCCTGACCACGGCACCCCCGTGGTTCCTCCGCCGTGCCGCGGCACACCCTGCCGACCGGCGCTGCCCGCTCACCAGGTGAGGAACAAGCCTTGAACACCGAACCCATGCGCTGGACGATCCGGACCCAGCTGCCCGTCGCCTACGAGATCATCGAGACGCCCGGCCTGCTCGACCCCGCCAACCCCGAACTGCTGAGCCTGCCCGGGGGAGCCACCAGCACGGCCACCCGCCTGGTGGTGCTGGACCACTCGATCGACGAGCTGTACGGCGAGCGCATCCGCGCGTACTTCGACGCCAACGACGCACCGGTCAGCTACCTCTCGATGCCGGGCGACGAGGAGAGCAAGTCGATCGGCAACGTCCTCGACGTGGTGGCGAAGCTCAACGAAGTCGGCACCAACCGCCTGAGCAGCCCGCCGGTCGTGATCGGCGGCGGGGTGCTCGCCGACGTGGTCGGGCTGGCCGCGAGCCTGTACCGGCGGGGCATCCCGTACATCCGGGTGCCCACCACCCTGCTCGGCCAGGTCGACGTCAGCGTGGCGGCCAAGACCGGCATCAACTTCGGCGGGTACCGCAACCGGCTGGGCAGCTACAGCCCGCCGCCCCGCACGCTGATCGACCGTGAGTTCCTCGCCACCGTGCCGCACCGTCAGATCCGCAACGGCATGGGCGAGATCTTCAAGATGGCCCTGATCAAGGACCTGCGGCTGTTCGAGCTGCTCGAGGAGTACGGTGCCGACCTGGTCGGGGCGCGGTTCCAGGAGCAGGCGGCCGGCCCGCTCCCGGCGGGGGTGGCGGGCGAGGTGATCGGCCGCGCCATCGCCGGCATGGCGGAGGAGCTCCAGCCCAACCTCTGGGAGAAGGACCTGCGGCGCAGCGTCGACTACGGGCACTCCTTCTCGCCGCTGGTCGAGATGCGCGCGCTGCCCGAGCTGCTGCACGGCGAGGCGGTCGCCATGGACTGCGTCTTCTCCGCCGTGCTGGCCGAGCGGCGCGGCCTGATCGGTACCGCCGACCTGGAGCGGATCACCGCCGCCGCGCTCCGGCTCGGCCTGGCCCCGACCCACCCGCTGTTCTGCGACACCGAGTTGCTCTCCGAGGCGCTGGCCGACACCGTCCGGCACCGGGACGGGAAGCAGAACCTCCCGGCGCTGACCCGGATCGGGGCGGTGACCTTCCTCAACGACCTGACCGAGGCCGAGATCGCGGCCGCCGCCGGGTACATGGGCCGGCTGCTCGACCCGGCCTCCCGGCCCGCCACCGCTGCCGCGGTCGCCGGATGACGGAGGGCGGCGGCCCGGGGCACGACGGGGCGGGGCACGCCGGCCCGTCCGCCGCCGGCCCGGACGGCCTGGCCGGGCGGGTGGTGGTGGTCACCGGCGGCAGCACCGGCATCGGGCGGGCCGCGGGGGCGGCCTTCGCCCGGGCCGGGATGCGCGTGGTGCTGGCCTCCCGGCGCGCCGGGCCGGGCGAGGCGGCGGCGGCCGAGATCACGGCGGCGGGCGGCGAGGCGGGCTTCGTGCCCTGCGACGTCACCGACCCGGCGAGCGTCCGGGAGCTGTTCGCCACCGTCTCCGAGCGGTACGGAGCGGTCCACCACGCCTTCAACAACGCGGGGATCCCGGGCGACGGACGGCTGGTCGACCTGACGCCGGAGCAGTTCGACGCCACCTTCGCGGTCAACACCCGCGGCCTCTGGCTCTGCCTGCGCGAGGAGCTGCGGCTGATGGCGGCCCAGGGGTTCGGCAGCATCGTCAACAACGGTTCGGTGCACGGCTCCCGGACCGTCTTCCCCGGGATCGGCGCCTACGTCACCTCCAAGCACGCGGTGAACGCGCTCACCCGGGTCGCCGCCCTGGAACACGCCCGGGACGGGGTGCGGGTGAACGCGGTCGCGCCGGGCCCGATCGAGACCGAGATGCTGGCCGCCTCCGAGGCGGCGGTCGGCGGGGCCACCACCTGGCGGGGACTGATCCCGTCCGGGGTGATCGGCACCCCGGAGCAGGTCGCCGACGTGGTGCGGTGGCTGTTCTCCGACGCCTCGTCCTACGTCAACGGCCAGGTGATCGCCGTGGACGGCGGGTTCCTGGCGGTCTGACCGTCTTGCCGCCACCGACCTGACGCCGACTCAGAGGAGAGATGCTCATGCAGAATCCGGTGCGGACGTACGACTACGTGGTGGTCGGCGCGGGTGCCGCGGGGTGCGTCCTGGCGGCCCGGCTCAGTGACCGGCCCGAGCGGAGCGTGCTGCTGCTGGAGGCCGGCCCGGCCGACCACGATCCGCGCATCGCCCGGCCGGTGGCCTGGCCGGGCCTGCTCGGCGGTGACCTTGACTGGGGCTACCGCACCGTGCCGCAGGCGGCCCTGAACGACCGTCGGCTCGCCTGGCCGCGCGGACGGGTGCTGGGCGGCTCCGGCGCGATCAACGCCATGGTGCACATTCGCGGCGCCGCCTCCGACTTCGACGCCTGGAGCCGCTGGGGCGGGGCCACCTGGACCGCGGCCGCCTTCCAGCCGTACCTGGAACGGCTGGAGACCGACGCCCGGTCGCCGCGGCCCGGGGCGATCCCGGTCTCCGAGAACACCGCACCGCACCCGTTCACGGCCGACTTCGTGGCCGCCGCCCAGAAGGCGGGGCTGGCCGCCAACCGGGACTTCAACGCCGGCTCCCAGGAAGGCGTCGGCCTGTACCGCACCACCGTCACCGCCGGTGGCGAGCGGCTGCCCGCCCGGCGGGCCAACACCGCCTTCACCCACCTGCGCCCGGTGCTGGACCGGCCCAACCTGACGGTGCTGACCGGCGCCGAGGTGCTGCGGATCGAGGTGCTGGGCGGCCGGGCCCGGAGCATCCGGGTCCGGCAGGGCGGGCAGGTCCGGTCCATCGGCGCGAACACCGAAGTGGTGCTCTGCGCCGGGACGGTGGCCACCCCGCAGCTGTTGCTGCTCAGCGGCATCGGCCCGGCCGACGGCCTGGCCCGGCTGGGGATCGCCGGGACGGTCGACCTGCCGGGCGTCGGCGAGAACCTGCACGACCACGTCCAGGTGTCGCTGGCCTACGACACCGTCACCGGCCACCCGGTCGCCGACCGGTCGAACCTCGGCGAGGCCGGGGGCTTCGTCACCGTGCTGCCGGACTCGCCGGCGCCGGACATCCAGCTCTCCTTCGCCCCGATGAAGGACCTCAACAACGCGTCCCGGCTCGGCTGGGGCTTCACCATCGGCCCGGGCCTCACCCGGCCGCTCAGCCGCGGGCGGCTCACCCTCGACCCCGCCGACCTGTACGGCCATCCACTGATCGATCCCGCCTACCTGGCCGATCCCGCCGACCTGCGCACCCTGGTCCTCGGGGTGCGGCTGGCCCAGGAGATCGCCGCCACCGACCCGCTCGGCTCGCTGCGCGCCGCCCCGGTACCCGAGCCGATGGGCACCCGGGCCGAACTGGAGGAGTTCGTACGGGCCTCCGCACAGACCCAGTTCCACCCGGTCGGGACCTGTCGGTTCGGCCCGGACGACGACCGACTCGCCGTCACCGACCCGGAGTTGAGGGTGCGCGGGGTGGACGGGCTGCGGATCGCCGACGCCTCCGTCATCCCGAGCATGATCACCGGGAACATCCACGCCGCGGTCGCGGCGATCGCCGAACGCGCCGCCGAGTTCATCCAGGAGTCCGCCGCATGAGCCCGTCCGACCCGACACTGCGCTGGGGTGTGCTCGGCGCGACCGCCTACATCAGCGGCCACCTGCTCCCGGCGATCGCCGCCACCCCCGGGTGCCGGGTGGCGGCGGTCGCCAGCCGCCCGGAGCGGCACCGGGAGGCGAAGGAGGTCGCGGCCCGGTACGGCGTGACGGCCCATCAGGACTACGCCGCCCTGGTCGCCGACCCCGGGATCGACGCGGTGTACGTCGCGCTGCCCAACACGGACCACGTCGAGTGGACCGTGCGGGCGCTGGAGGCGGGCAAGCACGTCCTGGTCGAGAAGCCGATGGCGATGACCGAGGACGGGGTGCGCCGGATCGAGCGGGCCGCCGAGGCCGCCTCGCGCACCGCGATGGAGGCCTTCATGTACCGCTTCCATCCGCAGCAGCGCCGCGCCGCCGAACTGCTGGACTCCGGGGAGATCGGCGAACTCCGGCTGGTCCGGGCCGCGTTCGCCTTCGAGATCCCCACCGGCAGCGGCAACATCCGGCTGGACGCCGCGCTCGGCGGCGGCGCCACCTGGGACGTCGGCTGCTACGCGGTCGACGTGCCGCAGCTCTTCTTCGGCCGGGCGCCGGAGCGGGTCGGGGCCCGGTTCGCCGCCCGCGCCGGGCTGGCGGTGGAGACCAGCGCCACCGGCTGGATGGACTTCGGCGACGGCCGGTCCGCGGTGGTGGACTACAGCATCGACTACGGACCGCGGGCCTGGTACGAGTTGCAGGGCACCCGGGGCACCGTCACCGTCCACAACGCCTGGGCGATGGCGGGGGAGGACGGCGCGGTCACCGTGCGGACCGCCGACGGCGTGCGGACCGAGACCGTCCCGGCCGCGAACCACTACCAGCTCCAGGTCGGGGCCTTCGCCCGGGCGGTGGCCGAGGGGCGCCCGGCACCCGTGCCGCTCACGGCCTCGCGCCGGGCCGCCCGGGTCGGGGAGGCACTGGCCCGCTCGGCCGCGGCGGGCGGGCGTGAGGTGGCGACGGCCGACCTGCGCGACGCCCCCGTCCCGGCGGCTGCGGAGTCAGCGCTTGCGGGGCCGAGGTGACGGGCGCGCGCGGCCGGGTGCTCGCCGTACTGGTGCCGGCCTCCGGCGGGCTGCTCTTCGGGTACGGCACCGCCGGGATCGCCGGGGTGCTGCCGCTGGTCTCCGAGCGGTACGGGCTCTCCGCCTGGCTGCAGGGCGTGGTGGTCTCGGCGGCCTTGCTCGGCGCCGCGCTGACCGCGCCCACCAGCGGGCGCTTGGCCGACCGCTTCGGCCGCCGCCCCGTGATCACCGCGGCGGCCTCGGCGTTCGCCCTCGGCACGGTGGTCTCGGCGGGGGCGGACGGCCCGGCCGTCCTGGTGCTCGGCCGCTTCCTGGTCGGCCTCGCGCTCGGGGCGCTCTCCTTCGCGGTGCCGCTCTACCTCGCCGAGATCGCCCCGCCGGCCCGCCGGGGCGCCATGGTGACGGTCAATCAGTTGATGATCACCCTGGGGATGCTGGCCGCCTACCTGGTGCCTTACGTGCTCTCGCCCGACGGCTCCTGGTGGTTGGTGCTGGCGCTCGGGCTGGTCCCGACGGTGGTCCTGCTGGCCGGCATGACGATGGTGCCGGAGTCGCCCTCCTGGCTGGCCGCCGCCGGGCGGGCCGGACCGGCCCGGGCCGCGGCCACCGCCCTCGGCCTGCCGGTCGCCGACCTCCGCCTGCCGGCCACTGCCCTCGGCCTGACGGCCACCGACCTCCGCCTGACGGCCGCTCCGGAGCAGCCGACGGTGCGTCAGGCACCCGCCGTCGGATTCCGCGCGGCGCTCGCCGAGGCGGGGCGCCGACGGGTGGTCCTGGGCCTGGGCGTCGCCGTCCTGGTCCACCTCACCGGCCTCAACACCGCGATCTACTACGCCCCGACGATCCTGGCCGCCGGCGGGCTCACCCACTCCGGTTCGGTGCTCGGCTCGGTGCTGGTCGGCGTCTGCAACCTGGTCGCCTGCCTGGTGACGATGGCGCTGCTCGACCGCAGCGGCCGCCGGCCGCTGATGATCGGCGGGCTCGCCGTGATGGCGGCCACCGCGGCGGCGGTGGCCGCCGCCCAGCTGCTCGGCGCGGGCGGTGCCACCACCGCGCTGCTGCTGTGCGTGTTCATCCTGGCCGGTGCGGTCGGCCCCGCGCCGGTCTTCTGGGTGTTCGCCGCGGAGATCTACCCGCGGCGGGCCCGAGGGGCGCTGATGAGCCTGGCGACGGCGGCCCACTGGGCGGCCGACTTCGTCGTCGCCTCGACCTTCCTGCCGCTGGTCCGGGCGCTGTCGCTGGGCGGGGCCTTCGTCGTCTACGCCGCGGTCACGCTGACCGCGGCGCTGCTGCTGGCCCGGTGGATGCCCGAGACCAAGGGCATCAGCCTGGACGACGTCGACGACGTCGATCTGCGGGCGCAGCCGGTCCGGGTGTGACAGCGTCGGTCCTCTCGTACCGCCTCCAGGAAGGTGACCACCTCTGATGCTCGCCGAACTCCACCCGGGCGGGGCCCGCGCCCTGCTCTTCGACTGGGACGGCACCCTGGTCGACAGTCAGGAAGCCAACTACCGGGCGATGCGCGCGGCGCTGGCCCCGCAGGGGGTGACGCTGGCTCAGGACTGGTTCGACGCCCGGACCGGCCTCTCCTCCGCCGACATGATCCAGACCCTGGCGGCGGAGACCGGCGCCCGGCTCACCGTCCCGGTCGAGGACCTGGTCGCGGACCGCGACCGGCACTTCCTGGCGAACGCGGACCTGATCCGCACGCACGGCCCGGTGGCCGAGGTGGCGCTGGCCTGCCACGGCACGATCCCGTTGGCGGTGGCCTCGGGCGGCGCCCGCCGGATCATCGAGACCACCATGCGGCACCTCGCCCTGGAGCGGCTGTTCAGCACCGTGGTCACCCGTGACGAGGTCTCCCGCGGCAAGCCCGCCCCGGACATCTTCCTCCGGGCCGCCGAGGCCCTGCGGACCGCACCGGCCGACTGCCTGGTGTACGAGGACAGCGACGAGGGCATCGAGGCCGCCCACGCCGCGGGCATGCCGGTCATCGACGTCCGACCGGTGACCCGACCGCGGAGCTGAGCTCCCGCGCGTTCCCGTCCTGAGCACCGCCGGGCTTTGGCCGGGCGCCGCCGCCGACGCTAGGGTGTGGCGCCTCGGCACCGGACTCGGCGGCCGACTCCCCTGGAGCGAGGTGGGGACGGTGCTCATGGACACGGACCGCACGGAGCTGGTGGTCGCCGCGCAGACCGGGGACGGGCGGGCGCGCGAGGCGCTGGTCGCCGCCCACCTGCCGCTGGTCTACAACATCGTCGGGCGGGCGCTGAGCGGTCACGCCGACGTGGACGACGTCGTCCAGGAGACCCTGCTGCGGGTGGTGCGCGACCTGCCCGCCCTGCGCACCCCGGAGAGCTTCCGGTCCTGGCTGGTGGCGATCACGATCCGTCAGATCAGCACCCACCGGCACCGGCAGCGGGTCCTGGCCGACCGGACCGCGGTCATCGAGGAGGCGGAGCGGATACCGGACGCCGCCGCCGTCTCCGAGGACCTGACGGTCCTGCGGCTGCACGTGTCGGACGAGCGCCGCCAGGTCCTCGACGCCGCCCGGTGGCTCGACCGGGACCACCGGGTGCTGCTGGCGCTCTGGTGGCAGGAGGGCACCGGCGGGCTGAGCCGGGCCGAGCTGTCCGCCGCGACCGGGCTGACGACCGCTCACGTCGGGGTCCGCCTGCAGCGCATGCGCGAGCAGCTGGACCTGAGCCGGACGATCGTCGCCGCGCTGGACGCCGACCCGCGCTGCCCGCGGCTGGACCGGACGGTGGCCGGCTGGGACGGGCTGCCCGCGTCGGTGTGGCGCAAGCGGATCGCGCGGCACGTCCGGGACTGCCCGGTCTGCCTGCCGTCGGCGGCGGCGGAGCGGATCCCGGCCGAGCGGCTGCTGCTCGGGGTCGCGCCGCTGGTGGTCCCGGCCGGGCTGGTCACCGCGCTGGTCCTCAAGGGGCTGCTGCCGGGGGCGGCCGCGAGCGCGGCCGGGGTGGCCGCCGGGTCGGTCGTGGCGCCTGCAGCAGCAGGTGGCGGTGCGTCCGGCGTGCTGGCGGCCAAGTTCTCCGCGGTGACCGCGCATCCGCTGGTCGCCCTCGCCACCGGCGCGGTGCTGGTCACCGGGACCGCCACCACCTACGCGCTCTGGCCGGAACCGGCGCCCCCTCGCCCGCCCGTCGTCGCGGCCGCTCCTACGGTCGCCCCTACGGCCGCGCCCACGGCCGGTGCTCCGGCACCGTCCCCGGCGGGTCCGTCCGCCGCGCCGTCTACCGTGCCGTCCGCCGATCCGGCCGTCGTCCCGTTGGGCCTCCAGTCGCTGGAGTCGGCGGACGAGCCCGGCCAGTTCCTCACGTACACCGGCGACTTCGCGGCGCTCGGCCGCCCCGACGCGGCCGGCGGCGCGCAGACCCGGCAGCGCACCGCCTTCACGGTGGTGGCCGGGCTGGCCGACCGAGGGTGCGTCACCTTCCGTGCCGCCGACGGCCGTTACCTGCGCCACCGCGAGCTGCGGCTGCGGCTGAGCACCGACGACGGCAGTGAACTGTTCCGCGAGGACGCCACCTTCTGCCCGCAGCCCGGCGCGGTCCCCGGGTCGGTGACCCTGCGGGCGCACAACTACCCCGGTTCGGTCCTGCGTCACCGCGACGGCGGCGTCTGGCTCGACGGCCCCAACGGCACCCAGGCCTTCGCCGGCCAGGCCTCCTTCCTGGTGCGCGGAGCCCGGGGCTGACGGGTGCGACCGGGGCGGGAGGCCCGGCGTAACGCTTTTCCGCTGCGAGATGCGTCACCGGGAAATCCCGTGTGGGACGCCGTATTTCCGTTACGGGTCCGGTCGCGCGGACGCCTCCCAGGTGTGGGGCGCACCGCGTACCGCTCGGCAGGACGAGCCGGTGCGGCCGGTGCCCCGACTACCCCGAGGTATCCCCGGAAGAAAGCCTTTCCCATGACGCGACACACCCACGAACCCCCGGCCGAGGCGACCGCGCTCGCGGCGCCCAGCAAGGGACGGCACCGGCTCAGCCGGCGTAACCGAATCGTGGCGATAGGAACGTCCGCAGCCGCCGTGGTGGCCGGAGTCGTGGCAATCCTCCCCGAATCCGCCGGAGCCGCCGCCCTGGGCACCCAGGCGGCACCGTCCGGCCGGTACTTCGGCACCGCGGTGGCCGCCGGCCGGCTCGGCGACTCGACCTACGCCGGCATCCTCGGCCGTGAGTTCACCATGGTCACCCCGGAGAACGAGATGAAGTGGGACGCCGTCGAGCCGTCCCGCGGCAACTTCAACTTCAGCGGGGGCGACCGGATCGTCAGCCAGGCCACCGCGAACGGCCAGCGGATGCGCGGCCACACCCTGGTCTGGCACTCCCAACTCCCCAACTGGGTCAGCTCGATCCGCGACGCGAACACCCTGCGCAGTGTGATGAACAACCACATCACCACCGAGGCGGCCCACTACAAGGGCAAGATCTACGCCTGGGACGTGGTCAACGAGGCGTTCGAGGACGGCCCCAGCGGCCGGCACCGCAGCTCGGTCTTCCAGGACGTGCTGGGCGACGGCTTCATCGAGGAGGCGTTCCGGACCGCCCGGACCGCCGACCCGGCGGCCAAGCTCTGCTACAACGACTACAACATCGACAACTGGACCGACGCCAAGACCCAGGGCGTCTACCGGATGGTCAAGGACTTCAAGTCCCGTGGCGTGCCGATCGACTGCGTCGGCCTGCAGAGCCACTTCGGCGCCGGCGGCCCGCCGTCCAACTACCAGACCACCATCTCGAGCTTCGCCGAGCTCGGCGTGGACGTCCAGATCACCGAGCTGGACATCGCCCAGGCCGGCGCCAACCAGTACGCCAGTGCGGTCAACTCCTGCCTGGCGGTGGCCCGTTGCACCGGCATCACGGTCTGGGGCATCCGGGACAGCGACTCCTGGCGCGGCGGTGAGAACCCGCTGCTGTTCGACGGCAAGGGCAACCCCAAGGCCGCCCACACCGCCGTCATCAACGCCTTCAAGTCCGCCTCCGGCGCTGGTGGCGGCGGCGGCAGCACCGGCGGCACGGGCGGTGGGACCACCACCACCGGGGCGATCAAGGGCGTGGCCTCCGGGCGGTGCCTCGACATCAACGGCTCCAGCACCGCCGACAACACCCAGGCCCAGCTGTGGGACTGCCACGGGCAGACCAACCAGCGCTGGACGTACACCTCCGGCAAGCAGCTGATGGTCTACGGCAAGAAGTGCCTGGCCGCCAAGGGCAAGGGCACCGCCAACGGCACCGCGGCGGTCATCCTGGACTGCGACGGCGGCGCCGACCAGCAGTGGAACGCCAACGCCGACGGTTCGATCTCCGGCGTCCGCTCCGGGCTCTGCCTCGACGCCGTGGGCGCGGGCACCGCCAACGGCACCAAGATCCAGCTGCACGCCTGCTGGTCCGGCGGCGGCAACCAGAAGTGGACCGGCCTGGCCGGGGGTTCGACCCCGACCCCGACGCCCACCCCGACCTCGACCGGTACGTGCGCCCTCCCGTCGAGCTACCGCTGGTCCTCCAGCGGCGCGCTGGCGCAGCCGGGCAACGGCTGGGCCGCGGTGAAGGACTTCACCAGCGTCGTGGTGAACGGCAAGCACCTGGTCTACGCGTCGAACGTCAACGGGTCCAAGTACGGTTCGATGATGTTCAGCCCGTTCACCAACTGGTCGGACATGGCCTCGGCCGGCCAGAGCGGGATGAACCAGGCCGCCGTCGCCCCCACCCTGTTCTACTTCGCGCCGAAGAACATCTGGGTGCTGGCCTACCAGTGGGGTCAGTGGCCGTTCATCTACCGCACCTCCAGCGACCCGACCAACCCCAACGGCTGGTCCGCCCCGCAGCCCCTGTTCACCGGCAGCATCACCGGCTCCGGCACCGGCCCGATCGACCAGACGCTGATCGCCGACGACCAGAACATGTACCTGTTCTTCGCCGGTGACAACGGCAAGATCTACCGGGCGAGCATGCCGATCGGGAACTTCCCGGGCAACTTCGGCTCCTCCTACACCACTGTCATGAGCGACACGGACAAGAACCTGTTCGAGGCCCCGCAGGTCTACAAGGTCAAGGGCCAGAACCAGTACCTCATGATCGTCGAGGCCCAGGGTGCGAGCGGGCGTTACTTCCGCTCCTTCACCGCCACCAGCCTGAACGGCACCTGGACCCCGCAGGCCGCCACCGAGAGCAACCCCTTCGCGGGCAAGGCCAACAGCGGCGCCACCTGGACCAACGACATCAGCCACGGCGACCTGATCCGCTCCAACCCCGACCAGACCATGACCATCGACCCCTGCAACCTCCAACTCCTCTACCAGGGCAAGAACCCCTCCGCGACCGGCCCCTACGACCAACTCCCGTACCGCCCCGGCATCCTGACCCTCCAGCACTGACGCCGAGGTGACGAGCACGCGCCGCAGACCCACCGGGCCTGCGGCGCGTCGCTGCGTGCGACGGCGAGGCGGGCACCCGATGCGCGAGGATGGGCGCCATGCCGAACCGTCTCGCGGACGCGACCTCCCCGTACCTGCTGCAGCACGCCGACAACCCGGTCGACTGGTGGCCCTGGGGCCCTGAGGCCTTCGCGGAGGCGGAGCGGCGCGGGGTGCCGGTGCTGCTGAGCGTGGGGTACGCAGCCTGCCACTGGTGTCATGTGATGGCCCATGAGTCCTTCGAGGACGAGGGGGTGGCGGCGTACGCCAACGAGCACTTCGTGGCCGTGAAGGTGGACCGCGAGGAGCGGCCGGACGTGGACGCGGTGTACATGGAGGCGGTGCAGGCGGCGACCGGGCAGGGTGGGTGGCCGATGACGGTGTTCCTGACGCCGGAGAAGGATCCGTTCTACTTCGGGACGTACTTCCCGCCGCAGCCGCGGCACGGCCTGCCGGGCTTCCGGCAGGTGTTGGAGGGGGTGAACTCGGCCTGGCGGGACCGTCGGGACGAGGTCGGCGAGGTGGCCACCCGGATCAGGGCGGACCTGGCGGAGCGGGCCTCGGTGTACGGGGTCGGCAGCGGGGTGCACGAGGCGCCGGGGGCGGAGGAACTGGCGGCCGCGGTGGCCGAGTTGGGGCGGACGTACGACGGGAAGTGGGGCGGGTTCGGCGGGGCGCCGAAGTTCCCGCCGTCGATGGTGGTGGAGTTCCTGCTGCGGCACCACGCCAGGACCGGTTCGGCCGAGGCGCTGGCGATGGCGGAGCGCAGCTGCGAGGCGATGGCGCGCGGCGGGATCTACGACCAGTTGGGCGGCGGCTTCGCCCGGTACGCGGTGGACAACCGCTGGGTGGTGCCGCACTTCGAGAAGATGCTCTACGACAACGCCCTGCTGCTCCGCGCCTACCTGCACCTGTGGCGGACCACCGGCGCCGACCTGCCGCGCCGGATCGCGCTGGAGACCGCCGACTTCCTGCTGCGCGAACTGCGCACCCCCGAGGGCGGGTTCGCCTCCGCGCTGGACGCGGACAGCCTGGACGAGGAGAGCGGGAAGAGCGTTGAGGGGGCGTACTACGCCTGGACGCCGCAGCAGTTGGCCGAGGTGCTGGGGGAGCGGGACGCGGCGGTGGCCGCGACGCTCTTCGAGGTCACCGCGGCGGGCACCTTCGAGCACGGCAGCTCGGTGCTCCAGCTGCTCTCCGACCCGGTGGACGACGTCGCCCACGACCGGATCCGGACGGCGCTGTACGAGGCCCGGCTGAAGCGGCCGGCCCCGGCCCGGGACGACAAGGTGGTGGCGGCCTGGAACGGCCTGGCCGTCGCCGCGCTGGCCGAGACCGGCGCCCTGCTCGACCGCCCCGACCTGGTCGAGGCCGCCGAGCGCGCCGCCGACCTGCTGATCACCGTGCACCTCGGCGAGGACGGCCGGCTGCTGCGCACCTCCCGGGACGGCCGGGCCGGGGCCAACGCGGGCGTGCTGGAGGACTACGCGGACACCGCCGAGGGCTTCCTCGCGCTGTACGCGGTGACCGGCGGGGCCGAGTGGCTCGGGCTGGCCGGCGGGCTGCTGGAGACCGTGCTGACGCACTTCCGTGACGAGGCGTCAGGCGCGCTCTACGACACCGCCGACGACGCCGAGGAGCTGATCCGCCGCCCGCAGGACCCGACCGACAACGCCACCCCCTCCGGCTGGACGGCCGCCGCCCAGGCGCTGCTGACCTACGCCGCGTACACCGGCTCCGACCGCCACCGGACGGCGGCCGAGGGGGCGCTGGGCATCGTCGGCGCACTGGGCGGCCGGGCGCCGCGGTTCGTCGGCTGGGGCCTGGCCGCTGCCGAGGCGCTGGCCGACGGGCCGCGCGAGGTGGCCGTGGTCGGCCCGGACGGCGACGCCGGGCGCGCGCTGCTGCACCGGACGGCGCTGCTCGGTACCGCGCCGGGCGCCGTGGTCGCGGTCGGGGAGCCCGGCTCCTCCGAGGTGCCGCTGCTGGCCGGCCGGCCGCTGGTGGGCGGGGCGGCGGGGGCGTACGTCTGCCACCACTTCGTCTGCGAGGCGCCGGTGGCGGAGGCGGCCGGGCTGGCGGCGAAGGTCGGGGCGCGGACCTCCGGTAATGAGGATGCGTGAAGCCCGGTTGATCAGGCAGGATGCGGCATGACCTGGACCCTCTCCTCCTCCCTGGACGACTTCCGGACAAACGCGGGTGACTTCCTGGCGGCCCATCCCGCCGAGAACACCGTCCTGCTGACGCTGGTGCACAACCTCACCCAGAGCGGCCTGCACGTCTTCGGCGAGGCCGACCCGTGGTTCGGCTGGTGGCGGCCGGAACCGGACGCACCGGTGGCCGGCGTCTTCTGCCGGACGCCGCCGTTCCCGGTCCGGCTCAGCACCATGCCGCCCGAGGCGGCGGCCGAGCTGGCGACGGCGCTCGCCCGGGCCGGGCGGGAGGTGCCGGCCGTCGGCGGCGGGCTCGTCGCGGCGCGGGCCTTCGCCGAGGCCTGGGAGCGGGAGACCGGGATCGAGAGTCTGGTCAAGACCAACGAACGGCTGTACCGGCTGGGTGAGTTGACCGATCCCTCGCCACTGCCGCAGGGCTCCGTCCGGCTCGCCGCCCCGGACGAGACCGACCTGCTGGTGGACTGGTTCACCGCCTTCGTGGCCGAGGCCGAGGTCGGCATCCCGGGCGAGAACCACCGGCCCACCGTGGAGCGGCGGATCGCCCGCGGCGGCCTGCACGTCTGGGAGCACGAGGGCCAGGTGGTCTCCTTCGCGGGCGTCAGCGACGTCATCGCCGGGATGTCCCGGATCGGGCCCGTCTACACCCCGCCGCAGCACCGCGGCCACGGCTACGCCAGCGGCGTGGTCGCGGCCGGCTCCGCCCACGCGCTCGCCGCCGGCGCGGCGGAGGTGCTGCTCTACACGGACCTGGCCAACCCCACCAGCAACTCGATCTACCAGAAGCTCGGCTACCGCCCGGTCGAGGACTGCGTCTCCATCGACTTCGCCTGACGCGGGGCGCCCTTGGCAGGTGGCTACCCCGGGGGCGCGGGGCACTGCGCAAATCGGAAGGCGGCTCACGTGCAACTGACCCACTGTGAGCCAGTTGCAGGTGCTGCCGCTCCCCTGCGCGCCCCGCGGCGGAGCCGCAGATCAGCAGAGCCTCGCGCCCCCGGGGCGCTGCCCTGCCGGCCCGCCGCCCTGCGGGCCGGCTACTCCCAGTCCCAGCGGATGCCCAGCAGGCAGGGGCCGAGCGGGCCGGCCACCAGGTGGACGCAGTGGTGGCCGTCGAGGGTCAACTCCTCGGTTTCGTACGGTGGTTCGCCGGGTGCCCGGCTGGCGAAGCGATGGCAGCGGACGGGCAGTGCGGCCGGGTGGAAGGTGACCTGGAGGACGTACTGCCCCGCGCCGGAGTTGAAGCCGCGGACGTACTCGGTGGAGGGCACCGCCGCCGGGGCGTCGTCGAATCCGTACCCCAGCAGATGGGTGTCCCCGGTCCGCAGGCGGCGGTCCAACAGCAGTTCCGCGACCAGTAGTTCGGCCTCGGGGTCGCGCCGTACCCGCCCGGGGCGGCAGTTCTCCTCGCCCCGGACCCGCACCGCGCCGATGTCGCACCCCGGATCCCCCTGGTAGAGCGCCAGGTAGCGGTCGATCCCGTCGCGGTGCGCCCGCAGGGCGTGCTGCGAGTCGCGGCGGACCATCTGCCGGTCGGCGCCGATCCGCACCCGTTCGATGTGGGTGATGGTGTGCAGGCCGGTGTCGGGCGGCGAGGCGATGGTGGCTAGCAGGCCGTCCACGGCCAGGGCCGGTGCGATCAGGTCGCGGTACGGCCGGGTGGCGGGCCCGGCGGACTCGACGGGGGCCTGGCGGGGGCCGAGCAGCCGGGTCAGGGAGTGCTCGGGGAGTTCCAGCACCTCCTCCAACACCCGTACCGCGCGCAGGGATTCGGGCCGCTCGGGGCGGCGGCGGCCCTGTTGCCAGTAGCTCAGGCTGGTCACCCCGACCTGGACGCCGCGCTGCGCCAGGTGCAGCCGTAGGCGGTGCAGGGCGAGGCCGCGGGCGGTGATGGCGGCGCGGAGGGCGAGGTGGAACGGGCCGGTGCGGAGGGCGGTGGCGAGCTCGGGTTGGACGGTCTGCTGCACGGCGGGCTCCCGTCTGTCGGGTTGACCGTGAATATTCACACGCCGGTGGCGAGTTGTCACCGGTCCGGACGTGTTGACGTGCGGAGGGCGCCGGCCGTGTTCACAGCGCGCGGGGCCTCGTTCACAGCCCCTCCGGGGCCCTGACGAGGTGCGTTGACCGGCTCCCGTCATGGGCCGATGCTCACTGCACCGCGCCCCATCGCGGTGCCCCCACATCCCCTCTCCTGCGGGAACGCAAGGAGGAGAAGCCCATGCAGATCTCCAGTACCCGCCTGCGCCGTGCGGTCGCCGCACTCGCGCTGGGCGTCCTCGCCCCCACCCTGGTGGCCGCCACCGGCACGCCGGCCCAGGCCGCCACCACCCCGCAAGCCGCGCCCCAGGCCCGGTCGGCCACCGCCCAGGCTCCCGGTGCCGTCACGGCGCTCGGGGTGCGCAAGCTCAACCTCACCATGCAGCAACAGCAGCAGGACAACTGGTGCTGGGCGGCGAGCGGCAACACCATCGCCACCTACTTCGGCTACACCTACAGCCAGAACCAGTTCTGCAACGCCGCGTTCAACCGCTCGATCAACTCCAGCTGCCCCAACAACCAGGCCAACCTCGCGAACGTGCAGACGGCGCTGCGCTACATCGGCATCAACTCCGGTTCGTACGTGACGGGTTACCTGCGCTACAGCACGGTGCAGACCGAGATCGACGCCAACCGGCCGATCGAGACCCGCATCCAGTGGTCCTCCGGCGGCGGCCACATGCACGTGCTCTACGGCTACGACACCGGCAACAACTGGGTCTACTGGGGCGACCCGTGGCCCTCCAACTACCGCTACAACTGGGCGGACTACAACTACTACGTCAACAACAACACGTTCTCCTGGACCCACTCCCTCTACCGGATCGGCGCCTGAGGAGACGACCATGACCGACACCATCCGTAAGCAAGCCTCCCGGCTCGCGGCCGCCACCGTGCTGGCCGCCACCCTCGGCCTGGCCGCCGCCCCGCTCGCCCAGGCGGCCGATCCCGGTGCCGCTCCCGCCCAGCTCGCCCCCACCGAGCTGAGCGCGGCCCGCGGCGCGGCCCAGTCCCCGTCCGTGCTCGACCAGTTGGGCCGGTTCTTCGCCCGCAAGGGCGTCCCGCCGAACCAGTCGCTGGCGCTCTCCCCGGCCGACGAGGCCAAGGCCGCCGCCGAGGCCGCACCCCGGCTGAGCGGTGACACCGTCCCGGTCTACCTGCTGGACCCGGGCTTCGTGGCCGGCACGCCGGGCGCCCCGGTGGCCCGGGCGGAGTACACCGCCAGCAAGGCCGTGGCGGCCGACGGCCAGGTGGCCTCGGTCTGGACGGCCAAGCAGGGCGCGAACTGGCGGGTCGTCAACATCGCCACCGGCGGCGACGAGACCGACTACGCGGCCCAGGCCGTGGCGGGCGGTGGCGGCACCGCCTTCCGCGAGCCGCAGATCGATGCCTGGTACGTGCTGCGCGGGGGCAGGGTGCTCCCGCTGGACGAGGACGCCCGCAAGGCGGTCGGCGCCGGGGTCTCGCTGGCCGACTACCAGCGCCAGGTGAAGCAGCGCTACGGCGACAAGCTGCCCGGCTCGGTCTACGACCGGGACGGCAGGGGCGGCGGCTACCAGGCCGCTCCGGTGGCGGAGCCGGGCGGCCCGTCGCTGCTGACGGCGGGCACGGCGGGCGCGGCCCTGCTGGCCACCGCCCTGACCGGCCTCGGTCTGCGCAGCAGGGCACGGCGCAGGGCCCGCGGGTAGCGGGGGCCGGACGGGAACGAGGACGCGGCGCCGGGAGACCGGCACCGCGTCCTCGGTCTTTTTTGACGAAGCGTTGACCCCTCGTTCGCCTTCCTGCCGGTCCGGCATGTCACCGTGTGTGCCGTCGGAGTCCCGTTGGGTGTCAGGAGAGGAGCGGGGAGCAGATGGCGGTGAGGTACACGGGGACGCTGGTCGCGGTCGCGGCGGCGTTGGCCGTCGTGCTGGCCTACGTGCTGGGCGGACCGAGGATGGTCTGGATCGTGGCGGCGGCCGAGGTGGCGCTGGTGATGATGGACGTGGCCCGCCGGTTCAAGGTGCGGTCGATGCACCGCAGAGCGGCCGTCCGGCCGGAGGCCGACCACTGCGAGCAGTGCGCCCGGGCCCGGCGGCGGTTGGAGGGCCGCACGGCCCGTTGAGCGGACCCCGGGACTGACGGGGCCTCAGTGGGCGACGCTGTACGCGACGAGGGAGACCCCGACGTACTGCGTGATGAACGCCCCCAGGGTGAAGGCGTGGAAGACCTCGTGGAAGCCGAACCAGCGTGGTGAGGGGTTCGGCTTCTTGAGTCCGTACACCACGCCGCCCACGCTGTAGAGCACGCCGCCGACGAGCATCAGGACCAGCACCGCGACTCCGCCGGTGCGCAGGAAGTCGGGCAGGAAGAAGACCGCCGCCCACCCCAGGGCCAGGTAGCACGGGGTGTAGAGCCAGCGTGGCGCGCCGACCCAGAAGACCCGGAAGGCGATCCCGGCCAGGGCTCCGCCCCAGACCAGCCAGAGCAGCACCTGCTGCCGGCCGCCGTCCAGCAGCAGGATGGTGAACGGGGTGTACGAGCCCGCGATGATCAGGAAGATGTTCGCGTGGTCGAGCCGGCGCAGGATCGCGTCGCCGCGCGGGCCCCAGTCGAAGCGGTGGTAGACCGCGCTCACCCCGAAGAGCATCCAGGCGCTGATCGAGTACACGGTGCAGGCGATCCGGGCCGGGGTCGAGCCCGCCAGACAGATCAGCACGATGCCGGCGGCCACCGAGGCCGGGAACATCCCCGCGTGCAGCCATCCGCGCCACTTGGGCTTGATCTCGGCCAGGGCCTGGGTCAGAACGTCCGTCATGGCCAGATCGTACCTACGGTCCCGTAGGTTACCAACACGTAGGAAGTGATGATCGCCACCTTTGTACGTTCTGGAGTGTTCGAGGGTGGCACTCGAAGGTTCGAGGAGGGACGGCGGAGCCTTGTTACCCGTCAGTACTTAGACAAGGAGGCGTAAAAATTGCGCCAATGACGCCTCTGTGCCGTGTTACGGCCTTGAGGGCGGAGCTACGGTGTAGACACCCTCAACCACCGCGACGCCGTCTCCCCGACGAGATGGCGTGAAACGGAGCGATCGTGTCGAACGAGATCTCTGCGCTCAGCGCAACCGCGCCGACCCGTCACAAGCGCCTGCTCGCCTGGGTGAGCGAGATCGCGGAGCTGACCCAGCCGGACGCCGTCGTCTGGTGCGACGGCTCGGAGGAGGAGTACCAGCGCCTCGCCGACCAGCTGGTGGCCCAGGGCACCTTCACCAAGCTCAACCAGGAGAAGCGGCCCAACTCCTACTACGCCGCGTCCGACCCGACCGACGTCGCCCGGGTCGAGGACCGCACCTACATCTGCTCCGAGCAGGAGAAGGACGCCGGCCCGACCAACAACTGGAAGGCCCCCGCCGAGATGCGGGAGCTGTTCACCGGCGCCGAGGGCCTCTTCAAGGGCGCGATGAAGGGCCGCACGATGTACGTCGTGCCGTTCTCCATGGGCCCGGTCGGCTCCCCGCTGGCCGCGTACGGCGTCGAGATCACCGACTCCGCCTACGTCGCCGTCTCCATGCGCGTGATGACCCGGATGGGCCAGGCCGTGCTCGACCAGCTCGGCGAGGACGGCGAGTTCGTCAAGGCCGTGCACACCGTCGGCGCCCCGCTGGCCGAGGGCCAGGCGGACGTCCCGTGGCCGTGCAACAGCACCAAGTACATCTCGCACTTCCCGGAGACCCGCGAGATCTGGTCCTACGGCTCCGGCTACGGCGGCAACGCCCTGCTCGGCAAGAAGTGCTACGCGCTGCGGATCGCCTCCACCATGGCCCGCGACGAGGGCTGGCTGGCCGAGCACATGCTCGTCCTCAAGCTCACCCCGCCGACCGGCGCCGAGCCCAAGTACATCGCGGCCGCCTTCCCGTCCGCGTGCGGCAAGACCAACCTGGCGATGCTCCAGCCGACCATCCCGGGCTGGAAGGTCGAGACCATCGGCGACGACATCGCCTGGATGCGGTTCGGCGCCGACGGCCAGCTCTACGCCATCAACCCGGAGGCCGGCTTCTTCGGCGTCGCCCCGGGCACCGGCACCGACACCAACGCCAACGCGATCGACACCCTCTGGGGCAACACGGTCTTCACCAACGTCGCGCTGACCGACGACGGCGACGTCTGGTGGGAGGGCCTGACCGACGAGCCGCCGGCCCACCTGACCGACTGGCGCGGCAACGACTGGACCCCCGAGTCCGGCACCCCCGCCGCCCACCCCAACGCCCGCTTCGCCGTCCCGGCCGCGCAGTGCCCGACCATCGCGCCGGAGTGGGAGGACCAGGGCGGCGTGCCGATCTCGGCCATCCTGTTCGGCGGCCGCCGGGCCACCGCCGTCCCGCTGGTCACCGAGTCCTTCGACTGGCAGCACGGCGTCTTCCTGGGCGCCAACATCGCCTCCGAGAAGACCGCCGCCCAGGAGGGCACCGTCGGCGAGCTGCGCCGCGACCCGTTCGCGATGCTGCCGTTCTGCGGCTACAACATGGGCGACTACTTCGCCCACTGGCTGAAGCTCGGCGCCGAGGCCGACGCCGCGAAGCTGCCGAAGATCTACTACGTCAACTGGTTCCGCAAGAACGCCGGTGGCGACTTCGTCTGGCCCGGTTACGGCGAGAACGCCCGGGTGCTGAAGTGGATCGTCGAGCGCCTGGAGGGCACCGGCGCCGGCGTCGAGACCCCGATCGGCGTGCTGCCGACCGTCGAGGGCTTCGACCTCAAGGGCCTGGAGATCGCCGACGCCGACCTCGACCTGCTGTTCTCGGTCGACAAGGACATCTGGCGCCAGGAGGCCGCGCTGGTCCCCGCCCACCTGGAGCTGTTCGGCGAGCACACGCCGAAGGCGCTCTGGGACGAGTACGAGGCGCTGGTCGACCGCCTGGGCTGAGCCCGGGTGAGCTGACGCGGCGTCACAGAACGGCCGGAGCCCCGACCGTACGATCCCAACCCTCTGGGGATCGTCCGGTGCGGGGCTCCGGCCGTTCGGCGTACCGGGACTACGGCTGGGCGTAGCCGGAGAGGAAGTCGCCGATCCGGGTGACGGCGTCGGTGATCTCCTCCGGTCGGGGCAGGGTGACCAGCCGGAAGTGGTCCGGTTCGGGCCAGTTGAAGCCGGTGCCCTGGACGATCAGCATGTGCTTGGCCCGGAGCAGGTCCAGCACCATCTGCGCGTCGTCCTTGATCTTGTAGACCTGCGGGTCCAGCCGGGGGAAGGCGTAGAGCGCGCCCTTGGGCTTGACGCAGCTGACCCCCGGGATCTGGTTGAGCAGCTCGTACGCCGCGTCCCGGGACTCCAGCAGCCGGCCGCCGGGCAGCAGCAGGTCCTTGATCGACTGCCGGCCGCCGAGCGCCGCGGCCACCGCGTGCTGGGCGGGCATGTTGGCGCACAGCCGCATGCTGGCCAGCACGGTCAGGCCCTCGATGTAGCTGGCCGCCCGGTGCCGGTCGCCGGAGAGCACCATCCAGCCGGAGCGGAAACCGGCCACCCGGTAGGACTTGGACATGCCGTTGAAGGTCACGCAGAACAGATCCGGCGCCAGGGTGGCCAGCGGGACGTGCACCGCGTCGTCGTAGAGGATCTTGTCGTAGATCTCGTCCGCGTAGAGCACCAGCTTGTGCCGGCGGGCGATCTCGACGATCCCCTCCAGCACCTCCTGGGGGTACACCGCACCGGTCGGGTTGTTCGGGTTGATCACCACGATGGCCCTGGTCCGGTCGGTCACCTTGGCCTCGATGTCCGCCAGGTCCGGGTACCACTCGGACTGCTCGTCGCAGCGGTAGTGCACGGCCGTGCCGCCGGCCAGCGAGACCGAGGCGGTCCACAGCGGGTAATCCGGGGCGGGTACGAGCACCTCGTCGCCGTCGTCCAGCAGGGCCGTCATGGCGAGCTGGATCAGCTCCGAGACGCCGTTGCCGAGGAAGACGTCCTCCACCGTGAGGCCGTGCAGGCCGCGCTCCTCGTAGTGCATCACGATGGCGCGGCGGGCCGAGAGCAGGCCCTTGGAGTCGCCGTAGCCGTGCGCGGAGGAGAGGTTCTTCAGGATGTCCTGGAGGATCTCGGGGGGCGCCTCGAAGCCGAAGGCGGCGGGGTTGCCGGTGTTCAGCTTGAGGATGCGATGGCCCTGGTCCTCCAGTCGCATCGCCTCGTCGAGTACCGGGCCGCGGATGTCGTAACAGACATTGGCGAGCTTGCTGGACTGGATGACCTGCATGCTCGGTAATGCTACGGCCGGGAGGCCCCGGTTCCGCAGTGGCCTTGCCCACAGCGTCAGGTGTTCTGGGAGGCTGTGGCCCATGACGGCGATTCTGGGCGGGGCGCTGGCGGGGCTGGTCGCGGTGGTGTGGGTGCGGTGGGCGGTGGCCCGCTGGGCGGTGCCCTACGAGGGGGAGACGGCGCGGCCGGTGCCGCTGTGGGCGCAGGCCGCCGTGACGGTGGCGGTGGGCGCCGCGGTCGGGTACGGGTACGGGGCGCCCGGCTGGCCGGTGCTGGTCTGGCTGGCCCTGCTCGGGGTGCCGCTCGGCCTGATCGACGCCTCGGTGCACCGGCTGCCCGATGTGCTCACCCTCCCGCTGGCCCTCGGCACCGCCGCCCTGCTGGCCCTGACGGAACGTCAGTCCCTGCTCCGCTGCCTGCTCGCGGCCCTGGCCCTGGGCCTCGGCTTCGCCGTCCTGGCCCTGCTGGTCCCGATCGGCCTCGGCGACGCCAAGCTGGCCCCCAGCCTGGGCGCCCTGCTGGCCGTCACCGGCTGGTCCACCGTGCTGGCCGGGCTGCTGTACACCGTCCTGCTGGCGGGAGTCTGGGCGGTCACCCTGCTGGCCACCCGCCGGGCCGGGCGCCAGGACGACCTGGCCTTCGGCCCGCCGCTGCTGCTCGGCACGCTGCTCGCCGTCCTGCTGACCGGTTGACGGGCCGTCAGGAGCGAAATGGGAGGAGGCCCGCCACGCCTGGAGCGGCGTGACGGGCCTCGGTGGTGTGCGACCCCACCCTCATAGGGCGCGCACCGGGGAGGTGTTACGGCATGGAGTGGACGAACGGGCCCACGGTGTTGGAGAAGGCGTTGCCGTTGTTGGCGTCCCAGTTGGTCGACCAGGTCATCGCGCCGCGGATGGTCGGCCACTTGGCCGGCGGGACGAAGGAGCCGCAGTTGGTGCCGGTGGCCAGGCAGCTGAGCGCGTTGTTGACCACGCTCGGGGCCACGTAGCCGCCGCCGGCCGCCTTGGCCGAGGCCGGGACGCCGATGCCGACCTGGTCGGGCCGCAGGCCGCCCTGGATCTGGGTGCAGACCTGGGAAGTGATGAAGTCGATGGTGCCCTGGTTGTAGACCTTGCCGTCGCAGCCGTTCATGCCACCGGAGTTGTAGAACTGGGTGTTCATCACGGTGAGGATGGACTTGGTCTTGAGCGCCAGCTTGAAGTACGCGCCCTCGGTGGAGTAGACGCCGATGGTCTCCGGCGCCATGGTGAGGACGAACTTGGAGCCGACCTTCGCCTGCAGGTTGAGCAGGGCGTTGCCCAGCTGCTCCGGGTTGACCCCGTTCTCCAGGTCCACGTCGATGCCGTCGAAGCCGTAGTCCTTCAGCACCGAGTAGGCGCTGTCGGTGAACGCGGCGGCGGCGGTCGCGTCGTTGACCGTGATGGCGCCGTTCTGGCCGCCGATGGAGAGGACGACCTTCTTGCCGGCCGCCTGCTTGGCCTTCACGTCGGCGCGGAACTGCGCGTCGGTGTAGCCGCCGAGCTTGCTGGACAGGCCCGGGTCGAGCTGGAAGGTGATCGCCCCGGTCCTCGTCGGGACGGAGTCCGCGAACGACACCTCGATGATGTCGTAGGCGCTCTGCACCTCGCTCAGCTTCTGGACGGTCGCGCCGTTGTCGAAGTTGTGCCAGTAGCCGGTGAGCACGTGCTTCGGCAGGTCGGTGACCGGGCCGGTCGGGGTCGCCGTGGGGGTCGGGGTCGGAGTCGGAGTGGGCGTCGGCGTCGGGGTCGGGGTCGGGGTCGGCGTGGCCGTGGGGGTGACCGTCGGCGTGGGGGTCGGGGTCGGGGTGGGCGTCACGGTCGACGTCGGCGAGGCGGTGCCGCCCGGGCCGGTCAGGGTGAGGTCGTCCGCCTGGTAGGCGGCCTGGCCGTACCAGCCGTGCACGTACAGCGTGACGCTGTTGACGCCCGCGCCGGTGGTGAAGTTGGTGGAGAGCTGGTTCCAGCTGGACTGGCTGGACCAGACCGACGGGTCGGTGCCGCCGGTGCCGCGGACCCCGAGGTAGGTGTACGGGCCCTGCACCCAACCGGCCAGCGCGTAGCTGGTGTTGGGCAGCACGCTGACGGTCTGCTGGCACTCGGCGGTGTCCGAGCTGCTCGGCGCCGCGTTCAGCGCGTACGAGCCGGAGTGCGCCGGGGAGGCGACGGCCGAGGCGGTGCCGGTGCAGGTCCAGCCGGAGAGGTTTCCGGCCTCGAAGCCGCCGTTGGCCACCAGGTTGCCGACGGCGGCGTTGGCGCCCCCGGCGAACAGGGCCAGGCCGGTGGCGGCCAGCGCGAGCGCGGTGCCGCCGGCCGCGAGGACGGGGACGGGGCTGCGACGGCGCCGGTGGGACGGCTGCGTCAGCGTACGAGCCATGGAGACGCTCCTGTGGGGAGGAGGGAGGAGCCGCCGCGGTGGGGGGCGCGGCGGCTCCGTGTGGGGGAGGGGAGGTCCGCTGTGGTTCCGGTGAGTGCGGCGGCCGGTGGGGCGTCCGCTGCTCTCGGTCAAAAGCTGGACTAGACCAATGGCAAGCGTCAAGGAGTCGGCGGTCGGCTTACGCCATATTTAAGGAACAGGAGACCGTTCCGTGTCCGTGGTCACGGCGGCGGCGTCAGGTCGTGACACGGTCGGTACCTGCGGCTTTACCGTGCGGACCGGTGCCGGAGTAGGCTGCGCAGGGTATTTTTCGGTACCCGTCCCGGGGGCCGAGCACGGAGGGACCGAACTACATTGGGTCTGCGCGACGTCGTCGAGCGCACGCCGGGTCTCCGCACCCTGCTGGACAACGCCTACCGGCTGTACGGCCGCCGGGTCGAGGTCTACCTGGAGAACACCCCGCACCACATCGGCGTGATCCTGGACGGCAACCGCCGCTGGGCCAAGGCGACCGGTGGCACCACCGTGGACGGCCACCAGCGCGGAGCCGACAAGATCAGCGAGTTCCTGGGCTGGTGCGAGGAGACGCACGTCCAGGTGGTCACCCTCTGGATGCTCTCCACCGACAACCTCTCCCGCCCGCCGGCCGAACTGCTGCCGCTGCTCGGCATCATCGAGGACACCGTCCGCCGGCTCGCCGCCGACGGCCGCTGGAAGGTCCACCCGGTGGGCGCGCTCGACCTGCTCCCCGAGCGCACCTCCTCCACCCTCAAGGAGGCCGCCGAGGCCACCGCCCACGTCAACGGGATCACCGTCAACGTCGCGGTCGGGTACGGCGGCCGGCACGAGATCACCGACGCGGTCCGCTCGCTGCTCCAGGAGCACGCCGAGCGCGGCACCTCCATCGAGGAGCTCGCCGAACACCTCGATGTCGAGCACATCGCCGAACACCTCTACACCAAGGGCCAGCCCGACCCGGACCTGGTCATCCGCACCTCCGGCGAGCAGCGCCTGTCGGGCTTCCTGCTCTGGCAGAGCGCCCACTCGGAGTTCTACTTCTGCGAGGCGTACTGGCCGGCCTTCCGGAAGGTGGACTTCCTGCGGGCGCTGCGGGACTTCCAGTTGAGGAACCGTCGGCTGGGGCTGTAGCCCCTGGGTGTCCCGGGCGGCCAGGACCGGTGGCCCACGGACGGTCTGACGCACCGAAAGTTAACCAAGAGGATGATCTCCAGGTGGGTTCGTCAGGTCTCGGGTGAGGGAATAGACCCACCATGACCGGTACCCGGCCGCCCGGGTCGGGGGACCGGCTCTGGAGGCCTAGTGGTCAGTACCAAGAGCCGCCGGACACCAGACCGGCGCACGTACGTTCTCGACACCAGCGTGCTCCTGGCGGACCCACTCGCCATGACCCGTTTCGAGGAGCACGAGGTCGTCCTCCCCGTGGTCGTGGTCACCGAGTTGGAGGCCAAGCGGCACCACCCGGAGCTCGGCTACTTCGCCCGTCAGGCGCTGCGCCTGCTGGACGACTACCGGGTCCGCTTCGGCCGGCTCGACGAGCCGATCCCGGTGGGGGAGGTGGGCGGCTCCATCAGGGTGGAGCTCAACCACTCCGACACCTCGGTGCTCCCGGCCGGCTACCGCATCGGCGGTGGTGAGGCCGACACCCGGATCCTCGCGGTCGCGCGCAACCTCCAGGCCGAGGGGTACGACGTCACCGTCGTCTCCAAGGACCTGCCGATGCGGATCAAGGCCAGTGCGGTCGGTCTGCTCGCGGAGGAGTACCGCGCGGAGCTGGCGATCACCTCGGGCTACACCGGGATGTCCGAACTCCACGTCGCCGGCGACCAGGTGGACGCGCTGTTCGGCGCCGGCCACGACGCCGCGGTGGACGTGGAGGGCGCGGAGGAGCTCCCGGTGCACACCGGGCTGGTGCTCACCTCCGAGCGCGGCCGGGCCCTGGGCCGGGTCACCGCGGACGGCCGGGTGCGGCTGGTCCGGGGGGACCGGGAGGCCTTCGGGCTCCGCGGCCGCAGCGCCGAACAGCGGGTCGCCCTCGACCTGTTGCTCGACCAGGAGGTCGGCATCATCTCGATGGGCGGCCGGGCCGGCACCGGAAAGTCCGCGTTGGCGCTCTGCGCCGGCCTGGAGGCGGTGCTGGAGCGGAGGCAGCACCGCAAGGTGATGGTCTTCCGTCCCCTCTACGCGGTCGGCGGCCAGGAGTTGGGCTACCTGCCGGGCAGCGAGGCGGAGAAGATGGGCCCGTGGGCCCAGGCGGTCTTCGACACGCTGTCGGCGGTGACCACCCCTGACGTGATCGAGGAAGTCATCTCCCGGGGGATGCTGGAGGTGCTCCCGCTCACCCACATCCGGGGCCGTTCGCTGCACGACGCCTTCGTGATCGTGGACGAGGCCCAGTCGTTGGAGCGGAACGTCCTGCTCACCGTGCTGTCCCGGATCGGCCAGGGCTCGCGGGTGGTCCTCACCCACGACGTGGCCCAGCGGGACAACCTGCGGGTGGGCCGGTACGACGGCGTGGTCGCGGTGGTGGAGAAGCTGAAGGGCCATCCGCTGTTCGCCCACATCACGCTGACCCGCTCGGAGCGTTCGCCGATCGCGGCACTGGTGACCGAGATGCTGGAGGACGTCGGCCCGTAGCGGGTGCTCGGCGCCCGGGCATACCGGGGCACAACGGGGCAACGGGACCTGGTACGAAGTATCAGGTCCCGTTGCTGTCAGCTGATCTGACTGTCGGTCGGGCGGTGTTCAGCCAAACTCCCTGGTGGTGGAGGTTGTGACATCTGCCACGCGAAGGGGAATTGCGTTGACCCGTCCCCGTGCGGCATGGTGAGGGTTCTGTCAGGCCCCGCGTACGGCACATATCACCCGACAACTCCGGTCGCCGGGTGGACAACTGAACAACCATGAGCCGTACGCCGCCCGAACGAACCGCCGATCCGGCCTGCCGGAGAGGTGCCGGGCCCGAGTCTCCCGTGACCAGAGCACCACCATGGAGGCCAGCGACCAGGGGCATGGTGCACCCGGACGGTCACGGCTGTGGGTGCTGCTGGAAGGAAACCATGTGACTCGGATCTCGGTCCGGGGAGTTGCCGTGGCCTCCGCCACCGCCGTCACCGCTGTCGGTGCGGTCGTGGGTGTGGCCTCGGGCAGCGAGGGCAAGCCGACTCAGACGGTCGACGTCGCCGGAGCCACCCTGCTCCAGGACGTCCCGGTGGGCGCCCACGCCCAGACGGTCAGCGACCACATCGCCGCCCAGGCGACCGCTCAGCAGGCTTCGGCCGACGCCGCCGCCAAGAAGGCCGCCGAGGAGGCGGCCCGTCAGAAGGCGGCCGCCGACGCGCAGGCCAAGGCTGACGCGGAGAAGGCGGCCCAGGCCGCCGCGAAGGCCGCGGAGACCAAGCGCAAGGCCGACGAGGAGGCCGCGAACCGCGCCAAGGCGCGTTCCGTGATGGCCACCGTCAGCCCCGGCTCGGTCCAGGAGATGGCCCTCCAGATCGTCGGCAACGACTCCCAGTTCCAGTGCTTCAGCCAGATCGTGAAGCGCGAGAGCGGCTGGGACTACACCGCCAGCAACCCGAGCTCCGGCGCCTACGGCCTGGTCCAGGCGCTGCCCGGCTCCAAGATGGCCTCGGCCGGCGCGGACTGGCGGACCAACCCCGCGACCCAGATCAAGTGGGGCCTCAACTACATGAACAACCGCTACGGCTCGCCCTGCGGCGCCTGGTCGTTCTGGCAGTCCCACCACTGGTACTAGACACCACGTCAGACCACGCGCACGGCCCCGACCTGTGATCAGGCCGGGGCCGTCGTCGTTCCGGGCCGTCGGTCCGGGGCCGGCAGCGGTGGGCCGCGCCGCCCGGATGCGCTGACCGTGCGCGCGGGCGGTGCGGCCGGGTGCGGACGCGGCGGCCGGAGGGGGTCCTGGTGCCTCCGGGCCGGTCCGCGGACAGTTGGTCCGTGTACCTTCGCCCCTCCCCGCGATCGTGCCGTCCGAAACCTCCCGTTTCCGGACGGTCTGTCAGGAGCGGTCCGGGATACCCGTGGATGCCACCCGTCCCGGCCCGGTAGCGTCGTCCCCGGACGGACGGCCGGGGCGGGACCCACGGCACGAGCGGGGAGCGGTGGTCGAGGTGTCACAGGGCCTCTGGATGTCCCGGGCAGCGGCCCGGTTGAGCACGGCGCTGCGGCGGCGGGCGGAGCGGGCCGCTGCGGCCGCGCGGTCGGCGGGACCGGGGGCCACCGGCCTGCCGGCGCCGCGGGAGCCGCAGGCCGTGCCGCAGGTGCGGGTCTTCGTCGAGGCCCCGGCACCGGTGGAGCCGCTCCGGGCGGAGCCGGTCCGCGAGCCGTACCCGGCCCGCCCGGCCACCCCGGCCGAGGCGGTGCCGTGGGGGCTGCGGGTGGCGGCCGAGTCGACCTGGCGGCTGCTGCTGCTGGCCGGGGCGCTCTACCTGGTCTTCCGGGTGGTGGACATGCTCCGGCTGGTGGCCTTCGCGGTGCTGGCGGCGCTGCTGGTCTCGGCCCTGCTGGAGCCGGTGGTCTCCTGGCAGAAGCGGCACGGCGTCCCGCGTTCGCTCGCGGCGGCCAGCAGCTTCCTGGCCGGCATAGGCGGGATCGCCCTGGTCGGCTGGTTCGTGGTCTGGCAGGTGAGCACCAACCTGCACGACGTCACCGACCAGGTGCAGGCCGGGGTCGAGCGGCTCCGGGGCTGGCTGGTCACCGGGCCGCTGCACCTGACGGAGCAGCAGATCACCGACTTCGCCAAGCAGATCTCCACCGCCATCGGCACCAACTCGGAGCAGATCACCTCGGCCGGCTTCACCGGCGTGACGGTGGCGGTCGAGGTGCTGACGGGTGTGGTGCTGGCCTTCTTCACCACCTTCTTCCTGCTCTACGACGGGGCCAGGATCTGGAGCTGGCTGCTCGGCGTGCTGCCCCGGCAGTCCCGCTACGCGATGGCCGGGGCCGGCCCGAAGGCCTGGAGCACCCTGACCGCGTACGTGCGCGGCACCGTCTGCGTGGCCTTCATCGACGCGCTCTGCATCGGGATCGGCATCCAGCTGCTGGGGGTTCCGCTGGCGATGCCGCTGGCGGTGATCGTCTTCCTGGGCGCCTTCGTGCCGCTGGTCGGCGCGCTGGTGACGGGCGCCATCGCGGTGCTGATCGCGCTGGTGACGGTGGGTCCGTTCACCGCGCTGATGGTGCTGGTGGTGCTGGTCGCGGTGCAGCAGGTGGAGGGCCACCTGCTCCAGCCGCTGATCCTCGGCCGGGCGGTGCGGGTCCACCCGCTCGCGGTGGTGCTCGGGGTCGCGGCCGGCACCATCGTCGGCGGGATCGGCGGGGCGGTGGTGGCGGTGCCGCTGATCGCGGTGACCAACACGGTGGTCTCCCACCTGCGCCGACGGGCGGCGGCCGGGCAGCAGGTCTTCGAGGCGCTGGAGGCGGCCCAGGCCGCGCAGGCGGCCGAGCGGGCCTGAGCTCCGCAACGCGACGAGGGCCCCTTCCGAATCACTCGGGAGGGGCCCTCGGAGGTTGACGGACCGTCAGACCAGCGCGTCGGTGGCCAGGGCGGCCTCGGCGTCCAGCACCGAGGCGACCGCCTGCACCACGGCGGCGATCTTGATGGAGGCCTGGATGGTCTCCTGGTCGACGCCCGCCTTGCGCAGCACGCCCTCGTGCGAGTCGAGGCACTGGCCGCAGCCGTTGATCGCGGAGACCGCGAAGCACCACAGCTCGAAGTCGGCCTTCTCGACGCCCGGGGTGCCGATGATGTTCATCCGCAGACCGGCCCGCATGCCCGCGTAGTCCTTGTCGGACAGCAGGTGGGTGGTCCGGTAGTAGACGTTGTTCATGCCCATGATCGCGGCCGCGCCCTTGGCGGCGTTGTACGCCGCCGGGCTCAGCTCGGCCTTGGCCACCGGCTCCAGCTCACGCAGTACGGAGGCCGAGCGGGTCGCCATGGCGCAGGAGAGCACGGTGCCCCAGAGCTGCTGGGAGGGCAGCTCGGAGTTGCCTATCACGGCGCTCAGGTTGAGCTTCAGGTCCTTCGCGTACTCGGGAAGGGCCGCCTTCAGTTCGTCGAGCGCCACGGGTCAGCCCGCCAGCAGGGACTGGGCGTCGAGGGTGTCCTCGCCCTTGGTCCAGTTGCACGGGCACAGCTCGTCGGTCTGCAGGGCGTCCAGCACCCGCAGGACCTCCTTGGGGTTACGGCCGACGGAGCCGGCGGTCACCATGACGAACTGGATCTCGTTGTTCGGGTCCACGATGAAGACCGCGCGCTGGGCGGTGCCGTCCGCACCCTCGACGCCGCAGGCCCGCATCAGGTCGTGCTTGACGTCGGCCAGCATCGGGAAGGGCAGGTCGCGCAGGTCCTTGTGGTCCTTGCGCCAGGCGTGGTGCACGAACTCGGAGTCGCCGGAGACGCCGAGGATCTGGGCGTCGCGGTCCGCGAACTCCTCGTTCAGCTTGCCGAACGCGGCGATCTCGGTCGGGCAGACGAAGGTGAAGTCCATCGGCCAGAAGAAGACGATCTTCCACTTGCCCTCGTAGGACTTGTGGTTGATCTCGGCGAAGGCGTTCGCGGCGTCGAGGTCGACACAGGCGTTGAGTTCGAACTCCGGGAACTTGTCACCGATCGTAAGCACGTTCGCTTCTCCAGGCTTGGAAACTGAGGGATTTGTCCGGTATCCGGACAACATCCACAGTCGCACACCGGGACTGATAGGGGAAATCGTTAGACTCGATCCATCTGATCGGAGAGAGCTATCAGTTCCATGAGCACCAGGCCCCGCACCTCCCGCACGCCCACCGTCGCCCAGCTGAAGGCCTTCCTGGCCGTCGCCGAACACCGCCACTTCCGCGAGGCGGCCGCCGCCACCGGCACCAGCCAGCCCGCCCTCTCCGGGGCGGTCGCCGCCCTGGAGGAGACCCTCGGCGCGCAGCTGGTCGAGCGGACCACCCGGAAGGTCATCATCACCCCGCTGGGGGAGCGGGTCGCCGCTCACGCGCGCCGGGTGCTCGCCTCCCTGCACGCCCTCACCGAGGAGGTCGAGGCGGCCCGCCGGCCCTTCACCGGACCGCTGCACCTCGGGGTGATCCCGACCGTGGCACCGTACCTGCTGCCCGACGTGCTCCGGCTGGTCCGGGACTCCTTCCCCGACCTCGAGCTGCACGTCCACGAGGAGCGCACCCCCTCGCTGCTCGACGGGCTGGCCCTCGGGCGGCTCGACCTGCTGCTGCTCGCCCTCCCGGCGGGTGGCTCCGCGCCGACCAGGGACATCCCGCTCTTCGACGAGGACTTCGTGCTCGTGGTGCCGCCCGAGCACGAGCTCGCCGGGCGGACCGACGTGCCGCGGGACGTCCTGCTCGACCTGGACGTGCTGCTCCTGGAGGAGGGGCACTGCCTGCGGGACCAGGCGCTCGACCTCTGCCGCGAGGTGGGCGCCGACGCCGGCGGCTCCACCCGGGCGGCCGGCCTCTCCACCCTGGTCCAACTCGTCGCCGGCGGTCTCGGGGTGACCCTCCTCCCGGCCACCGCCCTCGACGTCGAGACCGGCCGCACCGACCGCCTCTCCGCCGTCCACTTCGCCGACCCCGCCCCCGGCCGCCGCATCGGCCTCGCCACCCGCCCCGGCTCCGCCCGAGCCCCGGAATACGAACGCTTCGCGGTCGCGCTGCGTGAGGTTCTGGCCGAACTCCCGGTCCACCTGGTCGCCTGAAGCCCGGCAGGGCACGTGCTCAGGGCGCGAGGACTGCGCGAATCGGAAGGCGGACCAGATTGAGATCGGGGCAAGCGAGTCAGCTGCACGTGGTGCCGTTCCCCAAGGTTCTCGTGGAGTTGCCGGTCCGGATCATGTCCTGACGGGTACTCAACTCCTAGGCTGATCGCACTGGACATGGGGGTGGGCGGATGTACGTCGCCAGGGTCGAGGTGGAGAACCTGCGCGGTTTCCGGGGCGCGAGGACGGTCGATCTCGACCTGACCAGGCCGGACGGGTCGCACGCCGGGTGGACAGTGCTGGCCGGCCCCAACGGGGCGGGGAAGACGACCCTGCTGGCCGCCGTCGCGGCGGCGCTCGGCGAGCCCACCGACCCGCTGGGCTGGCTGCCGGAGGGGGTGGAGGAGGGCGGCGTCCGGCTGGACGGCGCGCACTGGCGGGTGACCAGGGGTGAGACCGGCGGGCTGCTCTGCCGCCGCAACGGCCCGGTCGGATTCCTGGCGCACTACCCGGCCCGCCGCCACCTCACCGAGGGCGTCGCCTGGCTGACGGGCCAGCAGCTGCTGGCCCTGGAGCGCCAGCCCGGCTCCGTCGAACTGGTCGGCGGGGTGCGGGCGCTGCTCGACGACGGTCTGCTCCCCGAGGGCAGCGGCCTCGGCCGGATCGACTGCGAAGGCGTCCGGATCGTCGAGGCCGGGCGGGAGACCCCGCTCGGTGACGGCGGCACCGGCGAGCTGGTCGGGCTGGTCCTGGACCTGCTGGCCAAGGTCCACCGGGCCCACCCCGACGAGGAGTTGGTGGTGGCCGGCACCCCGCCGACGGTGCCGGTCACCGGGGTGGTGCTGATCGACGAGGCGGAGGCCCACCTCCACCCGGAGGGCCAGCAGCGCCTCGGCGAGTGGCTGGTCACGCACTTCCCGGGCCTGCAGTTCATCGTCTCCACCCACAGCCCGTACGTCTGCCAGGCCGCCGACCCGGGCGGGCTGGTGCGGGTGCCGGGCCCGGCCGAGGGCCGCGGTCCGTACGTGCTGGACGAGGACCTGCACCAGCGGGTGGTCTACGGGAGCGGCGACGACACCGCGCTGACCGAGCTGTTCGCGATGCCGAGCGTGTACTCGCCGCAGGCGGAGGCGGAGCGGCGGCTGCTGATCGGGCTGGAGCAGAAGCTGTACGCCGGGCGGGCCTCGGCCGCCGAGCTGGCCGAGTACCGGGAGCTGGGCGCCAAGTTGAACGCCTCGCTGGCGGCCCGGGTGGACGAGGCGCGGGACAGACTGGGCGGTGGGCGGTGATCCCGCTGCAGCGGCCGCCGCTGAACGACCGGCTGGCGGCCGAGCTGACGCAGCGGACGGAGGCGATCCGGCGGGCCGGGGTGACCACCGCCAGCGGGCGGGCGGCCTGGCGGACCGCCCGGCTGCCGAAGGCCCGGCTGCGCGCGCTGCTGCACGAGATGTCCCCGGGGCTGCTGCGCTGCATGTACTGCGGGGACAACCTGGGCACCGACATCGACCACTTCGAGCCGATAGCCCGGGCCCCGCTGCGCACCTTCGACTGGCACAACCACCTGCTGGCCTGTGCCTACTGCAACTCCAACCAGAAGCGCGACCGCTTCCCCTGCGACCCGGCCGGCGACCCGCTGCTGATCGACCCGGCCACCGAGGATCCGGCCGACCACCTGCTGCTCTACCTGGAGTCCGGTGCCTACCGGGGTCTGACCGCCAAGGGCGAGGCCACCATCGAGGTGTTCGCGCTCAACTCCCGCGCCGAGCTGGTCCGGGGGCGGCGGCTGGCCTTCGCGGTGGTCAAGGCGCTGCTGCGGGACTGGCTGACCCGCACCGAGGCCGGGGACCACGCCACCGCCGCCGAGGTGGCCGACGCCCTGGACCAGCTCTGGCAGGCCGACGTGGTCCGCGCCGTGCACCGGCTCGCCGCCGCCCCGCCGCTGGCCGAGGCCGTCCTCGGCCCGGAGGCGGCCGGGGCCCTGTTCAGCCTGAGCACCCGCCCGTACCGGGGCTGATGGTCCTACCCGAGCCGGCGGCCCTGCCCGAGCCGGCGGCCCTGCCCGAGCCGGCGGCCCTGCCCGAGCCGGCGGCCCTGCCCGAGCCGGCGGTCCTACCCGAGCCGGCGGCCCTGCCGGAGCTGACGGCTGCTCAGGCCACCGGCCGGGCCGCCGGGAGGCGCTGCTCGAACCAGACCACCTTGCCCGCGCCGAGCCGGGTGGCGCCCCAGCGCTCCGCGCAGCGCGCGACTATCTGCAGCCCCCGGCCGCGCTCGTCCTCGGGCCCGGCCCGGCGGGCCCGGGGGAGCAGGGCGCTGTCGTCGCCGACCTCGCAGCGCAGCACGGAGGTGCGCACCAGACGGAGGGTGACCGGCCGGGTGGCGTGCTGGATCGCGTTGGTGACCAGCTCACTGACCATCAGTTCGGTGTTGTCCACCAGGGACTCCAGGCCCCAGCGGCGCAGCGCGTGCCCGGCCAAGCGGCGGGCCCGGCCGGGGGTCTCGTGCCGGGGCTGGAGGTACCAGTAGGCGACGTCCTCGGCCGGGATGCCGTCGAAGGTGGCGGCCAGCAGGGCGATGTCGTCGGCCCGGTCGCCCGGCGGAAGGATCCGCAGCGCCTCCTGGCAGAGCTGGTCGGGGGTGCGCGGCTCGGCGTGGCCGAGCCGGCTGCGGAGCAGCTCCAGGCCGGTGGCCAGCGGACGGCGGCGGGTCTCCACCAGGCCGTCGGTGAAGAGCAGCAGCGCCGAGCCGGGCGGCGCGGGCAGCTCGACCGAGGTGAAGTCCACCCCGCCGACGCCGATCGGTGCCCCGGCCGGGAGCTCCAACAGCTCGGCGGTGCCGTCGGGTTGGACCAGCACCGGCGGCACGTGGCCGGCGTTGGCCAGCACCACCCGGTTGGCGATCGGGTCGTAGACCGCGTACACGCAGGTGGCCAGGTGCTGCTCCCGGCCGAGCCGCTGGGCCTGCTCGTCCAGGTGGTAGAGCACCTCGTGCGGCGGCAGGTCGAGGGCGGCCAGGGTCTGGGCGCTGGTGCGGAGCTGGCCCATGATGGCGGCCGAGGTGAGCGAGTGGCCCATCACGTCGCCGACGATCAGGGCGACCCGGTTCCCCGGCAGCGGGACGGAGTCGTACCAGTCCCCGCCGACCTGGGCGCCGCGCTCGCAGGGCAGGTAGCGGTGGGCCAGCCGGACGCCGTGCCGCTGCGGCAGGTGGGTGGGCAGCATGGAGCGCTGGAGCTCGTCGGCGATCTCCCACTCGCGGGAGTAGCGCAGCGCGGTGTCCACCGCCAGGCCGGCCTGGGTGGCCAGGTGGGCGGCGGTCGCGGTGTCGGTGGCGTCGAAGGCCAGTGCGGCGTCGTAGGCGGCGGTCAGCGCGAAGGCGTCCGGGGCGCCCGGGCCGCTGAACTGCCGCTCCGGCTGCGGTAGTTCACCGGCCGGGGCGGCGGTCTTGCCGGGCCGCCGGATCAGCAGGAGCAGGCCCAGCACGGTCTTCCGCCCGCGCAGCGGCAGCGCCAGCAGTGACGTCCCGGTGGCCAGCCGCCCGAGCGTGCGGGCCCCGTACAGCTCCTCCAGCATCGGCCGCAGCCGGGCCGCCGAGGGGGTGCCCAGCACCACCGGGCCGGTCGGGAACTGCTGGTTCAGCGCCCGAGCCACCGCCCCGCCCGGCACCAGCCGCCTGGTCCTGGAGCGGCGGCCGAGCCGGGTGCCGTGCAGGTGGTGGATGGTCAGCGCGGCCGGGCTGCCGGAGAAGCGCTCCATGTCGGGCAGCGGGTCCCGCAGGTGCACCACGGCCGCGTCGGCCAGCGCCGGGACCAGCACCTTGCCGAGGTTGCGCAGGGTGGCGGCGAGGTCGAGCGAACTGTTGATCCGCCGGGTGGCGTTGTCGAGGTACGCCAGGCGCTCGGCGGTGCGGGCCCGGCCGCCGGGCAGCAGCGGAGGACGCCGCTGCGGCGGCACGACGGGTGACTGCCCCGTCCGGGGCTCGGGAAGGTCGCGCACAGGCTGCCGTTCTGCGAGGGTTGGCGTCGCTGGGGGGCTGGCGGGTGGTCGGTCTCGGTCTCGGTGCGGTCCGGCGGGCGTGCGGGTACGGGTGCGGGTGGTGCCGGCCGCCGGCGGTGACGGGGTGTCAGCCCGTCCGGCGACAGCGGAGGAAGAGCTGCTCCTCCGGCGGCAGCGTGGTGCAGGCTGGGGCGTACGGGTGGCCGTCGTGGGACTCCACGGTGAAGCCGGCCCGGTGCAGGGTCTGCTCCAGCTCCTCCCGCAGGTACCCGCTGATCCTTATCTCGTGGCCGAGGAAGGGCAGCGGGGCGTGGTCCAGGTCGGCCTCGACCATGCCGAGCGCCAGCAGGCCACCGGGCCTGAGCAGCGTACGGATCCGGCCGAGCACCTCGGGGATCTCCGCCTGCGGCAGCAGGATGAGGGAGAAGAAGGCGGTCGCGGCGGCGTACCGCCCGGCCGCCTCCGGGCCCAGCTCCGGCGTGGCCCAGGCCCGGACCGCCCTCGGCGTGGCCAGGTCGTACATGTCGATCCGGTGGTACTCGGCCGCCGGTACCGCGCGGCGGGCCAGCCGGAGCATGCCGTCCGCGAGGTCCACGGCCGTCACCCGCAGGCCGCCCTCGGTGAGCTGACGGACCGTCGGATCGCCCGTGCCGCAGCCCACGTCCAGCACCCGGGCACCCGGCTCCAGCTCGTCCAGCACCCAGCGGCCCGCGTCCAGCTGGCCGGCCTTGGCCGGGAAGGCCTCCATGTACCGGGCGCCGATCGCGTCGAAGGCCACCGCCTGGAGCGCCCGCTCGGCGCGGCGGCGGCACTGGTGGTGCGGGCCGTACGGGCCGGCCAGGTCGGTCGGTGCGGGCGTGGTGGCCGGGGCGGTCGATCCCGCCGGAGCGTCGTCGGGCCCCTGGGCGCCGTGGCCGGGCTGCTGCCGGGAGGGTTGCGAAGGCTGGGAGCCGTGACCCTGGGCGGGATCGGATATCTGTCCGGTCGTCACGATTGAGAGGCACCTTTCACCCTGGCCGCCGGCCGGCGGTGCCCGGAGGTCTCCATCGCCCCCGCCCACCACTCGTGACGGTCCGTCACGCTCCCGCGTCACACCCTGCTCCGCGCCGCCGTCCTGCCGCTCCCTCTGCTTCTGTCGGCTCGCCGTCAATACGTCGCTGGCCTCCGAGAATAGGCGCGATCAACCGACCGTAGGGTCCATTTCAGGCCAACTCGTGCCGGTCGGGACGAATTTGGCCGGGATGACGGGAGCACTCAGGGGTAGGACGGGGTGGTGCGGGAGCCACCTGCGCGCCGCGTGGCGCGACCGGGTGGCGCAGCGGGGTGGCACCACCGGCCGCCCGGCCCAGGAGGTGCGGTCGGGGTCCGCGCCCGGACCTGACGGAGCCCGGCGGGCGACGTTTATTGGTTGTCAATCGGGGCCTGCCAGAGTGGTCTCAGCGCCGGGGAAGCGTCGAGGCGCTCCCGCAGCCGGGGGGCTGCGGGAGCGCTGACGCACGACGGGGGACCTGCTGGGGGGCAGGCGTCACGGCGCGGGGGGTGCGGTTGGCTCGGTGTGCTGTTGCTGCCGGATGAGGTCCTGCACGGGGAGGACCTCGGGCACACCGAGCCGCGTGAACACCACGAGCGCCTCCTGGAGACAGGCCAGGCCACGAGCCGGCTGACCGAGCTTCAGCAGGGCCTCGCCGAGCGCCGCGTTGGCCAGGCCCTGGCAGTAGGCGGCGTCCAGTTCCTTGGCGATGACGAGGGACTCGTCCGCCGCCTCGACGGCTTCGGAGTGCTGGCCGTCGGCGAGCAGGCAGGCGGCGAGCCGCGCCAACGAGTAGCCCTCCCAGATCCGGCGCTGCTCCGACTGGTACAGCTTGTGCGCCTCACGAAGGTGGGGCGCGGCCTCCCCGGGGGCGCCGGCGGAGTGCAGAACCACGCCCAGCTGGTACACGGTGTCGGCCAGGCAGGGAACGTTGCTGGAGGCACGAGCTGCGGCCACGGCGGCCTGGGCGGACCGGACGGCGTCCTCGGGCTGGCCGATGCCCAGGTAGGCGCGGGCCATGTTGCCCAGCAGCCGGGCCTCGCTGATGGTGGCGCCGAGACTGCTGCTGATCGCGCTGGCCTGTTCGAAGAACGGCAGCGCCTCGGCCGGGCGGTCCGCCATGGTGAGCACCACCGCGAGCGTGTTGGCCGCGTTCGCCCGCAGGTGCGTGCAGTCGTCGGGACCTTGGAGCGCGAGACTCTGCCGGAGCGAGGACTCGGCCTCGTGGATGTCCCCCGCCACATGCTGGAGGTAGCCCAGACCCAGGCGGACCCGGGCCAGGGTGGCCGCGTCAGCGTTGGGGTGTGCCGCGGCGTGCAGGGCCACCCGGATGCGCTGAGCGTGCGTCGGGTCCTCGACCAGGCTGTTCAACACCATCAACAGGTCGACGGTCGGACGCAGCAGGGTCAGCGGTTCCTGGATGGCGGCCTCGATGGTGCTGAGCAGCAGGGCGAGTTCGGATCGGAGCCAGTCGTGCGCAGCCGTGCTGTCCCGGAGCTGCCGTCCGAGCGAGACCGGCTGGTGCAGGGTTTCGGGCAGGATGTCGTCCGGCTCCAGCGCGTGGGCGGCGTTGCGCATGGTGGCCAGCAACTGGTCCAGCAACCGCAGCACGGCGGCCTGTTGCTCGTCGGTGTCCTTGAGCTTCTCGTTCTGCCGCTGCGCGAACAGCCTCAGCAGGTCGTGGTACCGATAGCGCCCCGGGGTGAAGCACTCCAGCATGTTGGCCTCGACCAGTGACTCGGCCAACGCCTCGGCGTCGTCCTCGTCGGTGCCGAGCAGCGCGGCGACCGCCTCCAACGGCAGGTCGGGCGAGTCGATCAGGGAGAGCAGGCGGAAGGCACGGGCCTCCTCCGGCTGGAGCTGCCCGTAGCCGAGTCCGATGGTGGTCTCCACGGCCAGGTTGCCGAGCTGGAGCTCGTGCAGCCTGCGCCGCTGGTCCGCTAACCGCCTCGCGAGGTCCGAGACGCTCCAGCGCGGACGGCTGGCCAGCCGGGCGGCCGCGATCCGGACTGCCAGCGGCAGGAACCCACAGGCCGTCACCACCGCGAGCGCGGCCTCCGGTTCGGCGGCCACCCGCTGTTCGCCGACGATCGCCGAGAACAGAGCCAGCGCCTCCTCGGGGGTCAGCTCCTCGACGTCCACCAGGTGCGCGCCGGGCAGCTCGGCCAGTCGCGAGCGGCTGGTGACCAGCACCGCGCTGCCCGAGACGCCGGGGATCAGCGGCAGCAACTGCCGGGCGTCCTTGGCGTTGTCGAGCAGGATCAGCATCCGCCGGTCGGCCAGCAGGGAGCGGTAGAGCGCGGCGCGTTGCTCCAGGGTGTCCGGGGTCTCGGGCGCGCCGAGCGCGTAGAGGAAGTCGCCGAGCACCACGGCCGGGTCGGCGGGGGAGGCGCTGGGACCCCGCAGGTCCACGTACAGCTGGCCGTCCGGGAACTCCGACCGGATGCTGTGTGCCAGGTGGACGGCCAGCGTGGTCTTGCCGACGCCGCCGATGCCCGCCAGCGAGGTGACCACCACGGCCTGCCCTGAGCCGCTGCGCAGGACGTCGCGCAGCTCCGTGACCAGCTCCGAGCGGCCACTGAAGTCGGAGACGTCAGCAGGGAGTTGGGCCGGCGGGACGAAGGCCGGAGCGTCCTCCTGCGGGTCCGGTCGGCCGACCGTACCGGGGGAGGGCATCAGGGTCGGGTCACCGGCCAGGATGCGCGCGTGCATCGAGGCCAGCCCGGCGCCCGGCTCGACGCCGAGCTCCTCGATCAGCAGCTTGCGGGTGTCGGTGTAGACGCCGAGCGCCTCGGCCTGCCGACCGCAGCGGTAGAGCGCCAGCATCAGCAGTTCGCGCAGGCGCTCCCGGAGCGGGTGCTCGGCCGAGAGCGAGCTCAGCTCGGAGACCGTCTCGGCGTGCAGCCCGATCTCCAGCGCGACCGAGCAGCGCTCCTCCCAGGCGGCGACCTGACGCTCCGACAGTCGGTGCCGGTGTGCCTCGGCGTGCGGGCCGGGGATGCCGGCCAGCGGGCGGCCGCTCCACAGCTCCAGCGCGGAGGCGAGCAGCCGGTGCGCCTCGCGGTAGTCGCCGCCGGCCTTGGCCATCGCGGCGTGGGTGAACTCGCGTTCGAAGACCGAGAGGTCGAGCGCCCCGGCCGGGATGCGGAGCGCGTACCCGTCGCTGACCGAAATCAGTAGCTCGGCAGGGGCTCGTACCTCGCGGTTGGGCTCGATCAGCGAGCGCAGCCGGGAGACGTACGTGCGCAGCGCCGCGACCGCCTGTGGCGGCGGCCGGTCTCCCCAGAGCCCGTCGACCAGGTCCTGGGTGGTGACCGGGCGGCCCTGGTTGAGCAGCAGTGCGACCAGTACGGCCTGCTGTTGAGGTGAGCCGAGAGGCAGGGGTTGTTCCCCGCGCCAGGCTTGGACGGGGCCGAGCACTTGGAAGCGCAGCGTGGATGGCTGCTGCTCAAGCTCCATGGAATTCCCCCGATGATGGCCAAGGTGAGGCGCCAGCTTATGAGCAAGCGGGCAAACGTTGGAGAAGCGGACGGGCCTCGGGATGTTTATAAGACATTTAGCGGGCCCTACGATACTGGGCACCTGCCCTGGCCCGTCCGTCCGGGCTGACTGATCTGATTACCTGAAAGGCGGCGTCATGGCCGAGACCGAGACCACCACCGCGACCCCGAACGAGGCCCAGCCGGTGGCCGAGGCCGCACCCGTCGAGCAGAACCCCAGCGCCGTCGAGCAGAACCTCGGCGCCGTCGAGCCCGAGCGCCAGCTCCTGGAGGTCATGGAGATACTGGCCGACCCGGAGGCCGAGACGAAGCTCAAGGAGAAGCTCAAGGGGGCCGAGGCCCCGAAGCAGGACGGTCCCTTCGAGCCGCTCGGAAACATCATCAACCTCCCGTAAGAGGTGTATTCGCGTCAAATGCCCCGCCCCACCTCGCAGGTGGGGCGGGGCACTCGCCGTTATTCCGCCGAACGCACCCGCAGGTTCGTGATCAACGGACCGTCGGTGACCTCGGCGAAGAAGTCGTTGCCCTTGTCGTCGACCACGATGAAGGCCGGGAAGTCCTCGACCTCGATCCGCCAGACCGCCTCCATGCCGAGCTCGGGGTACTCCAGGACCTCGACCTTCTTGATGCAGTCCAGCGCCAGCCGCGCCGCCGGCCCGCCGATCGAGCCCAGGTAGAAGCCGCCGTGCTCGCCGCAGGCCTTGGTGACCTGCTTGGAGCGGTTGCCCTTGGCCAGCATCACCATCGAACCGCCCGCCGCCTGGAACTGGTCGACGTAACTGTCCATCCGCCCGGCGGTGGTGGGGCCGAAGGAACCCGAGGCGTAGCCCTCCGGGGTCTTGGCCGGGCCGGCGTAGTAGACCGGGTGGTCCTTCATGTACTGCGGCATGCCCTCGCCCGCGTCCAGCCGCTCCTTGATCTTGGCGTGCGCGATGTCGCGGGCCACCACCAGGGTGCCGGTGAGCGAGAGCCGGGTCTTGACCGGGTACTTGGAGAGCTCCGAACGGACCTCGGACATCGGGCGGTTGAGGTCGATCCGGACCACCTCGTCGTCCAGGTGCTCGTCCGTGGTGTCCGGCAGGTACTTGGCCGGGTCGGTCTCCAGCTGCTCCAGGAAGACGCCCTCGGCGGTGATCTTGCCCAGCGCCTGGCGGTCGGCCGAGCAGGAGACGGCCATCGCGACCGGCAGCGAGGCGCCGTGCCGCGGCAGGCGGATCACCCGGACGTCGTGGCAGAAGTACTTGCCGCCGAACTGCGCGCCGATGCCGATCTTCTGGGTCAGCTCGGTGACCTTGGCCTCCAGCTCCAGGTCCCGGAAGCCGTGGCCGGTGGCCGCGTCACCGCTGGTGGGCAGGGAGTCCAGGTAGTGCGCGGAGGCGTACTTGGCGGTCTTCAGCGCGAACTCGGCGCTGGTGCCGCCGACCACGATCGCCAGGTGGTACGGCGGGCAGGCCGCCGTGCCGAGCGAGCGGATCTTCTGCTCCAGGAAGGCGAGCATCGAGGCCTCGTTGAGGATGGCCTTGGTCTCCTGGTACAGGTACGACTTGTTGGCGCTGCCGCCGCCCTTGGCCATGAAGAGGAACTTGTACGCGTCCCCGTCGGTGGCGTACAGCTCGATCTGGGCCGGCAGGTTGTTGCCGGTGTTCTTCTCGTCCCACATCGTCACCGGGGCCATCTGCGAGTAGCGCAGGTTCAGCTTGGTGTACGCGTCGAACACGCCCTGGGCGATGGCGGACTCGTCGCCGCCGGAGGTCAGCACGTTCTGGCCGCGCTTGCCCATCACGATCGCGGTGCCGGTGTCCTGGCACATCGGCAGGATGCCGCCGGCCGAGATGTTGACGTTCTTGAGCAGGTCCAGCGCCACGAAGCGGTCGTTCGGGCTGGCCTCCGGGTCGTCCAGGATGCGGCGCAGCTGGGCCAGGTGGTCCGGGCGCAGGTAGTGCGAGATGTCGTGCATCGCCTCGGCGGTGAGCAGGCGCAGGGCCTCGGGCTCTACCTGGAGGAAGCGGCGCCCGGCGGCCTCGACGACGCTGACGCCCTCGGAGGTGAGCTTGCGGTACGGGGTCGGGTCCGCACCGAGGGGGAGGAGGTCGGAGTAGGCGAACTCTGGCGTGGGAGCCATGCGTGGAGGTCCTTAACTGATCCGGCTGCGTCGACGAAGCACCCTCAAGGTTAGGTGCCGCCGCGGGGGAGGGTGCGCGCAGGTGAGCCTGCGTGACGGGAGTCACTACGACTTGGTCATAACCGCGGTTCGAACAGACCTCCGGTGACTAGGCTTGGAGGGTGGAGAACTCCGAGCCGTCGAAGGCCGATCTGACCAAGCGTCCGCAGGACGCCGCCCCCGTGGCAGCCCCCGTGGCCGTCCCCTCGGCCGCGCCCGTCCCGGAGGCCGAGCTGCGCGCCTCCGACGCCGACCGCGAGCGGGTCGCCGAACTGCTGCGGGACGCCTACGCGGAGGGCCGGCTGACCGTCGAGGAGCACTCCGAGCGGATCGAACTCGCCTACGGGGCCAAGACCTTGGGCGAACTGGCGCCGCTCACCCGGGACTTGCCGGCGGCCGGCACGCCGGTCTCCACGGTCAAGTCGCAGCCCGCCGCCGAGCGCCCGCCGGTGCTCCCGGCCCGGGCCGAGGCGCCGACCGTGGTGGCGGTCTTCGGCGGCGCGGCCCGGAAGGGCCGCTGGCGGGTCGGCTCGCACATCCGCGCGGTCGCGCTGTTCGGCGGGGTGGAGATCGACCTCACCGACGCGGTCTTCGAGTCCCCCGAGGTGGAGATCGAGGTCTTCGCGATGTTCGGCGGGGTGGACGTGAAGGTCCCGGAGAACGTCTCGCTGCACGGCAGCGGGCTCGGTCTGTTCGGCGGCTTCGACGTCAAGGAGCAGACCGTGGCCGACCCGTACGCCCCGGTGGTCCGGGTCAAGGGGGCGGCGATCTTCGGCGGGTGCAGCGCCAAGCCGCGCCGGGGCAAGAAGCTCAAGGAGTGGGTGCGCAAGCAACTCGAGGGCTGAGCACGGCAGTTGGCCGGTGCCGGCCCGACGGGGCGTCACCCGTGGGGTCGGCACCCGGGGGCGGGGCGAGTGCAGTCCGTAGTCATGCGCATGCGGTGTGCATGAACCGGGTTACGGCGGGGTAGTTCCAGACGCACATCGTTTCTTGTACGGCTGTGACCCCGGGGGCGGCTGAGGTTCGACCCGACGCGTGCGCGGGGTCGCTACGGGGCAGCCGGGCAGGGAGCCCTATTACCCCGAGTCTTGAGCCTCGTCAGGAGTAAGCCGTGCTGCATCCGATCGAGTCCAGCCCCCGAGCCGTCTCCGTGGCGGCCCACGCCGCCTCCTCCCCCGTGGTGGTGGTGCAGCGGCTCGACTCCCAGGACGACAACCCCTGGCACACCGGCGCGGCCTGCCGCCGGGACGAGGCGGTGCTGTTCTTCGCCCCGTCCAAGGAGCCCACGGCGGCCCGGCTCGCCCGGGAGGAGGAGGCCAAGCAGGTCTGCGCCCGCTGCCCGGTGCTGCTGGAGTGCCGCGAGCACGCCCTCAACCAGCCGGAGCCGTACGGGGTCTGGGGCGGCCTGACCGCCGCCGAGCGCCGGGTGGTGCTGGCCCGGCGCCGCCGCCGGGACACCGAGCGCCGGATCCCGGCCGCCCGCCGG
>NZ_JBVJLD010000047.1:0-6087 GCF_055584905.1 Kitasatospora sp. NPDC088742 | reverse complement strand
CGGGGCGGCGGCCGCCGGGGAGTGCCCGGATGCCGCCGCCCCTCGCCGTGCGGTGCTCAGTTGGCGCGGTCGAAGTCGATCGCGCTGTAAGCCCGCAGCTTGGACAGCTTGTGGGTGGAGTGGATCTCCCGGATGGTGCCGCTCTTGGAGCGCATCACCAGCGAGCTGGTGGTGGCGGTCTCCGAGCGGTAGTGCACGCCGCGCAGCAGCTCGCCGTCGGTGATGCCGGTGGCGACGAAGAACACGTTCTCGCCGCTGACCAGGTCGTCGGTGGTGAGCACCCGGTCCAGGTCGTGGCCGGCGTCCAGCGCGCGCTGGCGCTCGGCGTCGTCCTTGGGCCAGAGCTTGCCCTGGATCACACCGCCCATGCACTTCATGGCACAGGCCGCGATGATCCCCTCGGGGGTGCCGCCGATGCCCATCAGCAGGTCGACGCCGGTGCCCTCGCGGGCGGTCATGATCGCGCCGGCCACGTCGCCGTCCGAGATGAACTTGATCCGGGCACCCGCCTCGCGGATCTCCCGGACCAGGTCGTTGTGGCGGGGGCGGTCCAGCACCATCACGGTGACGTCCTCGACCGCGGTGCCCTTGGCCTTGGCGACCCGGCGGACGTTGACCGCGACCGGGGCGGTGATGTCGACGTACTCGGCCGCCTCGGGGCCGGCCACCAGCTTGTCCATGTAGAAGACCGCGCTCGGGTCGAACATGGTGCCCCGGTCGGCGACCGCGAGCACGGCCACCGCGTTGGCCATGCCCTTGGCGGTGAGCGTGGTCCCGTCCACCGGGTCCACCGCGACGTCGCACTCGGCACCGGTGCCGTCGCCGACCCGCTCGCCGTTGTAGAGCATCGGGGCTTCGTCCTTCTCGCCCTCGCCGATGACGACGATGCCGTTCATCGAGACGGTCGAGACTAGGGTGCGCATGGCCTTCACGGCGGCGCCGTCGGCGCGGTTCTTGTCGCCGCGGCCGACCCAGCGGCCGGCCGCCATCGCGGCGGCCTCGGTCACCCGGACCAGTTCGAGGGCGAGGTTGCGGTCGGGGGCCTCCGGGGCCACCACCAGGGAGCTGGGGAAGTTGCTGTGCGGGGCGGTCATCGTCGTGACCTCTCTGTACGCGACGGCCAGAGCGCCCGACAGAGCTTGCCTGGTCGAACGCCGTGATGAGGGTCCTGCGATCGTATCCGTCCATCAGATGACTGTCTGTGGCGCACCCCCGGTGGCCGGGTGTTCCGTCCGGTTCCGTCCTGGTTCACCCGTCGGAGTGCACCCCGGTTGTCCGAAGTCCGAGGGGCATGGGTCACCATGTGGGGGTGGCAGGCAAAAGCAGCATGAGAGGCCGGCAGACGGTACGGGACATGGTCCTGTCGATGCTGGCGGTCGGTGTCGTGGTCTTCGTCGGGTACCTGTTCATCCCGCACTCGGAGGGCGGCGGGATGAAGGCGGTCGACTACCGCTCCACGCTGGCCTCGGCCAAGCGGGCGGCCCCGTACCCGGTGCTGGCGCCCGAGGGCCTGGGCGCGGACTGGAAGGCCACCTCGGTCAGCTACGACGGCGGTGCCAAGGGCTCCGCCTCCTGGCACCTGGGCTTCGTCACCCCCTCCGGCCAGTACATCGCGGTGGAGCAGCGGGTGGCCGAGCCGGACAAGGCGGTGGCCGAGGTGGTCGAGGGCGCCAAGCCGGACGGCACGGCCTCGGTCGGCGGCCAGGAGTGGCAGCGCTACCAGGGCAAGTCCTACCGCGGCCTGGTCCTGAAGACCGGCGGTGCCACCACCGTGGTCACCGGCACCGCCACGTACGAGGAGCTGACCGGGTTCGCCCGCATCCTGAAGTGACCCCGCGTCCAGGGCGGCCCCACCTCCCGGACGACGAAGGAGCCCCCGGCCGATGGCCGGGGGCTCCTTTCATGCACTGGTCCAACCGCTGACGGGAGGTCAGACGGTGGTGACGACCTCGTCGTACTCCAGGCGCGGGGAACGCGGGAACCAGGCGTCCTCGCCCGGCTTGCCGATGTTCACCACGGCCAGCACCGAGTGCTTGCCGTCGCCGAAGAAGTCCTTGTTCAGGCCATCGGCGTCGTAACCGGTCATCGGGCCGGCGGCCAGGCCGGCGGCGCGGATGCCGATGATGAAGTAGGCGAGCTGCAGCGAGGCGTTGAAGCGGGCCGACGCGGTGCGGCCCTCGATCTCCTCGAAGAAGCTCTTGGCGGCCGGGAAGTGCGGGAAGAGCTTCGGCAGCGAGTCGTGGAAGTCGTGGTCGGCGGCCAGGATGGCGACCAGCGGCGCGGCCTCGGTCTTCTTCTTGTTGCCGTCACCGAGGTGCGAGACCAGGCGGGCGCGGGCCTCGTCCGAGCGGACCAGGACGATGCGCAGCGGCGACTGGTTCATCGAGGTCGGCGCGTACTTGACCAGGTCGTAGATCGCCTGGACCTGCTCGTCGGTGACCGGCTCGTCGGTGAAGGTGTTGGCGGTGCGGGCCTCGCGGAACAGAAGGTCCTGAGCGACGGCGTCGAGAACCAGGGTCATTGCAGTCCACCTCATGCGGAAAGGGAACAACGGGAAGCTTCGAACAGCCGGTCCTGCGCCGTTCGTACGGTCCCAACGTTAGGTGAAACTTAAACTATTCCGCAACTCAGTAGTGGGCCCTGTCACACGGAGTTCACAGCAGCCCCTCCGGCACCGCCCTCGGCGGCCAGCGCCGCGTCCAGCCGCGCCCGCGCGCCGTCCAGCCACCGCTGGCAGACCTTCGCCAGCTCCTCGCCGCGCTCCCAGAGCGCCAGCGACTCCTCCAACGGCACCCCGCCGGCCTCCAGCCGCCGGACCACGTCCAGGAGAGCATCACGCGCCTGCTCGTAACCGAGGGCGTCGTCGCCGTTATTCCCCGCAGACTCTGTCATGTCGTCAGGGTAGGCGCAGCGGAGGACAATTCACGGCCGTGCCCCGCCCCGTCCGGCTAGCCTTCGCGGCATGATCACCGTACGGACCGCCACCCCCGCCGACGCCCCCGAGCTGGTGCGGCTGCGCGGGCTGATGTTCGAGTCGATGTCCGGCGCCGCGGCGCCGGGGGAGTGGGAGGCCACCGCCGAGGCGGTGCTCCGGGAGCGGCTCGCTGCGCCGCCGGAGGAGCTCACCATGCCCGCCTTCGTGGTGGACGACCCCGGGCGTCCGGGCCGGCTGGCCGCCTGCGCCGTCGGGACCTTGGAGCAGCGGCTCCCCGCGCCCGGCCACCCCGACGGCCTGTTCGGCTTCGTCTTCAACATCTGCACCGACCCGGACCACCGCCGCCTCGGCTACGCCCGGGCCTGCACCGCCACCCTGCTGGAGTGGTTCGACGCCCGCCGGGCCACCCGGGTCGACCTGCACGCCACCGTCGACGGAGAGCGGCTCTACCGCGAGCTGGGCTTCGCCGAGCACTCCGTCCCGCTCTCCCGGCAGCGGCTGCTGGTCGATCAGTCCTGATCCACCGTCACCTCGAAGGCGCCCTCGGCGACCCGGGCGTGCAGCCTCTCGCCGGCCGCCAGCGCCGCCGGGTCGGTGACCACGTGGCCGTCCGCCCGCTGGAGCACCGCGTAGCCGCGCTCCAGGGTGGCCAGCGGGGAGAGCGCCACCACCCGGGCCAGGGTGTGCCCGAGGTCCGACCCCGCCGCGTCCAGCCGGTGGCCGAGCACCCGGCGGGCCCGCCCGACCAGCTGGGCCACCTCCTCGGCCGGCCCGTCCACCAGCCGGTGCGGGGCGGCCAGCACCGGGCGGCTCAGCACCCCGGCCAGCCCGGCCCGCTCGCGCTCCACCCGCTGGACGACGTACCGCCGGGCCCGGTCCCGCAGCTGGTGCACCCGGGCCAGCTCCTCGCCCACGTCCGGGACCACCCGCTTGGCGGCGTCGGTCGGGGTGGAGGCCCGCAGGTCGGCGACGAAGTCCAGCAGCGGCTGGTCCGGCTCGTGCCCGATCGCGCTCACCACCGGCGTCCGGGCCGCCGCCACCGCCCGCACCAGGACCTCGTCGGAGAACGGCAGCAGGTCCTCCACGCTGCCACCGCCCCGGGCCACCACGATCACGTCCACCTCGGGGTGCTCGTCCAACTCCTTGACCGCGGCGGTCACCTGGGCCACCGCGGCGACCCCCTGCACCGGTACGTTCCGCACCTCGAAGCGGACGGCCGGCCAGCGGCGCCGCGCGTTCTCCAGCACGTCCCGCTCGGCCGCCGAATCCCGGCCGGTCACCAGGCCGACGCAGTGCGGCAGGAACGGCAGCGGCTTCTTCCGCTCGGCGTCGAACAGGCCCTCGGCGGCCAGCGCCCGCTTCAGGTGCTCCAGCCGGGCCAGCAGCTCGCCCAGCCCGACCAGGCGGATCTCGGTCGCCCGGAGGGACAGGGTGCCGCGCGCCACGTACCACTCCGGCTTGGCGTGCACCAGGATCCGGGAACCCTCGCGGACGTCCTCGGCCACCTGCTCGAAGACCTGCCGGAAACAGGTGACGGTCAGTGAGACGTCCCGGTCCGGGTCACGGAGCGTCAGGAACACCACCCCGGCGCCCGGACGGCGGCTCAGCTGGGTGATCTGCCCCTCCACCCAGACCGCCCCCAGCCGGTCCACCCACCCGCCGATGAGCGCGGACACCTTGCCGACCGGGATCGGCGCCTCGGGTGAGCTGCTGTTCGCCATACCGACGAGGCTATCCCTGCCCACCCACGCTCGGCAGGGCAGCGCCTCACGGGCGCGGCAGAGCGTGCGGCCGGGGGCGCGAGGAACTGCGCGAATCGGAAGGCGACCCAGCGTGAGGCCGGGGCACGAGAGCCAGTTGCACGTGTTGCCGTTCCCCGCGCGGGGGCCGCAGCACGTGCAACTGGCTGACGTACCCTCAGTCACTGGTGCGTCGCCTTCCGAACTCGCGCAGTTCCTCGCGCCCCTGGGGCGACCGCCGTCGCGGCCACTAGTGCCGTTCCCGGCAAGGTTTGCCCCGTCACGCCGCCCGGCACGCACTCTCGCCGCACCGGCCAAAAGCCCGGGTAGCTCCGCTACGACGGGCCTTCGCCCGGCACGCCGATAGCACGCACCGAACGACGCGACGGGGCAAACCTTGCCGGGAACGGCACTAGGCTGGCGGGGTGTCAACTGCGGGGAGTGGCGAGGCGATGGCGATCTCCAAGGGCGCGAACGTGCCGGTGGACGCGGCCGAGGTGCGGGTCGAGCTGGGCTGGCGTGCCGGGCCGGGCGTGCCGGACGCCGATGCCTCGGCGCTGCTGCTGTCCGGCGGCCGGGTCCGTTCCGACGCCGACTTCGTCTTCTACAACCAGCCGCAGGACACCTCCGGCGCCGTCCGCCACGGCGGCAAGCAGCAGCTCCCGGACGGGTCCGTCCTCGACGGCCTGACGGTCCGTCTGCCCGGCCTCGACCCCGCCGTCGAGACGGTGGTGCTCGCCGCCTCCAGCGACGGCGGCCCGTTCGGTGCCCTCCCCGGTCTGTACCTGCGCCTGCTGGACGCCGTCACCGGTGCCGAGCTGGTCCGCTTCGAGGACACCGGCGCCAGCACCGAGACCGCCTTCGTGCTCGGCGAGCTCTACCGCCGGGCCGGGGCGTGGAAGTTCCGGGCGGTCGGCCAGGGCTACGACTCCGGCCTGGCCGGTCTGGCCACCGACTACGGCATCCAGGTGGACGAGGAGCCCGCCCCGGTGACCGCCCCCGCCTCCCACCCGGCCCCGGCCCCCGCTCCTGCCCCGCCGATGCCCGCCGCGCCGCCGGCCGCCGCCCCGGCCCCGCTCAACTTCTCCAAGATCACCCTCACCAAGGAGGCCCCCAAGCTCTCGCTGCGCAAGCACGGCGCGGTCGGCGGCCTGCTCCGGGTGAACCTCAACTGGTCGGCGGCGCCGCAGGCCGCTGCCCCGGCGGCCCAGCCGCAGAAGACCTCCGGCTGGCTGACCAAGCTCCGCAACGCCGCCCAGGGCCAGGGCACCAACGCGCTGGCCGGCCGGGACCTCGACCTGGCCTGCCTCTGGCAGCTGCGGGACGGCAGCGCGGGCATCGTCCAGGCGATCGGCGGGCGCTTCGGCGGTCTGCACGAGCCGCCGTTCGTCCAGTTGGCCAACGACGACCGCA
>NZ_JBVJLD010000046.1:13495-70721 GCF_055584905.1 Kitasatospora sp. NPDC088742 | reverse complement strand
AGTTGCACTCGTGTCACACGACAGGTCTACCGGATCAGACGCGACAGCCGAGGCAAAACCCGCAGATTGATCACAACCAGATACGCACCCTAGTCGGCCTCGGATGCGGGTGCCTGCTCCGCCGCCGGGGCGGCCAGGTGGGTGAAGGCCTCCAGGTTGCGGGTGGACTCGCCGCGCTTGGTGCGCCACTCCCACTCGCGCCGGATCGCGGTGGCGAAGCCGAGTTCGAGCAGGGTGTTGAAGGGCTCGTCGGCGGCGCCGAGCACGCTGCCGAGCACCCGGTCGACCACCGCCGGGGTGAGGGCCTCCAGCGGGAGGCGGCCGGCCAGGTAGACGTCACCGAGACCGTCGATCGCGTAGGCGACGCCGAACAGCTTGGTGTTCCGCTCCAGCAGCCAGCGGTAGACCGCCTCGTGGTTCTCGTCCGGGCGGCGGATCACGAAGGCGTTCACCGAGAGGGTGTGGTCGCCGACCCGCAGGGCGCAGGGAGTGGCCAGCTTGCGGGTACCGGGCAGCGTCGCGACCAGCGTGTACGGGTCGGTCGCGGCGGGCTCCCAGGCCACGCCCGCCTCGTCCAGGGCGGTGCGGAGCAGGGCCAGGGCGTCGTCCTTGGTGGGGGTTGCCATGGGGCAGACGTTACTCGGGGGTACGCCCTCGGCGCCGCCTGACTCCCCGTCACACCCGGACCTCGGGCCGGGCCTCGGGCCGGGCCGCGTGGTCAGGCCAGGCGCAGGCCGGCCAGGAGGGCGGTGGAGTGCTGCATCGCTCCGGCGTAGACCTCGGCGGTGCGGGCGGCGGCACGGTCCCAGCCGAAGGCGGCGGCGTGGGCGGCGGCGGCCAGGCCCTGACGGTGCACCAGCTCACGGTCCGTCACGTACGGGCGCAACGCCCGGGCCCAGTCCAGCGGGTCGTGGCCGGGGACCAGGGTGCCGGTGCGGCCGCCCTCGACCGCGACCGGGAGGCCGCCGACCGCGGCGGCGACCACCGGGGTGCCGCAGGCCTGGGCCTCCAGGGCGACCAGGCCGAAGGACTCGCTGTACGAGGGCATCACCAGGGCGGTGGCGGCCCGGTACCACTCGGCGAGCTGCTGCTGGCCGACCGGCGGGTGGAAGCGGACCACGTCCGAGATGCCCAGCTGGGCGGCGAGCTTCTGCAGGCTCTCCGGCTTGGCCAGCCCGGTGCCGGACGGGCCGCCGACCACCGGCACGATCAGCCGGCGGCGCAGCTCCGGCTCGCGCTCCAGCAGCGCCGCGACCGCCCGCAGCAGCACGTCTGGCGCCTTGAGCGGCTGTATCCGCCCGGCGAACAGCAGCACCGCCGCGTCCTGCGGCAGCCCGAGCCGGGCCCGGGCGGCGGCGCGGCCGTCCGGGGCGTCGGCGGGGCGGAAGACGTCGAGGTTGACGCCGGGGTGGACCACGGCGAGCTGGTCCTGCCGGGCGGCGTAGTGGAAGGCCAGCTCCTCGGCCTCCTCCGCCGTGTTGGCGATCAGCCGGTCGGCGGCCTCGACCACCTGGCTCTCGCCGATCTCCCGGGCGGCCGGCTCGGGGGTGTCCCCCTCGGCCAGCGCCGCGTTCTTGACCTTGGCCATGGTGTGCATGGTGTGCACCAGCGGCACGCCCCAGCGCTGGGCGGCCAGCCAGCCGACCTGGCCGGAGAGCCAGTAGTGCGAGTGCACCAGGTCGTAGTGGCCCGGGCGGTGGCCGGCCTCGGTGCGCAGCACCGCGTGGGTGAAGGCGCAGAGCTGGGCCGGGAGGTCCTCCTTGACCAGCCCCTCGTACGGGCCCGCCGTGACGTGCCGGACCAGCACGCCGGGGGCCAGCTCGACGGTGGGGGCGTCGTCCGAACTGATCGCCCGGGTGAAGACCTCGACCTCGATGTCGAGGGCGGCGAGGCGCTTGGCCAGCTCGACGATGTAGACGTTCATCCCGCCCGCGTCGCCGGTGCCCGGCTGGTGCAGGGGGGAGGTGTGGACGCTGAGCATCGCGATGCGGTGGGGGCGGCGACGGCCGACCAGGCTCTGCAGGCGCCCGAGGGTGGGCGGGAGCAGGGGGGAACGTCGCGCCGCCGTACGGGCGGGGTGCTTGGTCACCTGGCTGAGCCTCCTCGTCGCTCCCCTGGGCACCGCGCTCCGGCCCGTGGGCAATCGTCCAAGGAGACAACCACGTCTATGTCACGTCGCATTCCCGCTTGCGGAAATCCGCCGGAGCGGGGGCGACCGTGGTCACCCCGGGGGCGCGGGGCCCTGCCGGTTAGGCTGCGTGCATGGTCGCGCCGTCCGTTCCGCACAGTTCTCCCGCCCGTGGCCGGGGAGCCCGGCCCGAGGGCACGGTGACGCGGGGGACGACGGGGACCAACCGGCTGCGGCGGATGGACCGGTGGATCGCCCACGCGCTGGGCCCGGCGCTGCGCTCCGCCGAGCGGCCGCCGACCGCCGTGGACCTCGGGTACGGGGCGGCGCCGTGGACGGCGGTGGAGCTGTCGACCCGGCTGCGCACGGTGCGGCCGGACGTCCGGACGGTGGGCGTCGAGATCGAGCCGGAGCGGGTGGCGGCCGCGCTGCCGTACGCCGAACCGCCGCTGCTGACCTTCCGGCGGGGCGGCTTCGAGGTGCCGTTGGACGGCAGGGACGGGGCGCTGCTGATCCGGGCGGCCAACGTGCTGCGGCAGTACGAGGAGGCCGCCGTCGGCCCGGTCTGGGAGCGGCTGTGCGGACGGCTGGTGCCCGGCGGGCTGCTGGTGGAGGGCACCTGCGACGAGATCGGCCGGCGGCACGTCTGGGTGGCGCTCGGCCCGGAGGGGCCCCGGACGGTCACCTTCGCGGCCCGGCTGGCCGGGCTGACCCAGCCCTCCGAGCTGGCCGAGCGGCTGCCGAAGGCGCTGATCCACCACAACGTGCCGGGCCGCCCGGTGCACGCCTTCCTCACCGACCTCGACCGGGCCTGGTCGGCCGCCGCCCCGTACGGCGCGTTCGGCGCCCGGCAACGGTGGATCGCCACCTGCCGCTCGATGTCCGGCAGTTGGCCGCTGGTGGACGCCCGGGGCCGGTGGCGGCAGGGCGAGCTCACGGTGGAGTGGTCCGCGCTCGCCCCGTGACGGCGCGGACCGCACGGACAGCCCGGACGGCCCGGACCACGCGGACGGCGCCCTCCAAACTGACGAAGTCTCAGCCGGTCGGGCCCGGAGCGTCCAAGGCGTCCCGGAAGACCCCGTGGGCCTCGGGTCCGAACAGCACGAAGCGCACCTCGGTCAGCTCCGGGTACTCCACGACCGCCTCGCGCACGGCCCGGACAGCGATCCGCGCGGCGTCCGCCATCGGCCAGCCGTAGACCCCGGTGGAGATGGCCGGGAAGGCCACCGTCCGGGCGCCGAGCCCGGCCGCCACGCGCAGCGACTCGCGGTGGCAGGAGGCGAGCAGCTCGGCCCGCGCCGCGTACTCCTCGGGCAGGTGGACGGGCCCGACGGTGTGCACCACCCAGCGGGCCGGGAGGCGCCCCGCGGTGGTGGCCACGGCCTGTCCGGTGGGCAGTCCGCGGCCGTACCTGGAGGCGCGCAGGGCCCGGCACTCGGCCAGGATCTCCGGCCCGCCGCGGCGGTGGATCGCCCCGTCCACGCCGCCCCCGCCGAGCAGCGAGCTGTTGGCGGCGTTGACCACCGCGTCCACCTCCTGCGCCGTGATGTCACCCTCGACCGACGTGATGCGCGTCACCGTTCCCACCCTTCCGTTGTCTCCACACCGGTCCATACCAGAATCGTTCCGCCCGAGGCCAGCCCGTTCTCCCGGTCGCGTGGTGATAGCCACAGAGCCGCCCGTCAGCCGGAGGAAAGGGCTCCGGCCGCGTTATGGTCACCAAAGCTCTCCGACACCCGGTGCCATCCGGGCACCCCACGGCTGGCCCAGCCGTTGCGCTGTCGGGGAAAGGGAGGACCGACCAATGCCCGCAACGGGAGACGGGCGGGGGCCAGCCGCCCCGTACCGGCCGGGCGCCGTAGCCGAGGCCGCGGTGCCGATACCGCACCCTCGGGCCAACGGCACCGACGCGCCGTTCCGGCTGCTGGTGATCGAGAACGACTACACCGACGTGGCCTTCCTGGAGCAGCTGGTCGCCGAGTCCGGCGCCGCGATCGAACTGCACTGGGCGCAGGGCGTGCTCTCCGCCGCCGACCGGCTCTCCCGGACGAGGGGCCAGGGGCGCCGGCCGGTCGGACGTCCCCGCGAGGTGGAGTTCAGCTGCGTGCTGCTGGACCTCCCCGACCCGGCCGACCAGACCGGCCCGCTCCAGGGTCTGGACGGTCTGCACGAACTCCTCCGCCGGGCCCCGCAGACGGCCGTGGTGGTGCTCACCGACGCCGCCGGGGCCGAGCTGGGCGCGGCGGCCGTGGCCGCCGGGGCGCAGGACTTCCTGATCCGCCATCAGACCGACGGGCCGCTGCTGGCCCGGGCGCTGCGGTACGCGGTCGAGCGCCGCCGGGCGGACGAGTCGCAGCGGCGCCTGGTCGAGGCCGAGCTGCGCGGCCAGGAGAACGCCCGTCTCCAGCGGCACCTGCTGCCCACCCCGCTGCTGGACGGCGCCGGGCTCTCCTTCACCCGCCGCTACCGCCCCGGCCGCAGCCGGGCGCTGCTCGGCGGCGACTTCTACGACGCCGTGCGCACCGACGACGGCACCGTGCACGTGGTGATCGGCGACGTCTGCGGGCACGGCCCCGACGAGGCGGCGCTCGGCGTCGCGCTGCGGATCGCCTGGCGCTCGCTGGTCTTCGCCGGGCTGACCGGCCAGACCCTGCTCTCCACCCTCCAGCACGTGCTGGAGCACGAGCGCCGCAGCGACGAGATCTTCGCGACGCTCTGCCTGCTGGTGCTCTCCCCGCCCTCCGCCGAGGGCCCGACGGCCGCCGACGAACAGGCCCGGATGTACCTCGCCGGGCACCCCGCCCCGCTGCTGATGAGCCGGGACGGCGAACCCTCCCTGCTCCCCGCCGACCAGGCCGGGCCGGCCCTCGGGCTGCTGCACTGCGACGACCCCGGGGCCGCCTGGCCCACCCAGGAGCTGACGCTCCGTCCGGGCTGGAGCCTGCTGCTGTACACCGACGGGCTGATCGAGGGCCGGATCGGCGCCGGGTCGCGGCGGCTCGGCCAGGACGGGCTGATCGGCCTGATAGCGGACCACCAGTCGGGCGGGCTGACCCGGGGGCGGCTGGTGGACAGTGCCATCGCCGAGGTGGAGGAGCTGAACGGCGGGGCGCTCGCGGACGACGTCGCGGTGCTGCTGCTGGAGCGTCAGCCGGTGCCGCTCATCATGGGCTGAGGCCACGCCGCTCCTCCGGGCTCCTCCGGACGCGCGAAAGGGCGGGCATCGCGGCCCGCCCTTCCTTCCGTGCACGTGTGACCGGTCGTCACCAGGGCCCGTACGGGCCGTTGTTGCTCCGGCTGCTGTTGCCGCGGCCGTCCGTCAGCTGCTTGATCGCGGAGCGGACGTCCACCACGTAGACGATCGAGGCCACCAGGCCGATCAGCGTCAACGGGCTGAACACCGAGGCGCCGAGCAGCAGGTCGAGCCCGAGCGCCGCACCGGTCAGGGCCAGCCAGAACGGCTTGGTCTTCTTGTCCGCCGCCCGGTAGGCGTCCTCGCGTCTGGTCACCGCGTCCACGAAGGCGAACAGCTTGAACCCGATGATCGCGAACGACAACCACCACTCCGGGCTCAGGAACTGCAAGCTCAGGATGTACGCCACCGCTGCCGCCTCCTCCTCAGTGTGATCCGGGCACTACCGCCGCCCATGGTGGCACGGCCCGGCGGCCGTCGCCGGGACAACGAGCCGCACTGCCCGGATGTGCCCGGTTCGGGCCCGCTTCGCACCTCTCGGTGCTCGGCACCGGTCCACCTCACTCGGCGTCGGTCGGCGCGGCCTTCGGCTTGCGGGCGCGGGGGGCGCGCTTGGGGGCCTCCTCGGCGGGAGCAGCCGACTCCGGCTCCGGCTCCAGGTCGAGCACCACGGGCTCGGCCTCGGTCTCCACGAGCTCGGCCTCTACGGTCTCCTCGGGCGCGGTGCCGGGGGACGGCTGGTTCTTCTCCACCACGGTCCGGCCGCGGACGGCCAGCTCGTCGTAGGCCTCCTTGGCCTTGACGGCCAACTCCAGTGCCAGGCCCACCTGCTGGAGCGCCAGCCCCTGCACCTTCTCCTGAATGCCCTTCAGGTCGGAGGGCAGCCCGGTGACGGTCTCGGTCACCTTCGCCTGCGCCCCGACCAGCTTCGCCCCGGCCTCCTGGAGCGCGGCGGCGGCCTTCTCCTGCGTGCCCTTGCGGTCGGCGGCCAGCGCCTCGACCTTGCCCGGCACCTCGCGCAGCTTCTCGTACGCCAGGTCGCCGGCGCCCGCGAGGGCGTACAGCGGGGTCGGGTCGCTGAGGGTCTTCTTGATCTCGTCGCTGATCGGCATGGCCGGTCGTCCTCTCATCCGTCGACAGTCCGGCGGCCGGCCTGTCCCTCTGCTCCTGCCGCTGCGGCGGCGGGCTGCTCCTGGTTCTCCTTCAGGAACGCCTCGTAGACCGCCAGCAGCGCCTGCTTCTGCCGCTCGTTGAGCAGCGGATCCGCCTGGACCGCCGCCCGCAGCCCGGGCCCCTCCCCCGGCTCGGCCTGCGGCCGCTCCTCGAGGATCCCGGCCTGCACGTACAGGGTCTCCGCCGAGATCCGCAGCGCCTTGGCGATCTGCTGCAGGATCTCCGCGCTCGGCTTCCGCAGCCCGCGCTCGATCTGACTCAGGTACGGGTTGGACACCCCTGCGGCGTCGGCGAGTTGGCGCAGCGAGTACTGCGCGTTCCGCCGCTGCTCGCGGATGTACTCCCCGAGCGAGCCCACGTTCAGTGAAGCCATGCCAGCAGTCTGCACACCCGTGCTTGCAATTGCAAGCAGAGTGCTAGCGCCAGCACGCGGAGCAGGTGGGTGAACGGTTGAGGAAATCGTGGCGGCCCCGGATCCGGCGCCGTAGCTTGACGCCATGCCCGACTTTGCGCATGACGAGGCCACAGCCCGCCACGCGCTCGAAGTCATCGACCAGTTGCTGGCCGCCCGCGACAGGATGACCTCCAGAGCGGGCGACATCGACTTCCTCCGCGAACACGAGGCAGTGGCACCAACCGCATGGAGCTGGTGGATGCTCATTTCGGACTCCGCCCGCGTGGTGGCGGCGGCGGCCGAGAACGGCAACGGGTACGTCGTCGCACCGGTGACGCGGAACCTGATGACCCACACGGTGGCGATGGCCTGGCTCGTCGACGGCGGCAGTACTGCGGTGCAGGCCGTCGATGCCTACAGCGACGACCAACTCCTCAAGCTGATCACCAACGCGAAGCAAGCCGGGTGGGATGTCGACGGAGACGAGGTCGAGGCAAGGGTCCGTGCCGCTGTCGACGAACGCACCGCCCACCCGGCCCCTGAAGTCACCCGGCTGGCGAACGAGATCCGCAACACCGCCGACTTGATGGCGGCGTTCGGGGAGCAGGACGGCTACCTGCCCTACAGGCACCTCAGCTCCTACTCCCACACCACACGATAGACGGCGCAGCTGTATCTCCGTCCGACCCGGGCCGGCGGCTGGGAACTGCGCGACAAGCCCAGGGAGAGCGGCCTGAACGACGTCATTTGGACGGCCGTGTGCCTGATCCAGGCCGGCCGGATACTCGACTCCATCCTCAGCGAGCACCTGCTGGCCGAGGAGCTCGACCAAGCGACCGCGAACCTTGGCGTCTCCGGGGACATCGTCCCGCGGCGTCGCCATCGCCGAGGCGCCGCCAACTGACTTGGGCAACGCCCGGCTTCGGCGAGCAGAATGCCGATCCCGTCGCCGCAGCGGGACAGCGCCACATCGGACACGCCCGTCGACGCCACCTCACCAGCAGATCCTCTGGGCCGGCGCAGTCGCGACCCGGTGCAGTAGCCGCATCGCCCCGTCCCGCTGGATCCAGCCACGCAGCACCTGCTACGACCACCCTTGAACTTTGGGCTCAGGTCACTATCGCGTGTGGGTGCCAAGGATCTTCCCGAGCGTGACGGCCACGTCGAAGTCCCTGTCCCATGTGAGTGCCACAAGGTCGTCGAACTCCACCTCGGGGCGGAGCAGATCGAGGACGTCGGCTTCGAATACCGAGCCCGGTTCTGCGAGCTTGAGCGCCTCGTCACGGAAGCAGCGGTACGTGTCGGGTGACCGGAACATCACCGAGTACTCACCGTCTACGAGCTCTCCCACGGAAACGTCCCACTTCGCTTCAAGCGCCTCAAGTGTGCGGGCGACGCCGTCCGCGTTGAGCCGCTCGGTCAGCAGATCCACTCCCAGCGCCTCTCGGGCCGAGTCCAACGGAAGCGTCTCGTCCCAGATCACCGAGAGATGGTTCTCGAAACCGATGCCCTCGCGAACTGCCTTGTCGAGCCCCAGGTAGTCGGTGCCCAGAGTCGTACGCATCCAACGAGTAATCCAGAGGATCGGGGCACCGATCAGATTCGACCGCAACGATCCACTGCCTTCACCGTAAACAGATTCGCGGATGCTCGTCAGCAGCTCTTCACAGTGATAGTCCTTGCAGAACCGAAACAGGTGAGCCGACTGCCTCGGCAGACCGGCCCAGCGCGAAGACCGAGGAAGGGGGAACTCGGCCAGAATCGTCTCCAGCTCGCGTTGGAGTCTCGGCTTTGAGGCAGACAACACGAGAGCATCGTCATCCTCGCCCCACCGCCCAGCGCCCTCGTAGTCGAACTTCGCCTTACACGAGGAATATATGACGGCTTGAGCGCATGTGTTGAACAGCTCCGTGCTCACGCGGTAAGCAACCTCGCAGTGGTAGTTGAGGTTGAATCGGTCGAGCTCTCCGTCGGCGACCCGCTCGAAGACGTGCTTCGCCGACAACACGTCTCTGGCGGCACGGCCAAGAATCCGCTCGACCTCGTCGGACGAGCCGCTAGCTGACGCTTCGTCGGGGCACAGGTCGTCGGAGATCTCCTCGATTGCCGAGTCGAGCCGCTGAACGGCTACCTGAAGCAGCCCGCGTACGGTGTCGATGCGGAGCCGCTGCGCCTCGTCTTGGAGCAGCATCTGTTCGATGATCAGGTCGAGGTCCGCCAGGTAGGGGTAGCGGTCGCGCACAAGCGCGTGTCGTCGCCCCCGGGCGTTCTGCTTCGTGAACATCTCGGTCATGACGAGGCCGAGCGCAAAAATGTCTGCCGGCTTGCCGATGTCGAGGGCGTTGTTCCTCACCATCTGCTCGGGAGCGAGGTAGTTTCGGTTCACCAGGAGGTCCCCGCGCTTCGTGAGCGAGGAGTCCTTGAAATGCGCGATGCCGAAGTCGGCCAGGACGAGCCGGCGCACCTCAGGGTCGACGAGGACATTCTCAGGCTTGATGTCGCGGTGCACTATGCCGTCACCGTGCACGTACGCGAGCGCATCGCAGAGCTGACGCACGTAGTCGAGAAGCACGTCAGCGTCGATTTCGTCGTTGATCACGTTTCGCAGCGTCATGGGGTAGAAGTCCATGACGCAGTAGAAGTGTTTCTCGTCCTCTGAATACGCGTGGATACTCACGACATTCGGGTGGCTCGAGGCCTGCCCGTACTCGATCTCCCGCTTGAAACGCTTGTTGCGAGCGGAGTCCGCGCCACTGTCCTTCTCGATCTGCTTGACTGCGAGCACCTGACCGTCGGGCTTACGGCGGACCTTCCACACCCGGGCAGATCCTCCCCCTCCCAGAGCCGAATCGCGCTCGTAAGTGACTCCGTCGATGATGAACGGTTCCTTCTTCGGCATGAACCCACCCTACTGACCATCGGGGCGGTGACGCCGACCAATTGCTGCCAGGACCAGAGCGCCCTCGGGCGGGGCGAGTTCGGCGATAGACGTAGACCTGGTGACCACTGACGTGGTCGGACCGAGTCGGGGTCGACCACCGCCCAGACGTGGGACCGGTGTCGCTGCTCCCGCCGCAGGGCTCAGGCTCAACGGTCAGGCGGTCACCTTGGCGATGAAGGCGGCGAGGTTGGCGGCGGTGCGGGTGATGCGTTCTTCGAGGGTGAGGGTCTCCTGGAGGCGGGTGCCGGACTGCTGGGGGTTGCGGAGGTGGTGGGAGCAGGAGAGGTCGGTGCAGAGGTAGACGCCGACGGAGTTGCCCTCGCGGCCCGCCTTGCCGGCCTTGGGGGCGACCATCAGGGAGACGCCGCCGACGTGGGTGGTGACGCAGACCGAGCACATGCTGCGGCGGGCCTGCCAGGAGGCGGCCGCCGGACTGCGGAGGACCAGACCGGTGGGGGCGCCGTCGAGTTCGGCGACCAGGTAGGCGCGGTCGGGGGCCTGGGGGTCGCGCCAGCCGAGGTAGTCGAGGTCGGCCCAGGCGCGGTCCGCGAGGTCGCGGGGGACGGCCAGACGGGTGGCCTCGCCCTTGGTGCAGTTCACGAAGGAGGCGCGGATCTGGGGTTCGGTCAGCTGCTTCATAAAGGTGAGGCTATTTTGCCTAAAGGTTTTAGGCAAATGCATAATGGCCTCAGGAGCACGGAGACGACGAGAGGGAGCCGATGGCACGCGTAGGACTGTCCGCCGAACGCCTCACCCTGGCCGGGGCCGAACTGGCCGACGAGGTGGGCTTCGACCAGGTGACCGTCTCGGCCCTGGCCCGGCGCTTCGACGTGAAGGTGGCCAGCCTCTACTCACACGTGCGCAACTCTCAGGACCTGCACGAGCGGATCGCCCTGCTGGCCCTCGCCGAACTGGCCGACCGGGCCTCGGCCGCCCTGGCCGGCCGCGCCGGGAAGGACGCACTGACCGCACTGGCCAACGTCTACCGGGACTACGCCCGCGAGCACCCCGGCCGGTACGCCGCCGCCCAGCTCCGGCTGACCCCGGAGGCCGCCGCCGCGAGCGCGGGCGCTCGGCACGCCGAGCTGACCCGGGCGGTCCTGCGTGGCTACCAGCTGGAGGGGCCGGACCAGACTCACGCGGTGCGGCTGATGGGCAGCCTGTTCCACGGCTACGTGACGCTGGAGCTGGGCGGCGGCTTCAGCCACAGCGCGCCGGACACGCAGGAGACCTGGGAGCGGGTGCTGGACGCACTGGACGCACTGCTGCGGAACTGGCCGGAGGGCCGGGGCTGAGGGGCCGTCAGGGGCGATCCGCGTTCAGGAGGGCGAGGCGTCGGAGCGGACCTGCGCGGCGGGCCGGAGGTGGTGGGCCAACAGGTCCAGGGCGGTGGTCAGTTCGCGGAGTTCGGCGGGGGTGGCGTCGGGGAGGGCCGCGGCGAGGGCGGGCGCGATCGAGGTGGCGCGGACCTCGGCGACCCGGGGGGTGGGTTCGGCGGCCGGGCGGAGGAGGGTGCGGCGGCGGTCGGCCGGATCCGGGGCCGCCTCGACGGAGCCGGCCTCGCGGAGGCGGGCGACGGCCGTGGAGACCTGACTCTGCGGCAGACCGGTGCGGCCGACGATCTCGCTGACGGTCGTGCCGGGATGGGCGGCCACGTCGCCCGCGACGATCAGGGTCAGCCTGGTCCCGCCCGACTGGCGGTCGGCCCCGCCCGGCGGTTCGGGGAGGGCCTCCTCGCCGATCTTCATCAGGGCGCGGCCCAGCAGGAAGAGCTCGACTCCGTTCATGGGGAGAAGGTACATCGGATTTGATTCATCTATATGGATACATCTAATTGGATGCGCTACGGTGGGACCAGCGCCCGGCGGAGTGACCACCGGGCCGGATCGAGGGGGACCACCATGCCTGAGCTCGCCGTGGACGGCGCCGTGCTGCACTACCAACTCCGGGGCACTGGGCCGCTGTTGCTCGTCTCGCAGAGCGGCGAGGGCGACGCCGACCGCAGCACCGACCTGGTCGACGCCCTGGCCGGCGCCTTCACCGTGGTCACGTACGACCGGCGCGGTCTCTCCCGGAGCCGCACGGAGGAGGGGCGCGAGGCGGCCACCCTGGCGGACCACGTCGACGACGTGCACCGGCTGCTCGCCGCCCTGACGGACCGTCCGGCGGCGATGCTCGGGTGCAGTCTCGGGGCGGTCATCGGACTGCACCTCGCCGTCCGGCACCCCGGGCAGCTCTCCACCCTGATCGCCCACGAGCCGGTGGCGCCCTGGCTGCTCGGGGCGGCCGAACGGACCTACCACGAGCAGGAGTTGGCGGACCTTCAAGAGCTCTACCTGCGGGACGGGCTGGCAACGGTACTGCCGGAGATCGCCCGGGTGCTGGGCATCGACACCACCGGACGGGACGCCGAGCCCGGCCTCACCCCGCAGCCGATGAACGCCCGACGGCGGGCGAACTTCGACCACTTCCTCCGGCACGACTTCACGGCAGTGCTCCAGGACGACCTGGAGCCGGCCGCCCTGGCCGCCTCACCGGTCCGGATCGTTCCCGCCGCCGGGCTCACGACTCCGGCGGAGGTCTTCGACCGGCGCTGTGCCGATGCACTGGCCTCGCTGGTGGGGACGGAGGTGGCCGAGTTCCCCGGCGGCCACAACGGCAACACCAGCCACCCCCGGGCCTACGCTGCCCGGGTGGTCGAACTCCTCGGCAGCGAGGGCTACTTGGGGTAGCAGGGCGGCGCACCCCTGGGCACGTGGCCACGCCCGCCCGCCGCCGGGGTCAGGTGGGGCGGACGCCGATGACCACCGTGGCGTCGTGGTCGTCGGAGGTGGTGGTGCGGGGGTGGAGGCCGGCGGTGGTCATGGCGGCGGCGGTGGCGGGGGCCTGGCGGGCGCTGGTCTCGATGAGGAGGTGGCCGCCGGGGGCCAGCCAGCGGGGAGCGTCGGAGATGACGCGGCGTTGGACGGCGAGGCCGTCGGGGCCGCCGTCGAGGGTGGTGAGGGGTTCGTGGTCGCGTGCCTCGGGCGGGAGGAAGCGGATCTCGTCGGTGGGGACATAGGGGGCGTTGGCGACCAGGACGGTGATCCGGCCGCGCAGGCCGGGCGGCAGCGGGGCGTACAGGTCGCCCTGGTGGAGGTGGGCGGAGGCGGGCAGGTTGCGGCGGGCGCAGGCGAGGGCGGCCGGGTCGAGGTCGGCGGCGTGCAGTTCGGCGTGCGGGCCGCGGGCCAGGACGGCGGCCACGGCGCCCGCGCCGCAGCAGAGGTCGAGCACGACGGACTCGGGGGTGAGCAGGGCGGCGGCCCGCTCGGCCAGGTACTCGGTGCGGCGGCGCGGTACGAACACGCCGGGGCCGACCGCGATCCGCAGCCCGCAGAACGCGGCCCAGCCGAGCACGTGCTCCAGGGGGTACCCGGCCGCCCGACGGGCCGTCATGTCGGCCAGCCGGACCGGGTCTTGGGCGGTGGCGAGCAGCAGTTCGGCCTCGTCCTCGGCGAAGACGCAGCCGGCGGCGCGGAGGGTGGAGACGGTGGTGGCGTACGACACGGTGAGATGCCTTTCGAAGCTTCGAAGGGCGCTCTCGGGTCCGGTCGGTCAGACCGGACGGGAGACGGAGGAGAGCACCCGGACCTTCACAGCGGTAATGGGTCTCACCTCCTCGACAGGCTCCGTGGACCATGACCACGGGAAGGTTGCACTCTATCGGACGCCGGGCTCCGCATCGGTCATCCGGCGGTAGGCGGCGGCCAGCACCGCCGCGAGGTCGCGGCCACCGAGGCGGATGCCGGACGGGCCGAGGGCGTCGAGCGCCGTCCCGTCCGCCTCGGGCGTGGGAGCGGACGCCGGCCCGAGGGTGAAGGCGCCGTCCCAGAAGTGCTCGGGCACCGGCTGGTGGTCCGTCATGTCTCCTCCTCCAGGGCCTCGGTGGCGAGGGTGACCAGTTCGCGCAGGGCGGCCGGGTCGAGGTCGGTGAGCCAGCGCTCCTCGGCGGCCACCGCCTGTTCGGCCAAGGAGCGCTTGGCCTCGATGAGTTCGCCGATCCGCTCCTCGACGGTGCCGACGCAGACCAGGCGGCGGACCTGGACGGCGCGGTGCTGGCCGATCCGGTGGACCCGGTCGGTGGCCTGGTCCTCGACCGCCGGATTCCACCAACGGTCCAGGTGGATCACCTGGTTGGCGGCGGTGAGGTTGAGACCGGTGCCGCCCGCGCGGAGCGAGAGCAGGAAGACCCGGGGGCCGTCCGCCTCCTCGGCCTGGAAGCGGGCCACCATCTCCTCCCGGCGGTGGCGGGGCACGCCGCCGTGCAGGTAGAGCACCTCGGTGCCGAGCCGCTGGGCCAGGTGCGGCTGGAGCCGCCGCCCGAACTCGGCGTACTGGGTGAAGACCAGCGCCCGGTCGCCCTCCGCCAGCGCCTCGGCGAGCAGCTCCTCCAGCCTGGCGACCTTGCCCGAACGGTCGCCCAACGGCGAGCGGTCGTGCAGGAGTTGGGCCGGGTGGTTGCAGACCTGTTTGAGCCGTCCGATCGCGGCCAGCACCGCGCCCTTCCGCTCGACGCCCCGGACGCCCTGGAGGCGGTGGAGCAGTTCGGCCACCACCGCCTGGTAGAGCCCGGCCTGTTCGGCCGTCAGGTGGCAGCGGACGGTGATCTCCTGCTTGGCCGGCAGCTCGACGGCCACCGCCGGGTCGGACTTGCGGCGGCGCAGCACGAACGGCCCGGTCAGCCGCCGCAGCCGGGCCCCGGCCGCCGTGCTGCCGTGCTGCTCGACCGGCAGGCCGAAGCGTTCGCGGAAGGCCTCGGCGCTGCCGAAGAGGCCGGGGTTGGCGAAGTCCAGCACGGTGTGCAGCTCGGCCAGCCGGTTCTCCACCGGGGTGCCGGTGAGGGCGATCCGGTGCACGGTGGCGGGGACCGAACGGAGCGCCCTGGACTGAGCGGTGGCCGCGTTCTTGACGTGCTGCGCCTCGTCGGCGACCACCCGCCGCCACCGCACTGCCCGGAGCAGACCGATGTCGCGCTGGAGCACGCCGTAGGTGGTGATCACCAGGTCGGCCCCGGGGAGTGCGGTGGCGCGCTCGCGCTCGGTGCCGTGGTGGACGTGCACCCGGAGCATCGGGGCAAACCGGGCCGCCTCCCGCTGCCAGTTCCCGACCAGGGACATCGGGCAGACCAGCAGGGTCGGCCCGGTGGCGCCCGCGTGGTGCTCGGCCGCCAGCAGGGCGAGGGTCTGCACGGTCTTGCCGAGGCCCATGTCGTCGGCCAGCACGCCCCCCAGGCCGAGCCGGGCCAGGGTGTGCAGCCAGGCCAACCCCCGCTCCTGGTAAGGGCGGAGGGTCGCGCCGAAGCCCGGCGGCAGCGGCGGGGCGGCGGTGTCCACGGCGCGGCCGGCGAGCAGCTCGCCGAGCGGGCCGGTGGCCGTGACGGCGGTGACCGGCAGCCCTCCGGCGGAGGCGGACGGGTCCAGGGCGAGACGGAGCAGGTCAGGGGTGGTGATGGTGCCGCTGCCGTGGTGCTCCAGGAAGCGCAGCGCGGTGGCGATCTGCCCGGCGTCCACCTCCACCCAGCGGCCGCGCAGTCGCACCAGCCCCTGCTGGGCCGCCCCGAGGTCGGCCAACTCCTTTTCGGTGAGGGCAACTTCACCGAGCGCCAGCTGCCAGCGGAAGTCCACCACGGAGTCCCGGTCCACCTGGGCCTCGCGCTTCACCGAGCCGGGCGGGGTGACCCGGGCGGCGGTGAGGGCGAGCCCGAGGCGCGGACGGCGCTGCCACCAGCTGGGGAGCAGGACACCGAAACCGGCCTCGGCCAGGGCCGGGGCCGCGTCCCGGAGGAAGCCGAGCGCCTCCTCCCGGCCGATCCGCAGGGCGGTCGGCCGGGAGCCGGACAGGGCGGGGAGCAGCTCCGGGCGGCGGAGTGCGGCGCGGTGCAGCTCGACGGCGAACTGCTCGGCCGCGTCGTTGACTTGACGGACGAGCGCGGCGGCGGCCGGACCGTCCGCCCAGAGCTCGGCGGCGGAGACCAGGAGGGAGGGCCGGTCCACCGCCTGGAGCAGGAAGTCGATCCGCCAGTCGTCCTCGTCGGGGCGGCCCTCGGGGTCGACGTCGCCGGGGCCGAGCGGTTCGGAGAGTCGGAAGCAGAGCCGGAGCGTGCGGTCGGGGGCGGGGTCGCCGGCGTACCAGCGCGTCAACTTCTCTTGCAGGTCGGCGAGTTCGAAGCTCGGATCGCCGGTGGAGGACTCAGGCGCGGGGACGGTGCCGTCGGGGGCATGGAGGGCGGCCAGCCAGGCGGCGGTCGCGCCCTCGCCCGTGGGGGCGGGCGTACCCTCCAGGGCCACCCGCACCTCACGGTCGGTCAGCACGTCGAGCAGCGCGGCGACCAGCGCGTCCGCCGCCCCCGGACCGAAGGACTGGGCCTGCGGTGCGGCGGACGGGACCTCCGCGAGGGCGATCGGCGGGCAGCCCCGGGCCAGCGCCCCGGCCTCCGCGCGGGCGGCCCGGTCGGGGGCGGGCTGCCAGTGGGCGTACGGGCGGCCGCCCCGTTCGCGCAGGACGGGGAGGACCCGGCCCCGGCCGGCCAGCCGCCAGGCGAGGTCGTGGACGGCGGTGAGCCAGCGGAGCGAGGCGCCGTAGGCGAGCTCCACCGGGCCTTCGGCGTCGGGGAGTTCGAGGGTGGCGGCGCCCCCGTGCGGATCGAAGAGCTCGCCGAGCAGCTGGGCGGCGGCGGGCGGCGCGAAGAGCAGGACGGGCACCCGCCAGTCGGCGAGCGAGACCCCCTGGCCGGTGGCGCCGACGGGCAGCTGCGGGGAGGGCGAGGGCGCCCCGCCGAGGCCGGGCAGCCGGAGCGTCCCCCACCGCTCGGGCGCCTGCCCGGCCAGCCATCCGACGCCGGGGCCGAGCGCGGCCAGCAACCGGGCGACCTCGGCGGCGGGGCAAGCGTAGGGGTGCGCGGCAGCGGCCGCGCCCTGGCGGGCGGACGGCGCACGGGGGGCGGCGAAGGCGCGGGCGTCCTCGGCCCAGAGCGCGAGCTGCCCGTCGGCCCGCCAGAACGCGTGCAGCGCATACACCGGCGCACACACCTCCTGACCACGGGCAATCCTCGGATTCCCACCCTAGAGGGGCGGTCGGACACTGCGCGTTCGAGCGAAACGGGAGGGCACCGCGATTGGGGACAGGAAGGGAAGGCGGGGCGAGGAGTGAGGCGGAGCGGGCGAGGGACGGCAGGGCAGGGCAGGGCAGGGCAGGGCAGGCGGGTCAACGCGAGACCGGGCGAGACGGAGCGGCGCGGGGCTTCGGGCGGCCGTGGCGACCCCTTCGGATGCATTTCAAGCCGACCCACCGGCTTGTGGTTGAACTTTGAACGAAACGGGTCTACGGTGGAGCCATCAACAAAGTTGAAGCCTAAACAACTGGCTTCGCACCCCGAGGAGCAGCAGCCATGGGCATCTTCAACCGCAACAAGACCGCCGCGACCACCACCACCGCCGTCGCCGAGCGCCCGGCCGGTCCGGACCTCGCCCACCTCACCGGCGACTACGCGATCGACGCCTCGCACAGCCAGATCGGCTTCGCCGTCCGCCACGCCATGGTGACCAACGTCCGCGGTCAGTTCACCGAGCACGAGGGCCTGCTCAAGCTCGACGGCACCACCCCCGAGAACTCCACGGCCGTCCTCACCATCAAGGTCGCCAGCATCGACACCGGCAACGGCCAGCGCGACGAGCACCTGCGCACCGGTGACTTCTTCGCCGCCGAGACCTTCCCGGAGATCACCTTCCGCTCCACCTCCGCCGAGCGCATCGACGGCGACTCGTACCGGATGACCGGCGAGCTGACCATCAAGGACACCACCCGCCCGGTCGTGCTCGACCTCGAGTACACCGGCAGCGCCACCGACGTGTACGGCGCCCAGCGGGTCGGCTTCGAGGGCTCGACCACCGTGGACCGCACCGTCTGGGGCCTCAGCTACAACGCCGCGCTGGAGGCCGGTGGCGTGCTGATCGGCGAGAAGGTCAAGCTCAGCTTCGACATCTCCGCCGTCAAGCAGGCCTGACCCCCGCCCGCTCCCCCAGCAGTGCGGCGTCCTCGGCGGGCAGCCAACTGCCCGCCGGACGGCGCAGCCAGCCCTCGCGGGCACCGAGCCGCTCGGCCGCCTCGCGCAGGGCCCGCAGACCCGGATGACGCTCCCCCGGCCGGTGCACCAGGCTGACCAGGGCGAGCGGTACCGGATCGATCAGTGGCAGGGTCACGGCCCCGGGTATCCCGGGGCCGCCCGTCGTGGTGAGCATGGCCTCGCCGTGCCGCGCCAGATAGTGGCCCACCTCGTCCGCCCCGACCGGTGGCGTGTGCGGCGCCGCGGCCACCAGGCCGAAGGCGTCCAGCAGCCGGCGCCCCAGCTCGGTCCACTCGGTGGTGGTGGGATTGCCCGCGCAGACGTCCACCGGATACCCGGCCAGCGCCGCCAGCGGCACCCGTTCGAGCCCGGCCAGCGGGTGCGAGAGCGGCAGCATCACCGCCATCTCCTCGAACCGCACCGGCAGTTGGGCCAGCCCGGCCCGCACCCCCGGCGCCAGACCGGCGTACCGCCCGAACGAGGCGTCCAGCCGGTAGGCCAGCAACTCCCCCGCAGCGGCGGCCAGTCCACCGTGGAAGCGGGCCAGCAGCTCCTGCCCCGGGCAGGCCTCCCGGGCCGCCGCCAGCACCCGGACGGTGGTCAGGTCCTCCCCGTCGACGTCGTTGTTCAGGTCCACCAGCAGCGGCCGGAGGACGTCCGGACCGTCCAGCAACTCGTCGTGCAGCACCAGGAGTTCACGCACCTTCGGCAGCAGCCGCTCCCCGTCCGGGGTGAGCCGCACGCTCCGCGTGGTCCGGTCGAAGAGCTGCCGCCCGATCGCCTCCTCCAAGGTCCGGACGTCCCGGCTGAGCGCCTGCTGCGCCACGTGCAGCCGCTCGGCGGCCCGGCCGAAGTGCAGGGTCTCGGCGGTGGCCACGAAGCCGCGCAGCAGCCTGGGGTGGAGATCACGGGACATCCGGGCACCCTAGCCGATTGACAACACGGCTGTTGTCAATCGCGCCGAACAGGTGTTGGACCGGGCGTGGGGCGGGCCGTCAGGGTGGGTGACACCCCCTCCGCTGACGCCTGCTCAGGAGTTCCGTGTTCGCCTCGTACCGCCGTCTGTTCGCCGCTCCCGGCGCGCTCGCCTTCACGCTGAGCGCGCTGCTGGCGCGGCTCTCCTACACGATGACCGGAGTCTCGGTGGTGCTGTTGGTGGCCGCCCGGCGGGACTCGTACGCGCTGGCCGGGGCGGTGTCGGCCGCCGGGGTGGTGGCGGTGGCGGTCGGGATGCCGCTGCTCGGGCGGCTGGTCGACCGGTACGGGCAGGCGCGGGTCTCGGTGCCGTGCGTGCTGGCCGGGGCCGGGCCGATGGCCGGGCTGCTGCTCTGCGCCCACTACGACGCTCCGGCCTGGACGCTCTTCGTCTGCTACCCCCTGGCCTCGGTGATGCCCAACCTCGGCGGGATGGCGCGCGCCCGCTGGGCCCACCTCTACGCGGACGACCCCGAGGCGCGGCACACCGCGAACGCGCTGGAGCAGGCGCTCGACGAGGTCTGCTTCATGGCCGGGCCGGTGCTCGGGACGGCGCTGTGCACCGGGTTGTTCCCGGAGGCCGGGCTGCTGGTGGGGTTCGCGCTGGGTGGGTGCGGGGTGCTGCTGTTCGCGGCGCAGCGGCGGACCGAGCCGCCCGTGCGGCGGGAGCGGGTGCTGACGGAGGGTCGGGCCGGGGCCCTGCGGGTGGGGCGGCTGTGGCTGCTGGTGGCGGTGTTCGCCGCGACCGGGGTGCTGTTCGGGTCGATGGAGGTCACCACGGTCGCGTATGCCGACGCCGCCGGGCAGCGGGGGTCGGCCGGGTGGCTGCTGGGGCTGGTGGCGGCCGGTTCCGGGATCTCGGGGCTGGCGTTCGGGATGCTGCGGAGCCGGATCGACGCGGCCGCGCGGCTGCTCGCGGGGCTGGGGGTGCTGGCCGTGCTGGTGCTGCTGCCGCTGGTGGTCGGATGGATCGGGGGTGGGCTCGCGCTGCTCGGGCCGGCGCTCTTCGTGGTCGGGGTGGCGGTGGCACCGACGATGGTGACAGGCATGACGCTGGTTCAGGAGGTCCTGCCGGCGGGCCAGTTGAACGAGGGCATGGGCATCGCGGTGGCCGGGATCCTGGTCGGCATCTCCGCCGGGGCGGCGGGCGGCGGCGCGGTCGCGGAACACGCCGCCCCCGGGACGGGCTACCTGATCACGGCCGGCGCGGCGCTGCTGGCCCTCGCGCTGACGGCCGCCGGGCACCGGGTGCTGGCCACGCCTGCGGGGGTGCGGGGAAGCGCACGCGGGGAGACGGCGACACCTGCCGCGGCCTGACACCGCCCCGCCCCCGGGCACCCGGCCCGGAGACGTCACCCGAGGAAGGTGTACTCGTACTCGGGGAGCGGGTACCCGCCCGGGAACCAGCCGGTGCGGGTGTCGGTGCGGGTGGCGCCCTCGCGTTCGTAGAAGGCGACGGCGCGGGTGTTGCCCTGGAGGACCTCCAGGTAGAGGGTGACGTCGCGGCAGTGGTCGCGGCAGGCGTCGAGCAGGCGCGCTCCGATCCCGCCGCCGGTCAGCCCGGGGCGGACGTGGAGGTTGTCGAGCAGGACGCGACCGTCCGGCTGCGGCACCAGGTAGGCGAAGCCGACCACCTCTCCCCCGCGTTCCGCGACCAGCAGCTGCGGGGTGTTGGCCGGCTCGCCGTAGTCGGCGGTGAGCCGCAGGTCCCAGAGCTCCCGCCGTTCCTCCACCAGACCGTCCCCGAGCGCCTCGGCCGGGACGATGCCCGCGTAGGCGGTGCGCCAGCTGGCGCTGTGCAGGGCGGCGACCGCGTGGGCGTCGGCGGGGGTGCCGGGGCGGATGAGCGACTGATCCATGCCGAGAGCCTGTCACAGCACGCCCCATCCTCATCTTGAACATGTTCAAGAATGGCTCTACAGTCACACCAGAACTTTTGAACGCGTTCGAAAAGGAGCGGTCCCATGGACCTCACGGTCATCGGCTATGCCGTCTACCTGCCCGTCGCCACCGGCGTGACCTACTGGGTCGCCCGCACCCTGAGCCGCAACGGGCGCCTCTTCCTCTCCGACGTCTTCGCCGGCGACGAGCGGCTGGCGGACGCCGTCAACCACCTGCTGGTGGTCGGCTTCTACCTGATCAACCTCGGCTTCGTCGCCCTCTGGATGCGCAGCGACCACCAGGTGGAGAACGCCGCCGGGGTCTTCGAGGCGCTCTCCTACAAGCTCGGCACCGTACTCCTGCTGCTGGGCGTGATGCACCTGGGCAACGTCTACGTGCTCAACCGGATCCGCCGCCGGGGTTCGCTGGAGCAGCAGCAGCGCCCGCCGGTCGCCCCGCAGGGCTTCGTCGCCCCGAACCCGGCCTGACGGACGGCCGGGGAGATGACCACCATGACCACTGCGGCGCCGAGCGTCCCGGCGCCGATCCGCCGGCTCACCGTGCCGCACGATCCGGACTGCTCGCTCTGCCGCCACCTCGCGGCCTGGCTGCGCGGCCAGCCGACGCTGGTGCCGCCGGCGCGGGCCGCCGTGTTCGCCGTCAGCGCGTACCGCCGGGCGACCGGCGCCGGCCTCCCGCCCGAGCCCGAGCCGGACACCGGGGAGTGGCCACCCGGAGGCACGTCGGGCGGGCCGGTCTGTGACGACGGCTCATGTCCGCTGCCGGCCACGCCGTCCGGGTAGGCTCAACCAGCGTGGAGCAGCCGAACCAGCACGAGAGCGACAACCGCACCGCCGAGCAGGCCTCTGAGCTTCCGGGCGGTCGCGCCCTCCCCAAGACCGGGAAGAGCGAACAGACCCGGGCGCTGATCCTGGACACCGCGATGCGGCTGTTCAAGGAGCGCGGCTACGACAAGACCACGATGCGGGCGATCGCTTCGGAGGCCGGGGTCTCGGTCGGGAACGCGTACTACTACTTCGAGTCGAAGGAGTTCCTGATCCAGGGCTTCTACGACCTGATGACGTACGACCACGCGGCCGACGCCAAGGCCCGCATGGAGGGGCACAAGGAGTTCGCCGACCGGCTCCAGATCGCCCTGGAGTCCTGGCTGGACACCGCGGCCCCGTACCACGAGTTCGCCTCGCAGTTCTTCCGGACCGCCGCCGATCCGAACAGCTCGCTGAGCCCGTTCTCCAACGAGTCGCACCCGGCCCGGGCCACCGCGGTCCAGCTGTTCCGGGAGGTGCTCGACGGCTCGGAGCTGAACAGCAAGCTGGACGCCGAACTGGCCGAGCTGCTGCCGGACCTGCTCTGGCTGCACCTGATGGTCGTGGTGCTGTACTGGGTCTTCGACCGCACCGAGGACACCGAGCGGACCCGGGAGTTCGTCCGCCGCTCGACCCCGTTCGCGGCCAAGCTGCTGACGCTCTCCCGGTACCGGGTGTTCCGCCCGATCGTCCGGGACGCCAAGGGGCTGATCCAGGACTTCATCCTGCCGACCATCGGCCGGACCCAGAAGTCCTGAACCACGCCCACGTGGCGACGGACCGTCAGAACGGCTCCGGGTTCCACGCCCGGAGCGGGGTGCGGAGCAGCAGGTCGGCGGTGGCCGCCGCGCCGGGGCGCAGCTCGGTGACCAGACCGGCCAGCGCCCGCCGGGAGGCGGACTCGGAGCCCAGGTAGAGCGCGCCCAACTCGGATGCGTTCAGGGCGAGTTCGGCCGGGTCGTCGGTCCGCTCGGCCCGGCCGGTGCCGTCCTCGGCCACGGTCAGCGCCCAGCGGCCGTCGGCGTACCCGTGCCGGTCGGTGACCTCCAGCACCAGGCGGCCGGGGGCGGCGTAGGTGCGGGCACCGAAGGCGGCCGGGACGTCCAGCAGCCGGAGCCAGATGGCGTCCCCGTACTCCTCGCCGGGCAGGGCGTACCGCGGGTCCTTGAGCCAGAACGGCAGCGGGTCGTCGGCGCCGAGGTTCTCGACCACGACGGTGCGGACCCAGTCCACCGAGAAGACCAGCCGCCAGAGCGCGAGGGCGGCCGTGGTGTCCAGGGCGATGAAGTCGTGGACGGTGAGGGTGCAGTTGGGCAGCCCGCCGTCCCAGCTGTCGTCCACCCGGTAGGTGGCGATGCCCGCGACGGCGCCGTTCTCGTCCCGGTAGACGGCGGCGAACGGCTCCTTCCAGTCGTAGCCGGGCGCGGTGATCTCACCGGTGGACGTCTTCCACCGGTACGGCTTGCGCTCGATCGCCCCGGGCTGGGTCAGCCGCCAGCGGTCGTAGAACTCCGGGCCGATCTTGCGGAGTTCCTCCATCGAGACGAAGTCCACCCGGCCGGGCGCCGGCGGCAGGTCGTCCCGCAGGCCGCCGCTGCCTCGGGCGTCGATCTTCAGCCCTTCGATCCGGGAGGCCGGACCGAAGCCGAAGCGGCCGTAGATGGTGTACTCCGCCGCCAGCAGGATGGCGACCGCACAGCCCCGGGCCCGGGCGTCCGCCAGGTCGGTGGCCATCATCCGGCTGAGCAGACCGCGCCTGGTGTGGGTGGAGTTGACCGTCACGGCGGAGACCGCGTCGGCCAAGACGGTGCCGCCGCCCGGGACGGTCAGCTCGGTGTCGAAGCTGCGGAAGGTGGCCACGCAGCGGGCCGGGTCGAAGGGGTCGAACGCGCCCTGGACGCGGTTCGGCTCGAACTGGAGGCGGCGCAACTCCCCGCCGTCCCCGATGTGGGGCCGCATGAAACCCCGGGCCAGTGCGCGCCCCCATGCGGGGAGTTCGTCCTCGGTGATGTAGCGGATCTCGACCTGCCGCTCAGGTCCGTCGTTGCCCATCCCGTCACCGTACGACGCACCGTCAGGCGTCGGCATCCGTATTTCACCCAGCCGGCTCCCAGGGAACCCGGAGCGACTCCTTGGCTTCCCTCATCTCACATATGAGATATCGTCTGGCGAATGAGCGACGACTACCTCAAGCGCATCGGCGGCCTCATCCGCACCGCCCGCGAGCACAAGGGCAAGACCCAGGGCCAGCTCGCGGAGGCTCTCGGCACCAGCCAGAGCGCGGTCAACCGGATGGAGAAGGGCCAGCAGAACCTGACGCTGGAGATGGTCGCGCGGATCGGCGAGGCACTGGACAGCGAGATCGTCTCGCTCGGCTACGCCGGCCCGATGCACCTGCGGGTCGACGGCGGACGGCAGTTGAGCGGCGCCATCGAGGTCCGCAGCAGCAAGAACGCCAGCGTCGCCCTGCTCTGCGCCTCGCTGCTCACCACCGGCCGCACCACGCTCCGCCAGGTCGCCCGGATCGAGGAGGTCTACCGCATCCTGGAGGTGCTCTCCTCGATCGGCGTCAAGGCCCGCTGGGTCAACGACGGCCGCGACCTGGAGCTCACCCCGCCCACCGAACTCGCCCTGGACTCCATGGACGAGGCCGCGGCGGTCCGCACCCGCAGCGTGCTGATGCTGCTCGGCCCGCTGATGCACCGCGCCGAGCAGTTCCGCATCCCCTACGCGGGCGGGTGCGACCTCGGGACCCGGACGGTGCAGCCGCACCTGGGCGCGCTGCGGCAGTTCGGCCTGGAGGTCGCCGCGACGGACGGCAGCTACCACGCGCACGTCGAGCGCGGGGTCTCGCCCGGGCGGGCGATCGTGCTGACCGAGCGCGGGGACACCGTGACCGAGAACGCGCTGATGGCCGCCGCCCGGCACGACGGCGTGACGGTGATCCGCAACGCCAGCCCGAACTACATGGTTCAGGACCTCTGCTTCTTCCTGGAGCAGCTGGGCGTGAAGATCGAGGGCATCGGGACCACCACGCTGGTGGTGCACGGGCAGCCCGACATCACTTGTGACGTCGACTACGCCCCGGCCGAGGACCCGGTCGAGGCGATGAGCCTGCTCGCCGCCGCCGTGGTCACCTCCTCCGAGCTGACCATCCGCCGGGTGCCGATCGAGTTCCTGGAGATCGAGCTCGCGGTCCTGGAGCAGATGGGCCTCGACTACGACCGCACCCCCGAGTACCCGGCCCAGAACGGCCGCACCCGGCTGGTCGACCTGACGGTCCGTCCGTCCAAGCTCACCGCCCCCGTCGACAAGATCCACCCGATGCCCTTCCCCGGCATCAACATCGACAACGTCCCCTTCTTCGCGGTCATCGCCGCGGCCGCCCACGGCACCACCCACATCAACGACTGGGTCTACGACAACCGGGCGATCTACCTCACCGACCTGACCCGCCTGAACGCCGACGTGACGCTGCTCGACCCGCACCGGGTCCTGGTCCAGGGCCCGACCCGGTGGCGCGCCGCCGAGACCGTCTGCCCCCCGGCCCTGCGGCCGGCGGTGGTGCTGCTGCTCGCGATGCTCGCGGCGGAGGGGACCTCGGTCCTGCGCAACGTCTACGTCATCAACCGCGGCTACGAGGACCTCGCCGCCCGGCTGAACTCGATCGGTGCCAACATCGAGACCTTCCGCGACATCTGACGGCCAGTCGGCTTGCATGGTCGGCATCAGTGCCCGTCGCTGGTGCCGGCCTCTTCGCTACCCTGGCGGAAGTTCCTCCGCCTCGCCAGAATGCGCACAATGTCCGATTCGAAGGAAGTTGCACACAGCGCCCACCAGCGCTGACATCACCGCAGCTCGGCAAGCTGCTCCCCGCGCCTGCGGGGGTTGGTCCCGCTGGTCATCACTGTGCTGTCTCCAACCCTGACGGGCTGTGAGTGGAGAGCCAGGACGGCGGCCTGCACCAGTGCGGCGGCGGAGCCGAGTGCCACGGTGAGGCAGAGCAGGACGTGGAGCAGCCGGGAACCGGTCTCGGCGAGTCGTTGGTGCTCCGTCCCCTTGCTCCGGGCGGAGGCGGAGGCGAGCAGCCAGGTGGCTCCGAGGGATGCGGCGACGGCGGCCGGTAGCACCCGTTCGGTGGTGGTCGCCCCGAAGCCGGCCGGCAGGAAACCGAGGAGCAGGCCGTGCACGGCCGCGGCCAGTGCCGTCAGCAGCGTGAGCCGTCCCGTCGCCCGCGTCCACCTGGTGGTCATGCGCCCTCCCCGTCCTGAACTCCGTTGAGCAGGACGGGATCACCTCAGGCGGAGGTCAGGGGCGGCCGTAGAAGTCGGGGCGTCCCATGATCCAGAGGCTGGCCTGTTTGATGGCGGTGCCGGGGCGGGGGGCCTCGATCATCTGGTCGTCGCCGATGTAGAGGGCGACGTGGTGGATGTCGCGGGCGCGGCCGGTGTCGGTCCAGAAGACCAGGTCGCCGGGGCGGAGTTGGGCGTAGGAGACGGGGGTGGACTCGGCGTACTGGTCGGCGGCGAAGTGGGTGAGGGACTTGCCGGCGCGGCGCCAGGCCATCATGGTCAACCCCGAGCAGTCGTAGCCGGCCGGGCCTTCGCCGCCCCAGATGTAGGGCAGGCCGATCTTGGAGCGGGCGAAGGCGATGGCGGCGGCGGCGCCGTCGGCGGACCACGGGGTGTCGGCCGACGGGTGGGCGGCGGAGTCGGAGGAGGACCAGGAGGGGGCGGACGCGGCCGCGGCGGCAGCGGCCTCGCGGGCGGCGGCCTCCTCGGCGGCGCGGGCGGCCTCGGCGGCCTGCTGGGCGGCGATGGCTTCGAGGGCCTCGCGGCGCTGGCGTTCGAGTTCGAGGGTGGTGTTGCGGGCGGCGGCCAGGGCGGTGAGGAGCTGTTCGCGGCGGGCGGTGATCTCGGTGACCTGGGTCTGCTGGGTGACCAGGCGGGCCTGGGCCGCCTCCTTGGCGAGGCGGACGGCCTCGGCGGCGCGGGTCGCGTCCTCCTCGGCGGCGCGGGCGGCCTCGGCGGTGCGGGACGCCTCGGCGGCGGTGGAGGTGGCGGCGTCCAGGATGGCCTTGGTGGTGGAGCCGATCACCCCGACGGCAACGGCCTGACGGCCCGCGGCGGCCGGGCCGTGAGCGCCCAGCAGGGCGTCGATGGCCGAGAGTTGGGGGCCGGCCCCGCCCTGGCGGTAGGTCTCGGCGGCGAGCGCGGCGGCGGTGTCGGCAGCCTCCGCGCGGGCCGCCTCGGCGGTGGCGGCCTGGGTGGCGCGGGTGGCGGCCTCGGCCCGGGCGCGCTTGAGGTGGGCCTGGGCGCCGTTGTAGGCCTCGACGGCCTGTTCCGCCTCGCGGCCGGTCCGGTCCAGGTCCTTCTGGGCAGCGGTGAGGCTGGCCTCGATGGCGGTGGTGTCGGCCTGGGCGGCGGCCTCGTCGGCGTGGGCGGCGGCGATGTCCTCGGTGGACGGGTAGGGGTCGGGCGCGGCCACCGCTGCGGGGAGGAGGCCGAGCAGGCCGGCCAGGGTGAGGAGGAGGGTGGGGAGGAATCTTCGGGTCACGGGGGTGCCCTCCTACGCCGTCTGACGATCAGCCAACTATCCCATCAGGTGACAAATAGGTCACTGTCGGTCATAGTCTCAGACCTGACGACAACTCAGGGCCATACCCACGCGGCCGTCCGGGTGAGATGTCGGATTGTCGACCGGACCACCGTGCGGTGCCTTCCGGGACGGTCACGCGTCAGCGGCGATTGACGCGGACTCAGGTCTTTGCGCCCGGCGGGTGTGGTGGTGGGGGTCAGCGGCGGGCGTAGGAGCGGGGGCGGCCGGCGTGGACGGTGCGGCGGCGGCGGGCGGCCGGGGTGCGGCGGTCGGGGGTGGTGGTGCGGGGGGTGGGGCTGCGGTCGGCGAGGCGGGCGTGACGGCGGGCCAGGGAGCGGGCGGCGTGGGCGTCGAGGTGGGCGGTGGCGGAGGCAACCATGCGTTCGGCGACGCGGTGGGCGGCGGGGTGGTTGGCGGGGACCTTGTCGGGGGCGCCCGCGATCAGGTCGAACAGCCAGGTGCGTGCGCGGTCCGCCCGGGCGTGCAGCCGCCGTTCACGCCGGAGGGCTCGTGCCCTGCGGCGCGGGCGGCGCTCGTACCGCCAGCGCGCCCAGGGGCTGCTGGGCCTGGCCAGCCGGACGGCGCCCACCCAGGAGATGCCGGGCACCATGATGCCGAGCAGGCCGGTCCACATCTTGCCCTTGAAGAGGGTGACGATCGAGGCCAGTGAGTTGAGGGAGATGACCGCGACCAGGCCCCACCGGCCAGGAAGGGAGTTCGCAGTCTCGCCGGGGACGACGCCGAGCGGGACGTAGCCGATCAGCAGCAGCCCGGTGACCAGGATGCCGATGATCACCGCGTCCACCGACTTGCGCCCCTGCTCGCCCCAGTAGACGTCGTCCAGGTGCAGGATCAGCGCGAACTCGTCCAGCACCAGCCCGCAGCCGATCCCGAAGCAGAGGCCGAACCAGTCGATCCACGGGTGCCCGCCGTTGGTGGCGAACACCCCGATCCCGCCCAGCAGCAGGAAGCCCAGGCCGAAGACCATGTGGTGGATGTGCAGGCCGCCGGGCGTGATGTTGCCCGGCCACCAGCGCACCTTGGCCCGGATCATCCGGACGCTGAAGCGGATGAAGACGAAGGAGGAGATGAAGCCCACCAGCAGCAGGAACAGCGGCTGTTTGTGGGCGGCGACGATGTGCGTCCGGTAGCCGTCCAACAGGTCCTCGATCACGGGCCGTCCCTCTTCGTCCTCTGCTCACCGCACCCCGGTCACCTGACGGTAGGTCAGAATCCCCGGGTGCGTTTGGCCGCCCTGCGGGGCACCAGCAGGTAGGGGGCCAGCCGGTCGCCCGCCGTGCCGGGGCCGCGGAACGGGCCGCCCGGTCCGCCCAGGGTGCTGGGCGTCTTCATGGTCAGACGCGCGACCTCGGCCCCGAGGTTCACCCCGACCGCCAGGGCCAGCGCCAGGGTGGCGGCACGGCCGACCTGGACCACACCGCCGACCGGGTTGTTCTGGGTGAAGGCGAGCATGCCGAGGTAGATCGCCGAGCCGGGCATCAGCGGGCCGATCGCGGCGGTGACGAACGGCAGTGAGGAGGTCGCGTTGTAACGGGCCATCAGCTGGCCGAAGAGGCCGACCACCCCGGCCGCCACGCCGGTGGCGACGATCGGGGAGGCTCCGGCGTTGTATGCCAGCACGCCGTAGGTGGACCAGCCGATGCCGCTGTTGAGCACGACGGGCAGAAGGTTTCTGCGGCTGGTCTGGAGCAGCATCGCGAAGGCCAGGGTGAGGACCATCGCGGCGCCCAGCTGTATCGGCGGGTCGCTGATCCCGATCAGGCTCTCGCTGGGGTTGAGGTTGGGGTCGAACTTGGAGCCGGTGTAGAGCACCAGCATCACGCCGATCACGATGCCCGCGACCAGGTAGAGCACTTCCAGCAGCCGGGCCGCGGCGGTGATGTAGAAGCCGGTCAGGCCGTCCTGCACGGCGGCCACCAGGGCCCGGCCGGGGAGCAGCGCGAACAGGCCACCGGTGATCACCACCGAACCGCGCAGGCCCAGGTGGTTGAGCGACAGGATGATCCCGGAGACCGCGGCCGGCATCGCCGCGATGACGAACTGGTAGAACTCCGGCAGCCCGCGCCGGGCGATCGCCCCGGCCAGCTTGTCGCCCAGGACGGCGGCCACGAAGCCGTTGGCGAAGACCAGCCAGCCCTTGGCGTCCAGCTTGCCGCCGACCAGGAAGGTGGCCGCGCCGGCCAGCAGACCGGTGGCCAGCGAGAGCAGCCAGGCCGGGTACGGGTGGCGGTTGCGGCGGATCTCGGCGAGGCGGCGGTAGGCGTCGTTGACGGTGAGGCGCTCGGCGGTGATGTCCGAGACCAGGCGGTAGACGGCGGCCAGCCGGGTGTAGTCGGAGGTGCGGCGGCGCACCACCCGGTCGGCGGTGACCGGCGGTTCGACCAGCGAGGGCTGGTGGGAGATGCCGATCAGGGTGAAGGTGACCTGCGGCTCGCAGTGGTCCAGGCCGAAGGCGTGCGCGATGCCGAGCATGGCCGCCTCGACATCCTCGGCGGCCTCGCCGCTGGCGAGCAGCAGCTCGCCGATGCGGAGGGTGAGGTCGAGGACGCGGGGGACGTTCTTGCGGACGGCGGCGGCCTCGGGCTTCTGCTCGGGCTGGGTGCGCTCGTACTTGGGGCGCTCCGCCATCGGGGTCTTGAGCAGGGTGCGCATCCGGTCCGGCCAGGGGGCCTGGCCGGGGGCGCCCTGACGGAGCGTCTGGACGTTGATCTCGACGGTCTGTTCCATCGCGGCGGCGCGCCAGACCTCGGGCGTGAGGGTGTCCTCGGAGCCGTACCCGGGCATGGCCTGCTCGCCGGTGGACTCGGCCGGCGAGAGCAGGCCCTCGGTCTGCTGCGGCTTGGGGGCCAGCGGGATGACGTGCGGCTGCTCGACGGGCGGGGCGGCGGGGCCGAGCAGGCCCTCGGTGGGCGGGGCGTCCCTCGGCGGGACCGGCCGGCTGGGCGCAGGCCGCGGCGGGCGGCCGCCCCTGACCTTCTTGGCCCCGCCCGCTCGTCCCCGGCCCCGCTTCGGCACTGCCGCTCCTCCGCCGCCCCGCATGGTGATAGTCGCTCCCACCTTGCCTGATGAGGTGCACGGATGCACAACGCCTCCGGCTGGTGGGACGGCCATCGTGTCTGATCGGCGGGGCGGAGGGGAGGGGTCCGGATGAACACGGGTCCGTGGGGTGGTGGGGTGAGGGAGCGTCAGTCGGTGACGGGGCGGGGCTTGCGGCGGGCGCGGAGGAGTTCGACCACGATGGGGAGGACGGAGAGCAGGACGATGCCGATCAGCATGGCCTCGATGTTCTCGCGGACGAACGGGATCTGGCCGAGGAAGTAGCCGAGGACGGTGACGCCCGCGCCCCAGAGGACGCCGCCGACCACGTTGTAGATCACGAAGGTGCGGTAGTTCATCCGGGACACCCCGGCCACGATCGGGGTGAAGGTCCGGACGATGGGCACGAAGCGGGCCAGCACGATCGCCTTGGGGCCGTGCCGGTCGAAGAAGGCGGCGGCCTTCTCCACGTTCTCCTGCTTGAACAGCCTGGAGTCCGGCCGCCGGAACAGGCTCGGTCCGACCTTGCGCCCGAAGAGGTAGCCGACCTGGTCGCCGACCACCGCCGCGAGCACGATCAGGGTGCAGACCAGCCAGAGCGGCTGCTGGAGGTAGGTGCCGTCGGCCACCAGCAGGCCGGCGGTGAAGAGCAGGGAGTCCCCGGGGAGGAAGAAGCCGATCAGCAGGCCCGACTCGGCGAAGACGATCACCAGGATGCCGATCAGACCGAAGGCCGAGATCAGGTGGTCGGGGTCGAGCCAGGCGGGGCCCAGGGCAAGGCTGGTCACGGTCAGGGACTCCTCGGGCAGGTTCGGGAGAGTAGGACCTTGGCAATGAAATGGTAAAGCATTCGCCAAGTGCGGCCCTTGAACAGCCGCCTACAAGGGGCATAGCGGGCAAAATGGCCGCCCATGAGCACCGAACCGGAGGAGCCGGAGGAGCAGGAGGAGCAGGAGAGTCTGGGCACGGTGGTCGTCGCGGGGCTGTGCAACCTCGGGATCGCCGTCGCCAAGGCGGCGGCCGGGGTGCTGAGCGGATCGAGCGCGATGCTCTCCGAGGCCGCGCACTCCTTCGCCGACACCGTCACCGAGCTGCTGCTGTTCGCCTCGATCAAGCGCGGCTCCCGCCCGGCCGACGACACCCACCCCTTCGGCTACGGGCGCGAGCGCTACCTCTGGGCGCTGCTCGCCTCCTTCGCCACCTTCGTCGGCGGCGCGGTCTTCTCCGTGCACGACGGCGTCCACACCCTGCGGTACGGCGAGGAGCTCGGCAGCCCGACGCTCTCGTACGTGGTGCTCGCGGTGGCCTTCGTGCTGGAGGGGATCTCGCTGCGCCGGGCGTACCGTCAGGTGCGCGGCGAGGGGCGGCGGTTCGGGACGGGGCCGGTCACCTACCTGCGGCACACCCCGGACACGGCGGTGAAGGCGGTCTTCCTGGAGGACTCGGCCGCGCTGGCCGGGCTGCTGCTCGCGTTCGGCGGGCTGCTCGGTGCCCAGCTGACCGGCTCGCCGGTCTGGGACGGCACCGCCTCGCTGCTGATCGGGGTGCTGCTGGCCTGGGTCGCGTACGTGCTGGCCCGGGACAACTCCTCGCTGCTGATCGGCCGGGCGCTGCCGCAGCCGCTGGAGGACCGGATCGAGGAGACGCTGCGGCGCCAGCCGCACGTGGAGGCGGTGCTGGAGCTGGTCACCATCGTGCACGGCCCGCAGGAGGTGCTGGTGGCGGCCAAGGTGGACTTCTCCGACCTGGCCACCGCCGCCCAGGTGGAGCTGGCCTGCGACGCCGCCGAGCGGGCCGTCCGGGCCGAACTCCCGGCCGTGGCACGGGTGTTCCTCGACCCCACCCCCGGGCCCGCCGCTGCGGAGCGACGGACCCCGGAGTGACGGTGGGTCAGAGGCCGTACCGGCGGACGGTGTCCAGGTGCGGCCCCGGGTCGGCCCCGGCCGCGACGGCCAGTTCGGGCCAGCTGAGCGGGTGCCGCCAGCCCTCGGTGAGGGTGGTGAGCACCGCGTCCGCCTCGGCGGCGGTGGCCAGCGGCGGGATGCCGACCGCCGCGTAGACCCCGGGCAGGCTGCCGCCCGGGGTGTCCGGGTCGATGAGCAGGTAGGCCTCCCCGCTGTGCACCCAGAGCCCGTAGCCGGCCGCCGCCAGCGCCTCCCGCAGCTCGGCCCAGGCGGCGGCGCCGGGCCAGGCGCCGTCCACCCACCAGGTGGTGTAGCCGGCCGGGTCGAGCAGGGTGAGCAGGTCGAAGGCGGGCCGCCAGGCGGTGCCGCCCCCGTCCGGCCCCGGGTTCTGCACGGCCGGGCCGAAGACCACCACGTCGTTGTGGTTGAGCGTCAGGTCCTCGCCGAGCACCGGCAGGATGCGCGCGGTGGCCGGGCCGGTGCGCACCGCGGGCAGGTCGGCCAGGATGCCGTCGCTGCGCGGCGCCCGGACGGTGACCAGCTGCCAGTCCTCGTCCACCGGGCCCTCGTCCCGCTCAAACTCCAGGCCGAGCTGCGCGCCGGCGGCCCGCACCACCGCCCAGTCCCGGTTGACGGTGGCGACGGTGACCAGGTGCCAGAGGTCGGCCGGCCAGACCTCCGGGTGCGGGTCGTCCGCCGCGTCCGCCGCGTCCGCGGCGTCCGGCAGGGCCAGCAGCTCCAGGTAGAGCCGCTGCGCGGTGGGATAGTCGCCCAGCCGGGTGGCGGCGGCCGCGCCGAGCCGGCGCGGGGCCGGGCGGGACGGGTCCTCGGCCAGGACGGCGGCGCAGCGTTCGGCCGCCTCGGCCCAGCGGCCCTCGGCGGCGGCCCAGCGGGCCCGGACCCACTGGGCCTCGGCCGGGCTCTCCGCGGCCAGCCGGTCGGCCAGCCGCCGCACCCCCTCGTCGTCCTCGGCCTCGATCAGGGTGGCCGCCAGCTGACGGGCCGACAGGGCGTCCTGCGGGGCGAGTTCGAGCTGCTCCCAGAGCAGCGCGGCGGCCGCCCGGGCGTGGCCGAGCGCGCCGAGCGCCCCGGCCAGGGCGGGCAGGTGGCCGCCGCGCGGGTCGGCGGCGTGGGCGGCCGCCAGCAGGTCGGCGGCCCGCTCGGCGTCCACCTCGCCCGGGTGGTCGGCCGTCCACCGCTTCAACTCGCTCACCGGCACCGGGAGTTCGGCCTCGGGGAGGGCGTCGGCGGCGGACCGCAGGGCGGCCACCTGCCGGGACACCCCGGCTGGGCTGCGCAGTTGGGTGAGCTTGCGCTCGCCGGTGCCGGCCAGGGTGCGGGCCACCTCCCGGGCGCCGCGCGCCACGGCCAGCCGCCCGGCGGTCAACAGCAGGTCCAGGCAGGGGCGGTGCGAACCGGCCGCGTCCAGGTAGCCGACCCAGCGCGCCAGCCGGACGCCCAGCTCGGTGTCGTTCGGGTAGGCCTCGGCACCCGCCAGCAGCTCGACCGCCGCCGCCCAGCGCAGCCGGATGTCGGCGTAGGCCTCCGCCTCCTCCACGTCCGGGAGCCGGGTCAGCGCCTCCTCCCGGCGGCCGAGCGCGGCGTACTCCAGGGCCCGGCCCACCGCGAGCTTGCGGCGGTCGTCCTCGTCCAGCCTGCGGCGGGCCGCCACCTGCGCCAACTCGGCCAGCCGGTAGGCCTCCAGGGCCTCCTGGTGGCGGCCGAGGCGGTGCAGCGCGGAGGCCCGGCCGTGGCCGAAGGCGAGCGAGACCTGCTCGCCCGCCGCCAGGATGCGGGCCTGGGCGCGGTCCAGGTGGGTCAGCGCCTCCTCCGGGCGGCCGCCGTCCTCCAGGGTGTCGGCGTACTCGCGGGAGAGGCAGTCGAAGCAGGCCCGGGCCGGCTCCACCCGCCGCAGTGCCTCCTCCAGCACCGCCAGCCGTTCGGGGACGTAGCCGGGGCCGTCGATGTTGGCGTGGCAGATGGTGAAGTCCTGGACGGCGCAGACCGCCTGCGGGCAGCCCTCGGTCTCCGGGCGGTGGGCGTACTCCAGCAGGGAGACCGCCTCGGCCAGGGCGGCCTCGCCCTGGTGACGCTTGTTCAGCAGGTTCTGCAGCCGCCAGTGCCGCAGGAAGACCTCCACCCAGGGCAGGCCGAGTGCCCGGGCCGAGGCCAGTGCCTCCGGGAAGACCGCGTCCAGCTGCTCGTTGCGGCCCTCGACGGCGTGGCCGGCGATCTCCGCCAGCGCGGTGGCCAGCCGGTGGTGGCCGGCCTCCACCAGGCGGGCGTGGCTGTCGTGCACCCAGGCCCAGATGTCGGTGGTCACGCGTCCTCCCCTTCCGCCGGGCCGGCGGCGGACGGGGCGGCGGCGGACGGGGCGTCAGGAGGTGCCACCGGGGCCGTGAGCGCCGCCACCGCCGTGCCGATGCCGCCGAGCGCGGCGGTGAGGTCGCCGGTGGCGGAGCCGGAGGCCGCCGCCATGATGACCTTGAGCGAACGGAGCAGCCCGGCGGCCGTGGCGCTGCCGGTGTGCCCCGCCCGGTAGGCGGTCAGCAGCTGCCGGACGGCCGGGGCGGAGAGGTTGAGGTAGAGCCGGGCCCGGACGCTGCCGTCGGTGCGGCCGGTGAAGGCCCGGGCCAGCCGGAGCGCGGCGGAGGGGATGCGGCTCTCGGCCTGCTCCCCCTCCAGCCGGGCCTTCAGCTCGGCCTCGCGGTCCGGCACCAGCACCAGGGGCAGCCCCGGCGGGTCGAAGCGGGCCGGCACCAGCTGCTCGCCGAGGTCGGTGAGGGCCGCCGCCAGCCAGCCGAACTCCTCGGCGGCCAAGGGCTGTTCGGGGTCGCGGAAGAGCTCGCGGTTGCCGCTCTCGCCGCCCAGCTCGACCAGCCGGCACTCGCGCTGGCGGGCGTAGCGGCGCAGGAAGGGCAGCACCGCGTACCGGTCGCCCCGGGCGATCGGCACCTGCATGGCCCGGTAGAGCATCTCCTCGAAGCCGCCCTCGGAGCCGAGCGCCACGTGCACCGCGCCGTCGCCGGCGGCCCGCATCGCCCCGGCGGTCAGCTCGCCCTGCGAGGTGGGCACCGGGACGTCGTCGGCGAGCAGGGTGAAGAGGCGGTCGTCGCAGAGCGCGGCGCCGAGCAGCTCCTGGCCGTGCCGGGCCAGGATCCGCCGCCAGGTGGCGGGGTGGAGCCGGGCGGTCTCGTACAGGCCGTCGACGATGGCGTCGGCGAGCACCTGCTGGAGCGCGCGGTAGTGCCCGTCCCGCTGGAGGTCCTCGCGGCTGGCGGTCGGGGTGAGCCGGTCGGACTCGATCACTCCGCCGATGAAGCCGGCCCAGGTGGGCAGCAGGTCGCGGGCGTCCTCGGCCAGCAGCATGCCGCGCAGGTAGACCGCGAGTTCGCGGTTGTCGGTGGAGCCGTAGCTGCCGCCGTCCTGCACCCAGAGCAGGCCGACGGCGTCGCTGGCGCCGTCCACCGGGGCGACCGGCAGGGTGGCCAGCGGCGGGAAGCGGCGGCCGAAACCGGCCGCGAAGTGCAGCCGGGCGGTCTCCGACTCCCGTTCGGAGAGGGGCGGTTCCTGACGCCAGGGGACCGGGAGGCCGTTCACCGGCCACTGGTCCTCGCCGACCAGGACCGGGACGGGCAGCAGCACGCAGTACCGGGTGAGCACCTCGCGCAGGGTGTACTCGTCGGCCAGCCGGGCGTGTTCGGGCTTGAGCAGCAGCTCGACCACGGTGCCGGGGGCGGCCCGCGGCGCCACCGGTTCGACGGTGTACTGCTCGCCGCCCCGGCTGGAGTAGCGGTGGCCGACGCCGGGCTCGCGGTGCGAGGTGGTGGTGACGGTGACCTCGTCGGCGATCGAGAAGGCGGAGAGGAAGCCCAGCCCGAATGCGCCGATGAGTTCCTGACTGCCAGTCAATTCCCTTAGCATCCTGGTGTATCCGCTGCCGACCGTGGCCAGGTAGGCGTGGATCTCCGGTTCGGTGAGACCCGCCCCGGCGTCCTCCACCGAGATCGTCCGGCGGGCCGGATCGGCCCCCACCCGGATCACCGCGCCATCGGTACTGCCCGGTGCCTCCAAACTTCTGCGGGTATGCGAATCATGGGCGTTCTGGACGAGTTCGCGAAGGGCCACCAAGGGGGTGGAGTAGAGGTGGGTGGCCAGGACCCCCACCAGTCCCCCCAGGTCCACCTCGGTCGTGCGCAGATTCCGTTCCGGCTGCCGACCGGGCTCAAGGTCTTCCGACATGAGGCCCAAGTCTGCCAGTCGGACAATCCACCTACCAGGTTTTTCGCTTTACCGTTACCTGGCCCCGAGTTGGTCGTCGAGTGCCGGAGGGAACCCCAGGTCAGGAGGGGGGAAATGAAGCGGAACGACCCCCTTCGGCATTTGCCGCCCCCTGCGTCCGTGACGTGGCCGTGACTCGTTCGGGCGAACCGGGGCGGAGGCCATTGAAGTCAATCGGCCGACTGGGGAATGCTGGTCACGCGACGTCAGACACCGGCACGTTACGGGGCGGCCACCCCGGACGCGCCACATTCGCACCAGTTAGCAGGGAGACCACCGTGTCCCGAATTCGCGCAGCCGCCACCGTGACCGTCCTCGGCGCCATTCTGCTCCTCGGAGCCGGCACCGCCCACGCGGACAACGGCGCCGGCGCCGCGTACGGCTCCAACAGCAGCGTGGTGAGCAACACCGGGTCGGGCAACATCGTCGGCAGCGTCAACGGCAACGGCAACGCGACCCAGCAGGCCGCGACCGGCTCCGGCGCGGCGAACCAGAACAACAGCGCCGGGGTGGCCGGGAACTCCGGCGGCATCGGCGTGATCCAGGGCAACGGCGCGTTCACGCACTCGGTCTACTACCCGTTCGTGCTGTACTGACCCACCTCGTCGTCATGACCCCGCAGGGGCGGGCCCGACCGGGCCCGCCCCTGCGTCATGTCCAGACCGGGCAGGCCCGACACCGCACCGGCGAGATCGGCCAGACACTGCGTCAGGTCCGGCCTGCTCCAGCCGCCGCGCACCCCGTCGTTGACCAGGGCGAACATCGCGTGCACCCGGATCCGGGCCTCCGCCGGGCCGTACTGCGGCCGGACCCGCCGCAGCAGCTCCACCCAGGTGCGCAGGAACTCCCGGCGGAACGCGACCGCCGCCCGCCGGTCCGGCGCGGCCAGCCGCTCGGTCTCGCTGACCATCACGCCCAGGTGGTCGCCGTACCGGTGCGCGAAGTCCACGTAGGCGGCGAGCCCGGCAGCCAGCGCGGCGGCCGGGTCCGCCGCCTCGGCCAGCGGACCGCACACCTCCTGCCGCAGCCGCTCCCGGCAGCGCTCCAGGGCGGCGGCCAGCAGCTCGGCCTTGGTGCCGAAGTGCTTGTAGACGCTCGGCCCGGCGATGCCGACCGCGGCACCGAGCCGGTCGGTGGTCGCGTTGTCGAAGCCGTGGCGGTGGAACAGGACGACGGCGGCGGTCAGCAGCTCCTCCCGGCGGGACCCGGGCGCTTCGGCGGGAGCGGGGGTGGGAGCGGGGCCGACCGGCAACGGAGGCAGCGGCGCGGCCAGGACCACCGCGGCCAGCTCGGCGAGCAGCTGCTCGAACCGGCGCCGGGGCAGCGCGAAGGTGTGGTTGGACAGCCCGCCGAGCGCGGAGAGCACCGACCAGCAGAGCAACTCCGCGTCCGGGTGGGAGAGTTCGGGCCTGGCCAGCCGCACCGTCGCGGCCATGGCGGCCACCTCGGAGCGCAACTCCCGGCGCAGCCGGGCCCGTTGGGGCGGGGGCAGCAGCCGGGCGTCCCGCTGCCAGAGCGTGCCCAGCGCCCGGTGGTCGATCGCGGCCGGGGCCAGCGCGGCGGCCAGCTCACCGGGCCCGGCGGCCCCGGCCCGGACGGCCTGCCGCAGCCCGGCCAGCTGGGTGTCCAGCACCTGGCGGAGCAGTTCGGGCTTGCCCGGCACGTGCCGGTAGAGCGCGGGGGCGGTGATGCCCAGCTCCCCGGCCAGCTCCGCCATCGAGACCCGGTGGTACCCGTCCCGGTGGAACCGCTCCCCCGCGACGGCCAGGATCTGCGCCTTCCGCCCCGGCGGCCGCCTCGTCGCCACCATCGCCCCCTGCCGAACCGCTCCCGAGCACTCCGCGAAACCGCCCGGCCAGGGTAGCAACGATTCACTTGACGGCCCGTCCGAAGCCCGAACACGGAAGGGGCGGTGCACGGAAGTGCTGGACAGCGGAAGCTACCGCCGATTAACTTGAGCCGCGATCAGAGCCGCCTCCGGGCCGCCACGAAGGGAGCGCCGCCGTGCGCCGCACCGTGTTCGACGAGGACCACGAGGCCTTCCGGGAGACCATCCGGGACTTCATCGCCAAGGAGGTCGTGCCGGTCTACGAGAGCTGGGAGACCGAGGGCCACCCGCCCCGCGACTTCTACCGCAAGCTCGGCGCGCTCGGCGTCTTCGGCATCGAGGTCCCGGAGGAGTACGGCGGCGCCGACCAGACCGGCTTCAAGTACCAGGCCGTGGTCAGCGAGGAGTGCGCCCGGGCCGGCGTCACCTTCGGCTCCGCCGGCGTGCACACCGGCCTGGTGCTGCCCTACCTGCTGGAGTACGCCTCCGAGGAGCAGAAGCGGCGCTGGCTGCCGGGCTTCGTCTCCGGTGACGTCATGACCGCCATCGCGATGACCGAGCCGGGCGCCGGCTCCGACCTCGCGGGCATCTCCACCACGGCCAGGCTCTCCGAGGACGGCACCCACTACGTCCTGAACGGCGCCAAGACCTTCATCACCGGCGGCGTGCTGGCCGACCTGGTGCTGGTGATCTGCCGCACCAGCCCGTACGACCCGGCCGACCGCCGGGCCGGGCTCTCCATCCTCTGCGTGGACACCACCTCGGAGGGCTACGCCGTCGGCCGCAAGCTCAAGAAGATCGGCCTGCGCACCTCGGACACCGCCGAACTCTCCTTCACCGACGTCAAGGTGCCGGTCGGCGACCTGCTGGGCGAGGAGGGGAAGGCCTTCGGCTACCTGACCCACAACCTGGTGCAGGAGCGGCTGGCGATCGCGGTCGGCGCGTACGCCTCCTCGGCGGCCGCGGTCCGCTTCGCGGTGCAGTACGTGAAGGAGCGCAAGGTCTTCGGCCAGGCGGTGGCCGAGTTCCAGAACACCAAGTTCAGCCTGGCGGACTGTCAGGCCCAGGTACTGGCGCAGGAGTCCATGGTGGACCGGGCGCTGGAGCTCTACCAGAACGGACAGCTGACGGTGGCGGACGCCGCCGCGACCAAGCTGTTCTGCACCGAGTCCGCCTCCCAGGTGATCGACAAGTGCCTCCAGCTGCACGGCGGTTACGGCTACATCCTGGAGTACCCGATCGCCCGGCTCTACACCGACAACCGGGTCTTCCGGATCTACGGCGGCACCAGCGAGGTCATGCGGTCCATCGTCGCCAAGTCGCTCGGCCTGTAGCCGGCCCACGACTACGCCCGGCGGCATCCCCCACGATCCGCCGCCGGACGTACGGCAGCGGGCCGCTCCCCCATCGGCCCGCTGCCCAACCCTCTTGCCGGTCCCGTCAGTTGTGCTGCCCCGGCTGCGGGTGCTCGGCCCGCCAGGCGTCCCAGCCCGCCATCGAGGCGGCCCGGGCGTGCTGGAGGGTGCGCTGGGCCAGCTCGCCCGGCGGGGTCTCCATCTGCCGGACCCAGCCGCGCCCGGCCGAGAGCAGCGCCGCCCCGACCATCGCGGTACCCGCGAGGCCGACCAGCGCACCCACGCCGGTCAGCACCACCCCGGTGGCCAGCAGGCCCCGGTTGACCTCGAACCCGCCGATGAACTTCTGATACGTCGCCATGGCCCCCACCTTCGGCCAGCCCCCGGCCGGGCGCACGCCGGTGGGGCCATCAGGGGGCCGCGGGTGGTCGCCCCGGGGGCGCGGGGAACTGCCCGCGGGGGAACGGCAGTACGTGCAACTGGCTCACTTGCCCCGATCCAACGGTGGCCCGCCTTCCGCTTCGCGCCCACGCGGCGGAGCCGCACATCAGCAGAGCCTCGCGCCCCCGGGATCACCGATTTCCCCGAAGGCGTCAGCTCAGGACCCGGCCGGCGGCGAGTTCGAGGGCGCGGAGCATCTGGTCCCCCGTCAGGGACTGGGCCGGGTCGACCAGCCACTGGGTGACCACCCCGGCCAGCAGGGCCTGGTAGAAGGCGCCGAGGAGGACCTCGTCCTCGCTCTCCGGCGCCCGTTCGCCGCCGCTCACCATGTGCGCGATCTCCAGCCGGGCCATCCGCTGGACCTTGGCGAACTGCTCCCGGACGTCGGGCAGGTCGTCCGTCCGGGCGATCACCTCGAACTGCGCGGCCCAGAGCCCCTGGTACTCGATCATCGTCGCCCTGATCCCGTCCCAGGCGGCGACGAACCGCTCCCTCGGCGTGCCCCCGACCCCGGCGGTGGCCGCCTCGACGGCGTCGCCCCAGCCTCCGATCGCCTCCATCATCGCCTGGTTGAGCAGCGCCTCCTTCGACCCGAAGTGGTAGCCGATCGCGGCCAGGCTGACGCCCGCCGCCGTGGCGATGTCCCGGGCGGTGGTGCGGCTGTAGCCCTTCTCGAACAGGCAGCGCTTGGCGCCGTCGAGCAGATCCTCACGATTTCCCATGCCCGGAAGCGTACGCCGAGACCAAGACGAATGTCTTGCACATCCGTACTAGACATCCGTCTCAAACGCCCGTACCGTTCTTCTCGTGACCACAACCCACGGCCTCGCCGGCCGCCGCGAATGGACTGGCCTCGCCGTCCTGCTCCTGCCGACCCTCGTGATCGCCACCGACATGGGGATCCTGTTCTTCGCCGTCCCCTTCATCAGCACCGAGCTGCGCCCGAGCGGCACCGAGCAGCTCTGGATCATGGACATCTACTCGTTCCTGCTGGCCGGGCTGCTCATCCCGATGGGCGCGCTGGGCGACCGGATCGGCCGCCGCCGCCTGCTGATGGCCGGGGCGCTCGGCTTCGCCGCCGCCTCCGTGCTGGCCGCGACCTCCGACGGCGCCGGGCAGCTGATCGCGGCCCGCGCCCTGCTCGGGGTGACCGGGGCGACGCTGATGCCCTCGACCCTGGCGCTGATCCGGAACATGTTCCACGACCCCAAGCAGCGCACGGCCGCGATGGGCGCCTGGGGCGCCGCGACCATGGCCGGGGCCACCCTGGGCCCGGTGATCGGCGGGCTGCTGCTGGACCACTTCACCTGGAGCGCCGTCTTCCTGCCCGCCGTCCCGGTGATGGCACTGGTGCTGCTGACCGCCCCGTTCCTGCTGCCGGAGTACCGCAGCCCGCAGTCCGGCCGCTTCGACCTGCCCGGCGCCCTGCTCGCGGTGGCCGCCGTGCTGCCCGCCGTCTACGGGATCAAGCACCTCGCGGTGGACGGCTGGAGCACCACGGCCGGGCTGGCGCTGGCCGCCGGCGTGCTGCTCGGCGCGGCGCTGGTGTGGCGGCTGCGGACCGCGGCCGCGCCGCTGGTCGACCCGGCGCTGTTCCGCAACCGCACCTTCACCGGGGCGGTGGTGGTCAACACCCTGACCATGCTGGCCATGATGGGCTTCACCCTCTACACCTCGCAGTACCTCCAACTGGTGCGCGGGATGGCCCCGTTGACCGCCTCGCTGTGGGCGCTGCTGCCCAGCGTCGGGGTCTTCGTCACCGCCGGGGCCTCCGGGGCGCTGGCCGGCAAGGTCCGGCCGGGCGTGCGTCTGACGGGTGGTCTGGTGATCGCCTCGGCCGGGTTCGCCCTGATGACGCAGGTCCGTCCCGACTCGCCGCTGGCGCTCATCCTGGTGGCGGCCGGAGTGCTGGCCGCCGGGACGGTGGCCGCGATGATGCTCACCGCCGAGCTGGTGGTCTCGGCCGCGCCGCCGGAGCAGGCCGGAGCCGCCTCGGCGGTCTCCGAGACCGCCACCGAGCTGGGCGCCTCGCTCGGCATCGCCCTGCTCGGCGCGGCCGGCGCCGCGGTCTACTCCGCCCGGCTGGACGGCGGACTGCCGGCCGGACTGCCCGCCGACCTCGCGGTGGTGGCGCAGGACACCCTGGGCGGGGCGGTCACGGTGGCGGCCCAGCTCCCCGGCGAGCTCGGCGGGCAGCTGCTCACCGCCGCCCGGGACGCCTTCGCCGAGGGGATGCACCTGGCCGCCGTGGCCGGCCTGGTCACCATGCTGCTCGGGGCTGTCCTGGCCCACCGCCTGCTCGGTGACCTGCCCGTTCCCACCGCCGCGGCGGAGCCCGCCGAGCAGGTCACCCACCAGTCGGAATTGGTCTAGACCTCATGGTGCGCAAACCTCACGTGAACACCTGGTTTTCGCCCGATGTTTCAGGACCGCTGTATACGTCGGCCGGGCGGGCCATGCATACTGGCCGAGGTGGGGCAAGTTCGCCCGACCCATGAAACAGCGAGTTATCCGAAGGGACCGGTGGTCAGGCATGCTGCGCAACGGTCTGGAGCCCTGGCACCTTCTCGTGGTGCTGGCTGTCGTCATCCTGCTTTTCGGTTCGAAGAAGCTGCCCGAGATGGCGCGCGGCCTCGGCAAGTCGATGCGCATCCTGAAGGCCGAGACCAAGGCCCTGCGCGAGGACGACCCGCAGGCCGCCGGTACCCCGGCCACTCCGGCGGACGGCACGGCGCAGAACACCGCCGCCGAGCAGCCCCGCCCGGCGGTCGAGCCGATCGTCATCACCAAGGCCACCGAGCCGAACGGCCAGCAGAACAAGGCCTGACCCGCCATCACGGCCGGTCCACACCGGGCCGCCGACCTGACCCTCCGGGGACGGGTCGGCGGCCCGGTGCTTTGGCGTACCCGGGCGAAGTCTGACTGGCCGTCGGATTCGTTCTGGTATCTCCTGGTGTGCACCGCTTCACACACCGGGAGGAACGGATGTCCGACCCGCCCGGCTCCACCGAGGTCGAGGAGCTGCGACGGCGGCTCGCCGCGCTGGAGGAACGGCGGGCGGCGCCCCGTCGGCACCGCGTCAGGTCCGCCTTCGCCGTCCTGTTGGTGCTGCTGGCCGGCGTGCTGACCCCGCTGAGCGTGGTGGCCGCCTGGACCAGGGCCGAGGTCGGTGACACCGACCGCTACGTGGCCACCATGGCGCCGCTGGCCGAGGACCCGGCGGTCCGGGCGGCCGTGACCGACCGGGTGACCGCCGAAGTGATGAAGTACCTGCCGGTCGACACCCTGCTGGAGCAGGTCGCCCCCGCCGACCGGCCGCTGCTGGACAAGGCCCTCGGCGCCCTCGGCTCCACCCTGACCAACGGCCTGACCGGCTTCGTCCACGGCCAGGTCGAGAAGGTGGTGGACAGCGACGCCTTCGCCACCGTCTGGGTGGCCGTCAACCGGAACGCGCACGCCGCCGTGGACCGGCTGCTCACCGGAGAGGGCGGCGGCGCCGTCGAGGTGCAGGGTGACGCCGTGACGCTGGACCTGGCGCCGCTGATCGACCAGGTGAAGGACCGGCTGGTCGCCCAGGGGCTCGGCGTGGCGTCGAGGATCCCCGAGGTGCACACCGAGTACGTCCTGGTGCAGTCCGACGCGATCCCGAAGGCCCGCACCGCGTTCCGGCTGCTCGACCTGGCCGGCTTCTGGCTGCCGGTGCTCACCGTACTGGTCGCGGCGGGCGGCGTGCTGCTGGCCGGGCGGCGGCGCCGGGCCCTGGTCACCGCCGCGCTGCTGGTGGCCGCCGGGGCGGCGGTGCTCGGCCTCGCCCTCACCGCCGGCCGGGCGTTCTACCTGGACCGGCTCCCGGCCGGGGTGAACCAGGACGCCGCCGCGGCCGTCTTCGACGCCCTGGTGCACTACCTGCGGACCACCGTGCGGGCGGCGGCGGCGCTCGGCGTGCTGGTCGCGCTCGGTGCCTGGCTGACCGGGGCCGGGCGGTGGGCCGGGACGGTGCGGCGGCTCTGGGCGGCGGGCTTCGGCGCCGTGCGGACCACCGCCGCCCGGGCCGGGCTGCGGCTCGGGCCGGCCGGGCGCCTCGTCCACCGGTACAAGGCCTGGCTGGGGTGGACGGGGGTGGCGGCGGCCGCGCTGGTGCTGGTGTTCTGGAGCTACCCGACCGCGATGGTGGTGTTCTGGACCGGCTTCGCCCTCCTGGGCGGGCTGGCGGTGCTGGAGCTGCTGGACGAACGGCCCGACGAGGCGGCCCCGCGGTGAGTGACGGGACGGACCCCGATCCCGGCTTCGACCGGGTGGGCTGGCTGTACGGCGCGGGCGGGGCCGCCGGGCTGCTGACGCTGTACTTCACCCTGCCGCTCGGCGTCTTCGGCCCGCACCACCCGACGTCCAGCTGGCTGACCTTCACCGGGGCGCTGACGCTGCTCGCGCTCCTCCTGCTCCGGGAGATCCGCCGGGAGTACCTCGGGCTGCCCGGGCGGCCGGCGATGGCGATCATGCTGCTCAGCGCGCTCACCCTGGTGGTCTTCGCCTCCACCTACTACGCGCTGGCGCGCGAGTTCACCGGGCTGGCGACCAGGATCGACGCGCTGTACTTCACCGTCGTCACGCTCGCCACGGTCGGCTTCGGGGACGTCACCCCGGCCGGGCAGTCGGCCCGGGTGGTGGTGATGCTCCAGATCCTCTACACCCTGGTCTTCCTGACCGCCGGGGCCACCACGGTCAGCCGCCGCCTGCACGAGCGGCTGGCCGTCCGGTCCTCCGCCCGGGAGGCCCGTCGGCACCGGGGGTGACGGCGGGTCAGCCGACCAGGGCCAGCACCGCGCCGATCTTGGCCTGCCAGAGGAGGCTGGTGTCGCCGTCGATGGCGTGCCGCTTGCCCAGGTCGCGGACCAGCTTCTGAGCCTCCCTCAGGGAGCGCGCGGCGTCGTCGAGCTGGTGGTCGTTCAGGGCCTCCGAGGCCTCGTCCAGGCGCTCCAGCAGGTCCTGCTGGCGGTCCCGGTCCCGTTGGAAGTCGCCCTGGGCCACCGCGGCGCGCAGGGCGGACAGTGCGGTGCCCGGGCCGGGCTTCGCGGTCGGCGAGGGCTTGGCGCTCGGGCTCGCCTTGGCCGAGGGCGTGGGGCTCGGGGTGGGCGTCGGAGTCGGCGAGGGGGCCGCCGGAACGGAGGCGGCCGTGCTCGGGCCGGGGGCCGCCTTCGGGGCGTTCTTGCCCGGGCCGCCCATGGTGAGCACCACGACCACCGCCGCCCCGGCCAGCGCGGCCACCCCGGCGCCCGCGTAGAGCAGCGGGTTCCGGCGCCGGGAGGGCTGCTCCTCGTACGGCTCGTACGGCTGGTGGGACTGGTGGGGCTGCGCTCCGTACGGCTGGGCCCCGTAGGGCTGGTGCGGTACGGGGGGCAGCACCGAGGTCGCCTGCTGCGCGCCGGGGTACGGGACCTGACCGGGCGTCAGCCCGACCGGGGGGATCACCTGGGTGGCGGCGAGCAGTTCGCTGGTGCGGTCGGCCGGGCCGTGGAGCGGGACGGCGGCGAGCAGTTCGGCCCGGGCGGTGGCGGCGTCGGCCGGGCGGTCGGCCGGGTTCTTGGCGAGCAGCCGGAGCACCACCGTGTCCAGCGCGGGGGTCAGCCCGGGGCGGCGGTAGGAGGGCGGGGCGGGCTGGGCGCCGACGTGCTGGTAAGCGATGGCCACCGAGTTGTCGCCGCCGAACGGGGGCGCGCCGGTGAGCATCTCGGTGAGCACGCAGCCCAGCGAGTAGAGGTCGGAGCGGCCGTCCAGGGGGCTCGCGGTGGCCTGCTCCGGGGAGAGGTAGGAGGCGGTGCCGAGCACCTGGGCGGCCTGGGTGAGCTGGGCGCCGGAGGAGCCGGCCCGGGCGATCCCGAAGTCCACCACCTTCACCCCGCCGTCCTGGGTGATCATGATGTTGCCGGGCTTGATGTCCCGGTGCACCAGCCCGGCCGCGTGCGCGACCTCCAGCGCCTCGCAGACCGCGGCCGCGATCCCGACCGCCCGCTCGATCGGGAGCCAGGTGGTGTCGGCGATCAGCCGGCCCAGGGTCTGGCCGTCGACCAGCTCCATCACGATGTACGGCGAGCCCTGGTCCACCCCGGAGTCGAAGACCGTGACGATCCTCGGGTGCACCAGGCGGGCGGCGTGCTGGGCCTCCTGGGCGAAGCGTTCGGCGAACCGGGGGTCGTCGGCCAGGCCGCCGTTGAGCAGCTTCACCGCGACCGGCCGGCCGAGCTGGTGGTCGTACCCGCGGTGCACGGTGGCCATGCCGCCGACGCCGAGGACCTCGCCCAGCTCGTAACGCCCGTTCAGTATCCGGCCGATCACCCCGACCACTCCCCTTCCGCGTCACCCGGACCAGTCGGCCCGGTGGCCGCGCACCCGTGCACCATAGCGGTTGCCCGAGTACGGTCAGCCGCCAGCGGTGGGGACCTGGAGGCTGCCGTACCGCTGCATCCGCTGCCAGCGCAGCCGGGAGCCGGCCAGTGCGGTGCAGACGGACTGGATCACCACCAGGTACATCAGCTGCCGGTAGACGAACTGCTGGAGCGGGAGCGTCCAGAGCGGGCCGAGCTTCTCGCCGTCCAGCCGGAACGCGTAGGCGCCCATGGCGAACTGGAGCGCCAGGAAGGCCGCCCAGAGGCCGATGATGCGGCCCGGGTCGAGGAAGACCAGGCCGTACAGCGCGAACACGTCCACCACCGGGGCCAGCAGCGGCAACAGCACCTGGAACAGCAGCAGGTAGCCGAGGCCGCGGCGGCCGAGCTTGCCGGCCTGGCCCCGCTGGGCCAGCGCGCCCCGGTGCTTCCACATCGCCTGGAGGGTGCCGTAGCACCAGCGGTAGCGCTGGCGCCAGAGCGCGCCGAGCGAGGCCGGGGCCTCCGTCCAGGCCCTGGCCCGCTCCTCGTAGACCACCCGCCAACCCGCCCGGCACAGGCCCATGGTGAGGTCGGTGTCCTCGGCCAGGGTGGACTCGCCGACGCCGCCGAGCCGCAGCAGCGCCGAGCGGCGGAAGGCGCCGACCGCGCCCGGCACCGTCGGCATGCACTCGGCCAGGTCGAACAGCCGGCGGTCCAGGTTGAAGCCCACCACGTACTCGATGTGCTGCCAACGGCCCAGCAGGCCACCGCGGTTGACGACCTTGGCATTGCCGGAGACAGCGCCCACCCGGCGGTCCGCGAAGGGCTGCACCAGCATCCGGACCGCCTCCGGCTCGAACACGGTGTCCCCGTCCACCATCACCAGCAGCTCACAACTCGCGGCGGCGATACCGGCGTTGAGGGCGGCGGGCTTCCCCGCGTTGGCCTGCCGGAGCACCCGGACGTACGGCAGCCGCAGCGACTCCACCAGGTCGGCGGTGCCGTCGGTGGAGCCGTCGTCCACCACGATCACCTCCACCGGGTGGTCGGAGGCCAGCAGCGAGCGGACCGCCGCCTCGATGCCCGCCCGCTCGTTGTAGGCCGGGACGATCACGCTGACCGGCTCCGTCACCGGCGGCCCCCACGGGCGGTCGCGCAGCCGCTTGTGCCGCCGGGCCGCCACCAGCACCGCGACCGCGCGCAGCATGCTGACCGCGCCGGCCGCGTACAGCAGCCAGCCCAGCACCCGGAGCACCCACTCACTGGCCGTCAGGGCGCCGAGCAGGGCCAGGCCGCGCCAGTGGTCCCCGGCCGGGGCCGGGGCCATCGGACGGGGCAGGCCGAGCGCGTCACCGACCGGGGCGAACCGGTAGCCGCGGGCCTGGAGTTCGGGGATCAGCCGGTCCAGTGCGGCCACCGTCTGGCTGCGGTCGCCGCCCGCGTCGTGCATCAGCACGATCTCACCCGCCGTGCCGCGCGGGGTGGCGTCGGCCACGATCCGGTCCACGCCCGGGCGGCGCCAGTCGCCGCTGTCCAAGGTGGTGAGCACGGTCAGGTAGCCGGCCCGCCCCACGCCGCGGACCGCGTCCCAGTCGGCGTCGGTGAGCGCGGCGGCCGAGGAGGAGTACGGGGGCCGCAGCAGCGAGCTGGTCCGGCTGACCGCGCCGGCCAGGGCCAGCTGACTCTGGCTCAGTTCCAGCGAGCGCCGCCACTCGGGGACGGCCGCCAGGTCGGTGTGGGTGAAGGTGTGCACGCCGATCTCGTGGCCCTCCGCGACGATCCGCCGCGCCAGCTCGGGGTGGGCGGCCACCTGGGAGCCGACCACGAAGAAGGTGGCGTCCACCTGGTGCCGGCGGAGCACGTCCAGGATCTTCGGGGTCCAGACCGGGTCCGGCCCGTCGTCGAAGGTGAGCGCCACCGTCCGGTCGGCCGGGCGGGCCGACCGGGGCTGCGCCGCACCGCCGTCGATCACCGGGCCGCCGTCCCGGACCGCGGCGGGCACCGAGCGGGCGTCGCCCCCGGCGGTGGCCGCTCCGTCGGGGGTGCTGCCGTACAGCTCGTGGGTCCAGCCCTGGATCAGCAGCGCGGCCGCCAGGGTGAGCACCAGGGTGGTGAGCAACAGCCAGTGGGTGCGCAGCGGTACCTGACGGACCGCTGCGCGGCGGCCCCGGCCGCGGCCGTTGCCGTTGCCGTTGCCGTTGGCGCGTCGTCGGGAGCGGTGGCCTGCGGCGGGACGGGTGGTGGTCACGGGTTCTTGCTCGGCTTCCGGCTCGGGGCGGTACTGGGGCGGCCGTGGCCCGGGGTGTTGGTGGGGTCGGGCGGGCCCGCGGTCGGGCTGGTGACCGGCGTGGACGGCTCGGGCGGGACCGTCGCGGGGACGGTGGGGGCGGCGGACGGTGCCGTGGTGGTCCGGGTGGAGCGGACCGGCACGGCCGGCTGTCCGGTGGAGCCGGGCGGCCTGACCGAACCAGGTGCGGACGGGGCCCCGGAGGTGGCGCCGGGGGTGGCCCCGAGGGTCGGGGCGGCGGGGACGGCCGGGGTGGGCGGGCGCTCGGCGTGCTGCTGCGGCAGGAACGGCGCGTCCACGGACGGCCCGCCGAGCAGACTGCTGAGCAGCAGGGCCAGGTACCCGGCCGCGGGTATGACGAGCAGTCGGCCGGCGCGGCGGACCAGCCGCTGCCTGCGGCCGGAGGCGTCCACGAAGACCGGTCCGTCGGGCCGCGCGCCGGCGGACGGGGCGGCCGGGGCGGCCTGCGGGGCGGCGTCCCTGGCCGGGGGGCTGGTGGTCACTTGCGGTTCCGATCCTGGTGAGGGGGCTGGGGTCCGGCTCCGGGAGGACCGACCCGCACACCGTCGGCACGGCGTCTTCGGGTCACCGGCGGTCCTGCTCCGGCTGTCCTCCGGTCAGCTGCTCCGCCGGCTTGGCGTCCTGCTTGGCGGTGGGCTTCTCGGTCGCCTTGTCGGTGGGTCGGTCGGTGGGCTTCTCGGTCGCCTTGTCGGTGGGCTTCTCGGCCGGCTTGTGGACGCCGGAGGAGGCGGTCGCGGACGGCGTCGGGCCGGCGGAGGGCCGGGAGCCGCCCTTGCCCTGGTCCTCGGAGGCGGACGGGGCGGACGGCCGGGCCGCACCGGGCGCGGCGCAGTACTCCGTCACCGCCTCGGCGCCGCCGGCCGCGGCCAGCAGCGGAGCGAACCGGGGGTCGGCCAGCAGCAGCCCGCGCTTCCCGCCGGCGGCCAGGGCCTCGGCCAGCTGGTGGCAGAGCTCGGCCCGCTGGTCAGCGGCGGGAGTGGCCGGCGCGGTCGCGGTGGCGGACGGTCCCACGGTGGACGGCGACGGCGCTGTACCCGCGGTGTGCGAACCGCCGAAGCCCTGCGGCTCGGGGTGCGACGGGGAGCCGCCGGCCCGCGCGGTGGAGCCGCCCGGGACGGTGGCCGAGGACGCCGCGGGGGTCGCGGGGGCGTGCACCGCCTGGTTGCCGCCACCGCCGGGCAGGCCCGGGATGTGCGGCAGGCCACCGGTGCCGGCCGCCACCGCGACGCCGCCGATGGCGGTGGCCGCGCAGGCGGTCAGCAGGGCCTTCGCGCTGAAGGCCCGTACCCGGACGGTGGTGCTCACGGTCGTTCTCCGGCCGGCGGTTGCGGTGGACGGGTCGGAGCGCACCGCCCGGAAGGCTGCCAGCGCCGCCCGCTCACCGGGCTGCTCACCACCGTCGGCTTCGGGGGCAGCCGCGGAGGCGAGCAGCCCGGCCAGCTCCGCGTGGCCCGGCGGGGCCGTGCGGTCGGCGAGGCGCTCCGGACCGGTCGCGCGGGCGCCCGGGGCACCGGCGAGCAGCTGCTCGGCGGTGTCACGGTCGATCCGTCGGGATCGGTTGGTGCTCATCTCATGTCCTTCAGCGTCACGGCCTGCTCGGGTGTCACACCCGGCGGAAAGGTTTTCCCGGATTCCGGTCCGGACTCCGGCGCGCGGCGGCCCGCCCGGCCGAGCCGTCGCAGCGGACGGCCCTTCCCGGGCGGGGGCTGCTCGGCGGCGGACTGCCCGGCCGCGGACGGCCTCCGGGGCGCCTCGGCGAGCGTGCGGCGCTGCGCGGGGAAGCCCTCGGCGGGACCGTCGGCCGGGGTGTCGCCCTCCAGGCGCTTGGCCAGCCGGCGCAGCCCGCGGTGGGCGGCCATCCGGACGGTGCCGGCCCGCTTGCCGAGCACGGCGGCGGCCCCGGGCGCGTCCAGGCCGAGCACCACCCGGAGCAGCACCGCCTCGGCCTGGTCCGGCGGCAGCTCGGCGATCATGGCCAGCGCGTCGGCGGTGGAGACCGCCGAGACGGCGCTGCCGGCGGTGTCCTCGGCGGCGGCCAGTTCGGTGAGGTACTCCTCCGGGAGGTCGGCGATCGGCCGCCTGCGGACCCGGCGCAGGTGGTCCATGGCCCGGTGCCGGGCGATGGTCGCCGCCCAGCCCCGGAAGCCGTCCGAGTCGCCGCGGAAGCCTCCCAGGTCGCGGGCTATCTGGAGCCAGGTCTCGGAGGCGATGTCCTCCGCGTCCTCCGGACCGCCGCCGACCAGCACCCGCAGGTAGCGCAGCAGGCCGGGCTGGACCGTGCGGAAGAGCAGCCGGAACGCCTCCTCGTCACCGTTCTGCGCTGCCAGGACGGCCTCGGCGAGGTCGGGCGGCGGGCCGCCGGATCGGGGGTGGGAGCTGTGCACCCGCCACATCATCCGCCATCCGGGGCCCGCGCCGGACCGGTTCGGGTGCTCCGGTCCTGCCCGGCCCCGGACGGCGGGTGCGCGGGCGGCGTGACGGCGGCGTGGTGCCCACCGGGCGCAAAGGCCCGTGGTCGCGGGACTTAGGGCCCGGCGGCCGGCGCCGTTCGCCCGCAGCTGCGGGGCGGGGTGCCGACCTAGCGTTGACGGTGCACGAACCACACTCCCCCACCTGCAAGGACCTGCGATGACGCCTGCCCGTGACCTCTTCGCCGAAGGGATGCGCTACCACCTCGCGCCGGCCCTGCGGGCGATGGGCCTGACGGACCAGCGGCAGGTGTTCGTCCTCCCGGCCCCGCTGCACTGGGCCGTCCTGGGCGTCCGGGTGGTCGACGCCGACGAGTACGCGCTGCGCTACACCGTCCACCTGGCCCTGAGCGCCAAGCCGGAGGCCGGACGGGACCGCCCGCTGCCGGTCGCGCCGCCGGACCCGTGGGCGCCGGACGGCTCGGAGCTCTGGCACGCCCGGATCGGCGAGCTGATGCCGGTGGACGACGAGATCTGCTGGGAGATCAGCCCCGGGCCGCGCTGGCTGGTCGCGGTGGAGGACTCGATCGCGGCCGTCCGCCGCTACGGGCTGCCCGAGCTGCGCCGCCGGCTGGCCGCCGCCGAGGGCGGGCCCGGGACGGGCGAGACCTACCTCTCCGCCGCCGAGCTGGACGAGGTCAACGCGGCACTGCTGACCGCCGCCGTGGCCCGCATCCAGCGCGCCGAGCTGGACGGCAAGACCCTGGTCCTGACCGGCGCCTGGAGCCGCTCCGACCCGGTGGCCCGCGAGGTGCTGGCCGGGGTGGCCGGGGGCTTCCTGGCCGCCGGGGACGAGCGCTTCGGCCAGGTCCGCTGCACCGACACGCTCGGCCGGGAGCTGTGGCTGTTCTGACGGCGGGTCAGCCGGCGGTGCGCCGGGCGGCTCGCGGCGGCACCGTCGGCCTCCGGGAAAATGGCTGGCAGCTCGGCCACCGGTTCGTGAACACTGCGAAGTATGGTGCAATTCGCGGACTTTGACACCCGTCACTACCCGACCGTGGACGTCCGGACCGGCTACGGCCAGTGGGTCACGAGCTACGAGGACACCGTCAAGGACCTGATGGACCTCGCGGTGCTGGAGGCGCTCTCCGTCCCCCGGTGGGCGGCGCTGGAGCAGGCCGCCGACCTCGGCTGCGGGACGGGGCGGACCGGGGCGTGGCTGCGGGCCCACGGGGTGGGCGCCGTCGACGGGGTGGACCTGACCCCCGAGATGCTGGCCAGGGCGCGGGCCCGGGGTGCCCACCGGGCGCTGCTGGAAGGCGACTTGGCGAGGACCGGACTGCCCGGGGGCCAGTACGGACTGGTGATCTCCTCGCTGGTGGACGAGCACCTGCCGGAGCTGGCCCCGCTCTACCGGGAGGCGTACCGGCTGGCCGCGCCGGGCGGGCTCTGCGTCCTGGTCGGCCTGCACCCGCAGTTCATCATGAGTGCCGGGATGCCCACCCACTTCACCACCGCCGAGGGCACCGACCTGGCCATCGACACCCACCTGCACCTGGTCAGCGACCACCTGACCGCCGCACTGGGCGAGGGCTGGCAGCTGGCCGAGATGCGGGAGGCCGTGGTGGACGGGCGGTGGACCGCCCTCAAGCCCAAGTGGGCCAAGCACCTCGGCGTCCCGGTCTCGGCGGCGTACGTGTTCCGCAAGTAGCCGGCTATACCAACCCGCCGGTCAGAAGCCGGAGTTGGGGCTGGTCAGGATGCGCGTGCGGCCGTCCGCACGGGCCGCCAGGGCGCCGGCCAGCCGCACCGAGCGGCTGGGGCCGAGCAGTTCGAGGGCCTCCTCGGCCGGGGCCCACTTCCAGTCGTCCAGCTCGCCCTCGGGCAGCACGACCGGGGTGTCGGCCGCGATGGTGCCCAGGTCGAAGAGGAAGTGCACGGCCGGGTGGTCGAGCTCCTCGGAGGGGTGGGTCCAGGCCACCGCCAGCAGCGCGCCGGCCTCCCGGACGATGCCGGTCTCCTCCTCCAACTCACGTGCGGCGCACCGGGCGCCGTCCTCGCCGAGGTCGATGGTGCCGCCGGGGAACTGCCAGTGCTCCCGGTAGCCGGCCTTGACGATCAGCACCCGCCCGTCCGGGTCGGTGAGCAGGCAGCCCGCCCCCGTGTAGGCCCTGGGCAGCGAGGCCAGCCACTCCTCGCGGGGCTTGAGCTCCTCCGGCATGACGCTCCTTCAGTCGTTGGGTCCGCTCGGACCCTACCGCCCCCCGGAGAGGGCGGTGCGGAGGGACGTCACGAGGGGCGGCACCCGGCGGATGCCGGGCGCCGCCCCTCGGGGCCGGTTCAGTGGGCCGAGTGCTTCTCCGCTCCCCGGTGCCGGTGGCCGGGCAGCTCGGCGTGGTGGGCCGGGCCGGAGGCCATCGCCGGGGCGGCGAAGGAGCGGCGGCCGCCGTGGCTGAAGGCGGTGTCCCCGAAGTGCGGGGCGGAGGCGCCGCCGCCCGTCCCGCCCCCGCCCGTCATCGGCGGCCGCATGCCGGGATCGGCGGTCATGGAGCGGCGCTGGAGCATCTCCTGCATGCCGGCCCGGAGCTTGGTCATCGTGCCCGTGGATCGCTTGGTCATCGTCGACCTCCGTTCGGCGGACGGTCACCGCGCCGGTGTGCGCGGCGATCGGTACGCCAGGCAGTTATGCCCGGATTCTAACCTTCTGACCCGTTATGGCGACCGGTCGGGAACCGGCGCCGCCTCCACCGTCAGCGGTACTCCTCCTCGTCCAGGTCGACCACCCGGCTCTGCTCCGCCGCGTCCGCGTCGTTCACGTCCTCGTGGCCGAGCGCCCGGCGCTCCCGCAGCTGCTCGTAGTCGTCCCCCACGTGGTCGGCGGCGTCGCGCTCGGCGTCCACCGCCTCCTGGACGGCCGGCGCCGCCTCCGCCTCGAAGTCGTCGTAGTCCTCGGGGAACTCGGGATTCTCGGGGTTCTCGCGCATGGCTCCGTCCCTGCTGGTTCGAAGGGCCGCTCGGGCCCAAGGGCCTGGGGCTTGTCTCTCGCAGTATCCGCCCCGTGCGGGTGCGGTGCGTGCCCTCGCCCGCCCGGCGGCGTGTCCGGCGGCGCGTCCGCGGCCGACCGGGTGGGTGGTGGGGGGTCAGCCGATCGGATGACCCCCGGGTCGGCCGGGGCGTCGACGGGAAGCGGGTGACTTCGGGGCGAGGATCGGTACAGAGAGCGGGAGCCGGTGGTTCCCCCCAGATCCTGAGTGGAGCAACTGGCATGCAGAAGAAGACTGTTCGGGTCCGTGTCCTGACCGGTGCCGCCGTCCTCGCGGTGGCCGGGGCCGGCACCTTCGGCGCGCTCTCCGCGACCGCCGCGCCGAAGAACGACACCGCCGGGACCACCCAGGCCGTGCAGGCCGCCGACGTGAAGAAGAACGACACCTTCACCAGCACCCACCTGACCGTCGAGGCCGCCACCAAGGCCGCCCAGGCCGCGCTGGACGCCGCGAAGAAGGAGAACCAGCGGGTCTCCGTCGCGGTGGTCGACCGCAACGGGAACACCGTGGTCACCCTGCGCGGCGACGGCGCCGGCCCGCAGTCCTACGAGTCGGCCGAGCGCAAGGCCTTCACCGCCGTCTCCTGGAACGCCCCGACCTCCGAGCTGGTCAAGCGGCTCGCCCAGGCCCCGAACCTGAAGGACATCCCGGGCACCCTCTTCCTCGGCGGCGGCGCCCCCGTCGCCGACAAGGGCGCCCCGATCGCGGGCATCGGCGTGGCCGGCGCGCCCTCCGGCGACCTGGACGAGAAGTTCGCCCAGGCCGGCGTCGCCGCGCTCGGCAAGTGACCCGGCGGGGTGCCGGGCACCTGGCACCCCTTCGGACCGGTGGTCACCGGCGGAGACCCCCGCGCGCCGGTGACCACCTCCCGCTCAGGACGCCCTGCTCAGTTCCCCGCCTCGAACTCGTCGAGGAGGGAGCCGAGCAGGGCGTCCTGGTCGTCCTCGCCGGGGCCGGCCACGATCCGGGTGACGAGCTCGCGGAGCGTCAGCTGCTCCAGGAAGAGCTCCAGCGGGACGTCGAGGCCGAGCTCCTCCCGGAAGCGGGCGAGCAGCTGGACCGCGGTGAGCGAGTCCCCGCCCGCGCCGAAGTAGGTCTGTGCCGCCAACTCCCCAGGGCCGTCGAGGCCCAGCGCGCCGACCAGCAGGGCGGCCACCTGCTCCTCTCCCGCCGCGGCGGGAGCCTCCGGGACGGGCACGACGCCGGGCCCTCCGGTGCTCCCGTCCCCGGACGGGGCCGACAGTGAGCGGGCACCGCGCGGCTCGCCCGCGAACGGCAGGGCCGGCAGGTGCACCCGGCGGGTGCCCGGCGGCAGGGCCGGCCAGTCGGCCCGGCCACCGCCGGCCCACTCCTCGCCGGACGGGTCGGTGGTGACGGCCCGCCCCTCGGCCAGGGCGGCGAGCGCCTCGGCCGCCTCCGCTCCGTCAGCGGCCACCACGTGGGCCCGGACGTCCAGGGCGGCCCGGCCGGTGCGCAGCGTCCGCGCCACCCCGGCCAGTGGGAGACCGCCCACCACGACGGCCAACCGGCCTGCCAGTTCCGCCAGTTGGGCGGGGGTACGGGCGGAGACCGGCAGTACCACGGCGCCCGTGGGCGCGGGCTGCGGCGGGGCCTCGGGGGCCTCGGCGAGCACCAGGTGGACGTTGGTGCCGCCGATGCCGGTGCCGTTCAGACCGGCCAGCCGGGGGCCCTCGGCCGGGGCGTCCCAGGCGCCGGGCGCCATGACCAGCGAGAACGGGGTTTCGAGCAGGGCGGGGTGCGGGCGGGAGACGTTGACGGTGGGGACCAGGGTGCGGTGACGGAGCATCAGCGCGACCTTGATCAGACCGGCCACGCCGGCTGCCGCGTCCAGGTGGCCCAGGTTGGACTTCACCGAGCCGATGCCGCAAACCGCGCCGGTGCCGCTGTCGTCCGCGGCCTTGCCGAACGCGGCGGTGGCGGCGGCGAGTTCGATCCGGTCACCGAGTTCGGTGGCGGTGCCGTGCATCTCCAGGTAGCCGGCGTCCGAGGGCTCCAGGCCGGCCGCCGCCCAGGCCTCGACCATGGCGGCGCTCTGCCGGTCCACGCTCGGGGCGGTGAAGCCGACCTTGGCCGATCCGTCGTTGGTGACGGCGCTGCCCCGGATCACGGCGTGCACGGGATCACCGTCGGCGAGCGCGTCCTCGAGGCGCCTGAGCAGCACCAGGCCGACGCCGTTGCCGGTGACCGTACCGGCGGAGCGCTCGTCGAAGGGGCGGCAACGGCCGTCGGGCGAGAAGACGTCGCCCTCCCGGTGGCGGTAGCCGCGCGGTTCGACGGTGTCCACCGAGACCCCGCCGGCCAGGGCCGCGTCGCACTCGCCGAGCAGTAGCGCCTGCACCGCGAGGTGGACGGCGGTCAGCGAGGTGGAGCAGGCGGTCTGCACGTTCAGGCTGGGGCCGTCCAGGCCGAGCCGGTAGGAGATCCAGGGGGCCAGGAACTCACGGTCGGTCAGGATCCGCAGCTGGAGGCCGCCGAGCTCGGCCGCGAGCTTCCGGTCGGTCTGGACGGCCAGGTGGTGCTCGGTCGCGCCGCCGCCGACGTAGACGCCGGTGCGGGCGGGCGGACGGAGCGGGTCGTAGCCGGCGTCCTCCAGGGCGTTCCAGGCCGTCTCCAGCAGCAGCCGGTGCTGCGGGTCCAGGACGGCGGCCTCGGTGCGGTTGAAGCCGAACAGCTCGGCGTCGAAGCGGTCGGCGTCCGCCAGGAAGCCCTTGGCCGGGACGTAGTCGGGGTGGGCCAGCTCCTCCTCCGGGACTCCGGCGGCGCGCAGCCGGGCCGGGTCGAAGTCGGTGATGGAGCAGATCCCGCCCAGCAGGTTGGCCCAGTACTCGGTGAGGTCGCGGGCGCCGGGGAAGCGGCCGGCCATCCCCACGATCGCCACGGTCGATGCGTCGGTGGTCATTCCTGGTGTCCCTTCGGGTGGTCTGCGTTCGTGCGGGTGCCGGTACGGGCCCGGGCGGCGGCGAGGCGGTCGCGCCGGGCCTGGCCGCGGCCGGCCGCGGCCTC
>NZ_JBVJLD010000046.1:0-13399 GCF_055584905.1 Kitasatospora sp. NPDC088742 | reverse complement strand
CTCACCGGTGCCGGCACCGTCCAGCTGCCGTGCGAGGGTGGCGATGTCCGGGTGACGGAAGAGGTCCACCAGGCCGAGGCCGGGGTGGCCCCGCTCGCGCAGCGCGGTCTGGACGGCGAGCAGGCGGATCGAATTGCCGCCCAGCTCGAAGAAGTTGTCGTGCGCCCCGACCCGGTCCAGCCCCAGGACGGCGGCCCAGAGACCGGCCAGCATCAGCTCGGTGGGTCCCTGCGGGGCGGTGTACGGACGCTCCGACTCGGGCCGGGCGCCCGAGGGTTCGGGCAGCCGGGCCCGGTCGACCTTGCCCGAGCGGTTGAGCGGCAGCTCCGGAAGCAGCTGGAGGGTCTCCGGCACCATGTAGCCGGGCAGGCGTCCGGCCAGCCAGCCGCGCAGCTCGGCCAGGGCCGGGGCCACCGCCGGATCGGCGGGCACCGCGTAGCCGGCCAGCCGGCGGTCCGCGCCGGTGCCGAAGACGGTGGCGGCGGCCCGCGAGACGTCCGGGTGGGCGGCCAGCACGGTCTCGATCTCGCCGAGCTCGACCCGGAAGCCGCGCACCTTGACCTGGCTGTCCACCCGGCCGAGGTAGCTCAAGGTGCCCCCGGCGTCGAAGCGGCCCAGGTCGCCCGAGCGGTACATCCGGGAGCCGGGCGGGCCGTACGGGTCGGCGACGAACCGCTCGGCGGTCAGGCCCGGCCGGCCCTGGTAGCCCCGGGCCAGGCTGTCACCGGCCAGGTAGATCTCGCCGGCCACGCCGACCGGCACCGCGCGCAGCAGCGGATCCAGCACGTAGGCCCGGGTGTTGGCGACCGGGCGGCCGATCACCACCTGCTCCCCGGGGAGCAGGGCGGCGATGGTGGAGTAGACGGTGTTCTCGCTCGGCCCGTACGCGTCCAGCAGGCGGCGGCTGTCCACCGCCCAGCGGGTGACCAGCTCGGGCGGGCAGGCCTCGCCGCCGACGGCCAGGGTGCGCAGTTCGGGCAGCGCGCCGGGCGGGCAGGGCAGCGACATGGCGGCCGAGGGCGGCAGGAAGGCGTAACTGGCGTGCGAGTCGCGAAGGCGGGCGAACAGGGCCTCGCCGAGCCGTTCGTCCTCCTCGGCGAGGTGCAGCTCGGCTCCGGCCACCCAGGTGAAGAACAGGTCGGAGACGGCCACGTCGAAGCCGAAGGAGACGTACTGGAGCACCCGGTCGGCCTCCGTCACCGGGAACTGCTGACGGACTGCGGTAGCCAGGTTGGTCAGAGCGCGGTGCTCGACCGCCACGCCCTTGGGGATGCCGGTGGAGCCCGAGGTGTAGAGCACGTAGGCCAGGTCGCCCGGGCCGGGCTCGCCCACCGGCCGTGCCGCGGCGGCGAGTTCGGGCCCGTGCCCGCCGAGCACGCCGACCTGGACGCCCAGGCCCGAGACCCGCTCGGCGGTCGCCGCGGTGGTCAGCACCAGGGCGGCGCCGGCCTCGGTGAGCATGTGGGCCAGCCGGGCCGGGGGCTGCTCCGGGTCCAGCGGCAGGTAGGCGCCGCCGGCCCGGAGCACCGCGAGGGCCGCGACGGCCATCTCGGCGGTGCGCGGCAGGCAGAGCCCGACCGGCACCCCGACGCCGATCCCGGCGGCGCGCAGGCGGTCCGCCAGCTCGTCCGCCCGGTCCAGGAGTTGACGGTAGGTGAGGGTGGTGCTCCCCGCGACCAGCGCGAGGGCTCCCGGGCGCTCGGCGGCGCGCTCGGCCACCAGGTCGGGCACCAGGCGGTCGGTGGTGGGGGTGCCGGTGGCGTTCCACTCGCGCAGGATGCGGTGGCGGTCTTCGGCGGGCAGCATGCCGATCTCGGCGATCGGCCGGTCGGGACGGTCCAGCAGACCGTCCAGCAACTCCTGGAAGCTGCGCACCCAGGCCCGGACGGTCTCCGGGTCGAACAGGTCGGTGCGGTGGAAGAACCGGGCCACCAGGTCCTCGCCCAGCCGCTCGACGTACAGCATCAGATCGAACTTGGCGTCCGGCAGCAGCAGTTCGATCCGCTCGGTGCGCACCCAGGGCAGGTCCAGCCGGAGCTCGGTGTCGTCGTCGTAGGCGAACATCACCTGTACCACCGGGTCGTGGCTGAGCTGCCGACCGGGCGCGACGGCGTCCACCACGGCGCCGAACGGCGCGTCCTGGTACGGGCGGGAGGAGTCCAGCCGCTCCCTCAGCGAGTCCACCAGGCGGTGGAACGAGAGGCGGTCGTCCAGCTCGGTGCGCAGCGCCAGGGTGTTGGTCAACATGCCGACCATGCCCTGGAGTTCGGGCAGGTCCCGGCCGGAGACCGGGAAGCCGACCACCAGGTCGCGGCGGCCGGAGATCCGGGCCAGGAAGGCGTGGTAGGCGGCGAACAGCACGGTGAAGGGGGTGGTGCCCCGGCTGCGGGCGAGCCCGGCCAACCGGGTCCGGACGGCCTCGGTCAGCACGAAGCGCTCGGCCCCGCCCTCGGCCGACTGCACGGCGGGACGCGGACGGTCGGTGGGCAGCTCCAGGGTGGCGGGTGCACCGGCCAGCTGCTCGCGCCAGTGACCGACCGAGGCGTCGAAGCCGCCGCTCTCCTGCCGTTCCCGCTGCCAGGCGGCGTAGTCCGGGTACTGGAGCGGCAGCGGTTCCAGCTCCTCGCCCCGGTGCAGCGCGCCGAGTTCGGCCAGCATCAGCTGGAGCGACCAGCCGTCGCAGACCGCGTGATGGACCGTCAGCAGCAGCAGGTGGCCGCCGCCGTCCACCGTGTAGACGGTGCAGCGCAGCAGCGGGCCACGCGCCAGGTCGAACGGCCGGGCGGCCTCGGCCAGCATCACCGGGCGGGCCTGGGCCAGGGACTCGACCTGGCCGAACCGGACCTCGACCCCGGCCCGTTCGGCGACCACCTGCCGGCACTCGCCGTCCTCGACGCGCAGCGAGGTGCGCAGCGACTCGTGCCGGGCCACCAGCGCGTCCAGCGCGCGGGTGAAGGCGGGCAGGTCGAACGGGCCGTCCACCGCGAAGGCGGCCGGTACGTGGTACTGGGCGCTGCCGGGGTGCATCCGGTCCAGCACCAGCAGCCGGGCCTGGGCGGGCGAGACCGGGAACTCGTACTCCTCCGGCGGCGGGACGGGCCGGTGCTCGGCGGACTGGTGATCGGCGGACTGGTGATCGGCGGGCGGCATCGGTCAGAACTCCCTGAGGATCGGGGCGAGGGCGGCGGCGACCTCGGCCGACGGGCCGGGGCGGACGATCTCGCTGTGGTTGCAGTCGATGTCGTGCACCCGGACCTCGGCCGCACCGGCCAGCCAGGCGTCGGCCTTGGTCCGCGAACTCACGCCGTCCGGCTCGGCGGTGGCCGAGAACAGGTCCACCACACCGTCGAAGGCGGGCGGGCGGTAGCTCTGCGAGAGCTCGATGTACCGGCTGCGCATGTCGACCAGCGCGTTCAGCCGCCGGTCGCTCCAGCCACCGAACGGCCCGTAGACGGACCGTACTTCGGCGAAGGCCTCGGCTCGGGACAGCGGCCCGTCCCCGGGCACGAAGCCCGGGGAGCCGTTGCGGAGCAGGATCCGCAGGGTCTCCTGCTCGACGAACTCCGGGGACACCTGCTGCTCGATGCCGGTCTCGGCGAGCGGGAAGGTGTCGAGCGCGCCGACCAGACCGACCGGTTCGCCCTGCTCGCGCAGCAGGGCGGCGATCTCGTAGGCCATCAGGCCGCCGAAGGAGTGACCGATCAGCAGGTACGGGCCCTCCGGCTGCACCTTGCGGATCAACTCCAGGTACTCCAGAGCGAGTTCGCGCATGCTGCCGGGGCGGCGGGTGGAGCCGAGCAGGGCGGCGGACTGGACGGTGTACATCGGCCGGCCGGGAGCGAGGTGGCCCAGCAGACCGGTGTACCCCCAGCCGAAGCCCATCCCGGCGTGCAGGCAGATCAGCGGAGTGCGGGTGCCACCGGCCCGCAGGGTGAGCAGCGGGGCGGCGCTGTCGTCGGCGATCGGACCCGCGCCGTCGAGCCGGTCGGCCAGTCCGCCCGGCGTCGGCGCCTCGAGCAGCACGCTGATCGGCAGCCGGACACCGAGCGCCGACTCCACGGCGGCCGACAGCCGCATGGCCGTCAGCGAGTGGCCGCCGGCCGCGAAGAAGTCGGTGTCCGGCCCGACCGCCGGCAGACCCAGCACGCGGGCGAACAGGTCGCAGATCACCCGCTCGCGCGGGGTGCGCGGCGCGAGCGCCACGGGGGCCGGGGCCCCGGGGAGCGGGAGCGCGGCACGGTCCAGCTTGCCGTGGGCGGTGAGCGGCAGGTGACGGAGCACCAGATAGGCGGCGGGGAGGAGATGGGCGGGCAGCTGCTCGGCGGCGTGGCGGCGGACGGCGGCCAGATCGACCGCGGTCACCGCGCCGTCGGCGGGTTCCGCCCCCTCGGTGGCCGCCGGGTCATCGGTGGGGACCAGGTAGGCGACCAGGCGGCGGCCGCCGGCCGGGTCGGGCCGGGGCAGCACCACGGCACGCTCCACGCCCGGGGCGCGGGTGAGTACGGCCTCGGTCTCGGCGGGTTCGACCCGGTGGCCCCGGATCTTCACCTGTCCGTCGGCCCGGCCGGCGAACTCCAGCTCGCCGTCGGCCGTCCAGCGGGCCAGGTCCCCCGTGCGGTACATCCGGGTGCCGGGCGGCCCGTACGGGTCGGCGACGAAGCGTTCGGCGGTCAGGCCCGGCCGGTCCAGGTAGCCCCGGGCCAGGCCGGTGCCGGCCAGGTGGAGTTCGCCGACGGTGCCGACCGGGGCCGGGCGGAGCAGCGGATCCAGCACGTAGGAACGGGAGTTGTCGAGCGGACGGCCGATCGGCAGCGGGCCGGGGCCGTCCCCGGGGCCGGCCCGGTGGGTGGCGGCGAAGGTGGTGCTCTCGGTCGGCCCGTAGCCGTTCACCACCGTGGTGTCCGGGCAGTGCGCGCGGACCAGCCGGACGGCCTCCGGATCGAGCACGTCACCGCCCGCCCAGACCTCGCGCAGCCCGGCCAGGGCTCCGGGGTCCAGCTCGGCCACCGTGCGGAACAGCTCGGCCGTCAACCAGACGGCGGTGAGCCGGTGTTCGGCGATCAGCTCGCGCAGCAGCCCCGGGGTGAGCCGCACGGGCGGGGCCAGCACCACGGTGCCGCCGTTCAGCAGCGGCACCCAGAGCTCGTAGGTGGCGGCGTCGAAGCCGTGCGGGCTGTGCAGCAGCACCCGGCGGTGGGCGGCCGGGTCGAAGCAGGAGTCGGCGGCGAGTTCGGCCACGTTCCGGTGGGTGGTGACCACGCCCTTGGGCGTACCGGTGGAGCCGGAGGTGTGCATCACGTAGGCGGCGGTGTCCGGGCCCACCGTCGGCAGGGTGACGGCGGTCCGCTCCGCCGGGGCGGCGGGGTCCAGCACCCGCACGGACCCGGGCAGCCAGTCGGGCGCCCGTCCGGCCAGCAGCAGGCGGGCGCCGGTGTCGGCGAGCAGCCGGGCCAGCCGGGCGGGCGGCTGCGCCGGGTCGAGCGGGACGTAGTGGCCACCGGCCCGGACCACCGCGAGCTGGGCCACCACCAGCTCGGGCGAGCGGTCCAGGAGCAGCGCCACCGGCGCGCCGGGCAGCACCCCGGCCGCCACCAGCCGGGACGCCAGGTCCTCGGCCCGGGCAGCCAGTTCGGCATGGGTGAGCACCAGCGGGCCGGCCACCAGGGCCGGGGAGTCGGGAGCGGCGGCCACCCGCCGGGCGTGCAGCTCCGGCAGGCTCAGCCCGCTCTCCGGGCGGGGCCGGCCGTGGAAGGAGGCGAGCAACTCCCGTTCCACCGACGGGAGGACGTCCAACTCACCGACCGTCCCGGCGGCCGGTCGCTCCGAGGCCAGCTGCTCCAGGGCCCGGACCAGCCGGGCCACCAGCCGCTCCGCCCCGTCCCGGCCGATCCGGTCGGGACGGTGGGCCAGCCGGAGCAGGATCCGCTCACCGACCACCACCGCCAGCGTGACGGGGTAGTGGGTGGCGTCCCGGACATCGGTCAGCCGGGGGCCTTCGGCGGCCTCCTCGGGGCGCGGGTAGTTCTCGAACGCCAGGACGGTGTCGAAGAGTTCACCGGCACCGGCGGCCTGCTGCACCTCGGCCAGCCGCACCTGGTGGTACGGGGCGAGCCGCAGTTGCTCCTGCTGGATCCGGGCCAGCAGGGCTTCCACCGGCTCCTCGGCCCGGAGCCGGACCCGGACCGGCACGGTGTTGATGAACAGGCCGACCATCCGCTCCACGCCCGGCAGTTCGGCCGGGCGGCCGGAGACCACCGCACCGAACACCACGTCCTCGGAGCCGGTGGTACGGGCCAGCACCAGGGCCCAGGCGGCCTGGGTGAGGGTGTTGAGCGTGACGCCGGCCGCGCGGGCCCGGGTCCGGAGCAACTCGCCCAGCCCGGGCGGCAGTTCGAGGTCCACCACGCCGGGCAGCGGACCGGCCCCGCCGGAGCCGGCGGACCGACCAGGCCTGCCGGGCCCGTCGGACGCGACCCTGGTCGGCTCGGCGCCGCTCAGCGCCTCCCGCCAGGCCTCGGCCGCCACCGCCTCGTCCTGGCGGCGCAGCCAGGCCAGGTACTCCTTGTACGGGGCGGGCGGCAGGGGCTGCCCGCCCGCGTACAGCGCGGCCAACTCCTCGGCCAGCACCGGCATCGACCAGCCGTCCACCAGGATGTGGTGGATCGTCAGCACCAGCGCCGACGCACCACCTGGCAGGTGCGCCAGCAGGGCGCGCAGCAGCGGCGGGCGGCCCAGGTCGAAGCGGACGGCCCGGTCCTGCTCCAGCAGCCGCGCCAGCCCGGCCTCGGCGCCGGCCTGCCCGGAGAGGTCGACCTCGCGCCACGGGACGGTCACCCGCTGCGGGACCAGCAGCACCGGGCGGTCCACGCCCTTGTGGCGGAAGCAGCCGCGCAGGTTCGGGTGGCGTTCCAGCAGGGCCGCCAGCGCCCGGCGGAGCGCCGCCGCGTCGACCGCCGCGCCCCCCTCCGCCCGGCCGGGCAGGTCGAAGCGGGCCTGCACCAGGTACACGTCCGGCCCGTCCGGCTCCAGCAGGGTCTGGTAGAGCAGGCCCTCCTGGGTCGGAGTGGCGGGCAGGATGTCGGCGATCCGGTTCACCAGTCCCCCTCGGCGTCGAAGTCGTCCTCCAGCAGGGCGATCTGGTCCTGGCTCAGTTCGACCAGCGGGAAGTCGGAGCTGCTGGCCCCGCCCGCCCCCTGCTCGGCGGCGTGCGCGGCCAGCACCGCGAGCGCCTCGAACCAGCCCTCGGCCAGCTCCGGCACCCCGGGCGCCAGCGCGGGGTCGTAGGACCAGGCGGCGACCAGCCGTTCGCGGCCGTCCGGGCCGGTCTCGGCCACCGCGTCCAGCTCGACCGGGTGGGCGAGCGGCAGCCCGTCGCCCGCGTCCAGCAGCTCCAGGCCGCCACCCGAAACACCGGTCCGGCCCAGGTAGTTGAAACGCAGTCCGGGCTCGGGGAGGGCCGCCAGCAGCGGCCCGGCCGCCGGGTGCAGGTGGCGCAGCCGCCCGTAGCCGAGGCCGCCGCCGGGGACGGCCCGCAGGTGGTCCTTGACCAGCTGGAGGGCGGTGCCGGGCTCCCGGCCGCCGCGCCAGAAGGCGGCGGCGCCGGCCGGGCCGGCGTCCAGCCGGACGGGGTACTGGCTGGTGAACCAGCCGACCGTGCCGGACAGGTCGACGTCCGGCGCCTCGCTCTCCCGGCCGTGCCCCTCCAACTCGGCCAGCAGGGAGGTGCCTTCGCCGCGCTGCCGCAGGGCGGCGGCCAGCAGGGCGGTCAGCAGCACCTCGTTCGGTCCGCAGCGGAAGGCGGCCGGGACGGCGGTCAGCACCTGGGCGGTGGTCTCGGGCGACAGCTCGGCCCGGTGCACCGTCCGCTCCCGTCCGGGGCGGCGGACCGGCCGCTCGGCGCCGGCCAGGACCTCCTGCCAGTAGGGGAGTTCGGCCAAGGCGGCCTCGGCGCCGTCGGTCAGCAGCTGCGACCAGCGGCGGAACGAGGTACCGGTCGGCGGCAGCTCGGCGGCCGGATCGGCCAGCAGCACGGCGAGTTCCTCGGCCAGGATCCGCCAGGAGACGCCGTCCACCGCGAAGTGGTGCACGGAGAGCAGCAGACGGCCGTCGTGCTCCGGCCCCCGGTCGTACCAGGTGGCGGCCAGCACCCGCCCCTCGCGCGGGTCCAGGGCGGTGGCGGCGGCCCGTTCCTCCGCGTCCGCGCGCAGCTCCAGGTCGGTCAGGCCGGCGGCGTCCACCCGGGTGAGCCCGGGCTCCAGCTCCGCCCCGGGAACCTCGATCCGGCCGTCGGCCGTCAGCCGCATCCGCAGCATGCCGTGACGGGCCGTCAGGGCGCGCAGCGCGGCCGCCGCCCGGTCCCCGTCCAGTCCGGCCGGGGCCGGGAGCCGGGCGGACATGGTGAAGGTCTCCAGGCGGGCGTCCTGCTCCCGCCACCAGTGCAGCACGGGGGTGGCGGGCAGGGTGCCCTCCTGCGGGTCCTCCGCCGGGCCGGTGGCGACCGGCCCGGCGAGCAGGGCGAGCGCGGCGGGGGTACGGGCGGTGAAGACGTCACGGGGCGTCAGGCCGAGGCCGGCGGCCCGGGCCCGGGAGACCAGCTGGATCGCCAGGATGGAGTCACCGCCCAGCTCGAAGAAGCCGTCCTCGGGGCCGGCGCCCGGCGCGCCGAGCAGCTCGGCGAAGAGCCCGCAGAGCAGCTCCTCCGCCGCGCCGGCGGCCGCCCGGCCGCCCTCGCGCGGCCCGGTCGCGGGGGCGGGCAGCGCGGCCCGGTCCAGCTTGCCGTGCACGGTGACCGGCAGGGCCTCCAGCGGGACCAGCGCGCTCGGCACCAGATGGGCCGGGAGCGCGGCCACCGCGTGCGCGGTGAGCGCGGCGAGGTCGAGGGCGGCGCCGGACTCCGGCACCACGTAGCCGACCAGCCGGCCGTCCCGCGGCACCACCACGGCCCGGGCCACGTCGGGGTGGGCGGCCAGCACGGCCGCCGCCTCGCCGGGCTCGATCCGCAGACCGCGCAGCTTGACCTGGTCGTCGCCGCGGCCGAGGAAGTCCAGCTGGCCGTCGGCCCGGCGCAGCGCCAGGTCCCCGGTGCGGTACATCCGGGCGCCGGGGGCACCGTACGGGTCGGCCAGGAAGCGCTCGGCGGTCAGGCCCGGGCGGCCCAGGTAGCCGCGCGCGACCGCCCCGCCGCCGAGGTAGAGCTCGCCGGGGACGCCGGCCGGCACCGGGCGCAGCCGCCCGTCCAGCAGGTACACCCGGGCACCGGGGAAGGCGCGGCCGATCGGCGGGACGGCGGGGCCGGGGGTCAGCGGATCGCTGACGGTCACCGCGGCGGTCGCCTCGGTCGGGCCGTAGAGGTTGAGCACGCGCCGGCCCGGGCGGGCCCAGGCGGCGACCAGTTCGGGCGGGCAGGCGTCGCCGCCGAGGCCGAGCACGGTCAGCTCCGGGTACGCCCCGGCCGGGACCGCGCCCAGCACCGTCGGGGGCACCATCGCGCAGGAGATCCGCTGCTCCGTCAGGAACGTGCTCAGCTCGGTGCCGACCAGCGGGCCGGGCGGCGGGAGGACCAGGGTGGCACCGGAGCCGAGGGCCAGGCAGAGCTCGATCACCGTGATGTCGAAGCTCGGCGAGCCGAGTTGGAGCACCCGTGCGCCGGGGGCGAGCCCGAACCGGCCGGTCAGCGCCTCGGTGAGGGCGGCGATGCCCCGGTGCTCCACCAGAACGCCCTTCGGCCGGCCGGTGGAGCCGGAGGTGTGGATGACGTAGCCGAGGCCGTCGGCCCGCACCGGTGCGGGCGGGAGCACCTCGGCCCGCTGCCGGTCCTCTTCGTCGAGCAGGAAGAGCGGGACCTCGGTGGGCGGCAGGGTGGCGGCGGTCTCCCGGTCGGTGACCAGCAGCACCGGCGCGGCGTCGGCCAGCAGGAAGGCGATCCGCTCGGCCGGGTGGTCGGGGTCGACCGGCAGGTAGGCGGCACCGGCCCGCTGGACCGCCAGCAGGGCGGTCAGGGTGGCGGCCGAACGGCCCAGGACCACGGCGGCCAGCTGTTCCGGCCCGAGCCCCCGGGCCGCCAGCGCACCGGCCAGCCGACCCACCCGCTCGTTCAACTCGGCGTAGCTGAGCCGGACTTCGCCGTCCATCGCGAGGGCGTCCGGAGTGGCGGAGGCCTGCCGGTCGAGCAGCGTGGCCAGGGAGTCGGGCCCGGCGGTGCTCTCCTCGGCGGAGAGCAGGCCGGCCCGCTCGGGCGCGCTCAGCAGCTCGATCCGGTCGACCGGCGCGTCCGGAGCGGCCAGCAGCCCGGCCAGCAGGGTGGTGAAGGCGTCCGCCCAGTGCTGGACCAGCTCCGGCGGGTAGAGGTCGGTGCGGATCTCCAGGGTGCCGGTGATGCCGTCCTCGACGTCCCGCATGATGCCGACCACGTCGTGCTCGCCGCCGGTGTGGATCCGCTCCGGCTCGGCGATCTCGCGCAGTCGCCGGACGCTCTCCTGCCGGGGCAGGTGCATGAACACCCATTGGAACAGCGGCGACCGGCCCGGCACCCGCTCCGGGTCCAGCGCGGTGACGATCCGTCCGACCGGCAGGTCGGCGTGCGCCAGCACCGAGGGGAACTCGGCGGCGAACCGGGCCACCAGCTCGGCGAACGTGCTCTCCGGACCGATCCGCCAGCGGGTCGGCACCGAGTTCATCACGTAGCCGATCACCCGCTCCAGCCCCTTGGCCGAGCGGTTGGCGGTCGGGGTGCCGAGCACCAGGTCGCGCTGCCCGCTGAGGCGGTGGGCCAGCACCGCGAAGGCGCTCATCAGCACGTGGTAGACGCTGGCGCCGTGCTCACGGGCGAAGGCCCGGACCACCGCCTCGGTCTCCGTCCCGACGTGGAACGGCACTTGGCGGATGCCCGGCCGCCCCTCCCCCGGAGTGAGCGCCCGGCCCACCCGGCCGACCGTCAGCGGGGCGGGTGGCTCGCCCAGGTAGCGCCGCCAGAAGCCGAGTTGGGCCTCGAAGACGCCGGAGCTCTCCAACTCCCGCTGCCAGGAGGCGAAGTCGGCGTACTGGATCTCGGGTCGGGCCTTGCCGAGCGGCCTTCCGTCCCGGACCGCCTGGTAGGCCTCGGTGAACTCGGTGTGCAGCACGTCGAAGGACCACCAGTCGGTGGCGATGTGGTGCAGCCGCAGCACCAGGGTGGAGCGGCCCTCGTCCACGGTGACGAACCGGCCCTGGATCAGCCGGTCCCGCGCCAGGTCGAAGGTGCCCCGGCTGAACTCGGCGAGGTACTCCTCGAGGGTCCGGCCGGTGGCGCGCAGATCCACCCGCTCCAGCACGAAGGGCTGCGCCGGCGGGAAGGCGATCCGCAGGTCACCGGCCTCGCCGGAGATCCGCATCCGCAGGATGTCGTGCTGCTCCTGCACGACGGTCAGCGCCCGCTCCAGGTCCTCGGCCCGGACCGGGGTGTCGAAGTGGTAGGCGCAGCACAGGTTCAGCGCGGCGCTCTCCGGATAGAGCGACTCGTAGACCCAGAGGTCCTCCTGGGCCGGGCTGAGCCGGACCGGGCCGTCCTGCTCGTCGCGCCTGGGCACCACGTCCGGGATCTCGCCGAGCCGGCCGGCCTCGGCCAGCCGGGCGAGCAGCTTCACCCGCTGCCCGCTGCTGAGCGCGGCGAAGCGGGCGGCCATCGAGCTGTTCATGCGTCAGATGTCCTTCCGGAGTCCGGCCAGCCGGTGGAGCCCGGCCAGTACCTCGTCCCTGCCGAGGCCGAAGTCGATGAAGCAGGCCACCTCGTCGCAGCCCAGGTCACGCAGGTCCGCCAGGATGCGGCGGCAGCGGTCGGGCGAGCCGAGCAGCCCGCCCCAGTCCAGGTACCGGCGGAGCGCGAACTCGGCCAGCTGGTCGGTCTGTTCGGGGGTGAGGGCGGCGGCCCGGCCGTCGTCGGCGCGGTTCGCGGCGGTCTGCGCCACGTAGGACTTGAGGTAGGAGCGGAGCGGTCCACCGGCAGTCCGGACGGCCTCGGCGTCGTCCTCGCCGACGTAGGTGTGCGCCATCAGCGTCACGGTGCCGCGTTCGGTGGTGCCGAGCTGTTCGGGCGCCGCGGCGTACGCCTCGCGGTAGCGGCGGATCTTCTCCGCCAGCTGCTCCCGGCTCTGGCCGATGGTGGCGGCCAGCACGTTGGTGCGCAGGCCACCGGCCGTGACCCAGGTCTCCGGGTTGCCCGAGCTGGTGATCCAGATCGGCAACCGCGATGAGAACGGCCGGGGTTGGGGCCGGACCGCAACCGGCTTCCCGGTGCCGTCGGGGTACTCCACCTCCTCCCCCGCCCAGAGCCGGCGCAGCAGCGGGATGTCGCGCAGGGCGCGCTCCCGGCGGTCGGCGTAGTGGTCGGGGGCCAGGACGAAGTCGGTGGAGTGCCAGCCGGTGGCGACCGAGAGGCCGACCCGGCCGGACGAGATGTTGTCCACCACCGCCCAGTCCTCGGCCACCCGTAGCGGGTGGTGCAGCGGCAGCACCACGCTGCCCGCCCGGATCCCGATCCGCTCGGTGGTGGCCGCGATGGCCGCGCTCAGCACCGGCGGGCTCGGGAAGACCTGGCCGACCTGCTGGAAGTGCCGCTCCGGCGTCCAGACGGCGGTCAGCCCGAGGCGGTCGGCCTCCCTGGCGACGGCCAGGATGTCGCGGTACGTGGCGGCGTGGTCGGTGTCGCCTCCGGCGTCGTCGGCGCCGAAGAACATCACGCTGATGTCCATGGGTGGTGGCTCACTCCTCGCCGGTGGGGGCGGATGCGGGGGTGGAGGTCGGTCCGGTACGGCTCCGGGGAATGCGGGGGATGCGCGGGATGACCGTGGCGGGGAGGGCGGCTGACGGTCCGTCGGGCCGGCCGGCGAGCTGCTCCGCCAGTCGGGCCACGGTCGGGGCGGCGAACAGCTGGACGGTGGTGACCGGCCGTCCCACCGCGGTGGTGATCCGGGCGGCCGCGCGGACCGCGCGCAGCGAGTTGCCACCGAGCGCGAAGAAGTCCTCGTGCCGGCCGACCCGTTCGAGCCCGAGCACCTCAGCCCAGACCTCGGCGAGCCGTCGCTCCAGCCCGCCGTGCGGAGGTTCGTCCGCTCCGGCCACGGCCTCGGCCGCGTGAGCGGCCACCGGAACGGCACCGTCCGGGAGTCCGGGCAGCACCAGGGCCGAGAGCCGGGCCCCCGGGTCGGCGGCCATCGCCGCCAGAACGGCCACCAGCGCGTCGGCGAACCACTCCGCCACCACCCGGTCGAAGACCTCGCTCCGGTACTCCAGCACCAGGGCGAGCCCGCCGTCCGGCCGCTCCGCGGCCTCCAGCAGCAGCTCGAACCGGGCGGCGCCGGTGCGCAGCACCTCGGTCTCCGCCACCACCCCGGGCAGCGTCAGCTCGCCGCGCAGGTTGTTCTGC